>NZ_JAMPKA010000003.1:0-345206 GCF_039961855.1 Trichocoleus sp. Lan | reverse complement strand
AATTTTTAGAGTCAAGTATTCGGTGTTTTTTAGTTGCTGTTGCAGATGAATTTGATAAAATTGAGGAAGCATTTTTAACAGATGGGGCTTTTTAACAAGAGTGACCCCATCTTCTTTTACCGCAACTTGGCTTCAGGAGCGCTTGCACTAGGCTTTTGACGGGGTTGTCACCCCGTGAGCTCCCTCTCGCCACACTTTGCGTCGCCCATAGTCAGGATGAGCCTCGCCGGGAGTAAGCCTCACACTGGCAAGCTGCCATAACGCCGTGCCGTAGCGTCGTTCTCCATCGCTAAACCAGCCAATCAACTCGGCAGCAGATGCCCATGCCCACGCCCCTGCTGTCCCTTGGCGGAATAATTCATCCCGTTTGTGTCCTGCTTGTGCGGCGATCCAGTAGCGTGTTTCTCGTTCGATGAAGTAGATCGTCCATCCTTCGCACTCACTGGGGGGGAAGGTTCTCGCCCACTCGAGTGTATACCTCATCCCCCTCGACCGTGAGGTCTGCCGTCTTTGGCGCAGCAGGTGACCATTGACTGAGCTGGTTTGCCAAACGGTTCTCCCAGCGCAGGATCGTTGAGTGAGATTTACCGAAAGAGTGCCCAGTCGCTACTCCCATTCCTTCAGTGCGGACGTTCATCGCCAACGTCACAATTGTTGAGGAGGTCTGTAGGCCCGCCATTGGAGTCCCAGTTCGGTTGTTGAATTGCCTTGCGGCAAGCTTTACACATATATTTCTGCACAACAGCACCGTCTTGGAGGGTAACCTTGCCGTTTTTGACGACCTGCTGACTTTCACATTCTGGGCAGTGCATCGGCTCTCATCCACCCAATGCAACTATTTTACACATCACTCCTTAACAGACCAGTGCCCGCCCATATAAATCCCAGCTAGCACAAATTGGTTGATCCGACCTGCGCGGTCATAGTAGCTAGAAAGTCGTTGCAAGAACCAACGCCCTGCCGTTACCATGAACCCAATGTAGAGTACGGAATACAGAATTGTTGGTACCGCACCCGCCATGCTGTTCGTGCGCGTCACTGCGATCGCTAGTGCCAACAAACACCAAGCCGTGACATCATCGACCGCCGCGCACGTCAGAGCCAAAGTCTCCAACCGTGTACCTTGCAAGTTATTTTCGGTAATGATTCGAGCCAATACAGGGAAAGCGGTAATCGACATCGCCGCCCCCAAAAATAAAGCAAAGGCGGTAAAGGCGACGCTACTATTAGAAACCAGCGGATAAAGCAGCAAAGCGAGTAAACTACCCAGAGAAAAGGGTACTAAAATGCTAACGTGTGAGGTTAAAATTGCGATTTCTAAGTTGCCGCTGAGATATTTCGGATTTAGCTTTAAGCCAATCAGAAATATAAAGAAAATTAACCCAACTTGAGACAGCACGTTCAAGAAAGGAAGGGTTTCGGCTGGGAATAAATTGGCGGCTAAATCTGGAGCAATCAAACCAAACAGAGATGGTCCTAGCATAATCCCAGCGACAATCTCGCCAATCACCAAGGGTTAATTGATGAAGCGACACCCCAGTCCCATCAGTCGGGAGAGTCCAATCACGATCAGCACTTCAACGAGGACTAAAACGACTGCGTGCATAATTGCCTCAATAGCGATTCTTGAGTTGTAGAGCGATCGCTGCCATCAATCAGTCTACCCTCAACCTAATTTCTCAATAGTATTTGAGCAGATTCTTAAATATTTCTATATCTTTTTGCTGCCAGTTGAAGATTGCTTGGCTTCACATGGACTTTGCTAACCAAGTTTCTGCGAGGAGTGAGTCAGGGATCGGGCTTTTATGTCTCTCATCAACTGAAGAAAAATTTTTTAATTAATAGCTTGTCACTCAGCGGCAAGTTTCACTTTTTCCACATTTACAAAGCGAGGTTGCAAGGTGACAACCGTTTTGCGATCGCAATCCTTTACCTGACATTGCTAAATTAAACTTTAATTTAGAAATGCCCAATTTAGGGCAATCTAGAGATTCCAGCTAAATCTTGGCAAATTCACCAGAATCTGCCTCAACCGTTTTAGCTTGATAAAAGCAGTTTTGAAGAAAGGCTTTATGTAGGCGATCGCTAGAATAGTTGTTGTCACGTATACAAACAAAATTCATAAACCTTAAACTGCCTCTCCCACCAAGTATGCACAAGCAAATTTAGCTGATCTGGGGGGAAGAGGGGTTCGAGACAGACAGATAAAACTAAATTCTTCCCTTGACTTACCAAAATAGAATTGTCATGTTTAATAATGAAGAATATCTATCTAAAGATGGGGAATCAATCTTGAATCAAGTGTTGTACTGACTCAACTTGATCAATCTCTAGCAGATTCTTCTGCATATTACTCGCTGTTATGGAAACCCAAGACTCAGCTATCCATCAGTTTGAGCTTCAACTCTGAGTCGAATGCGCTTGAGGGGTCGCGGCAAAAGCTAAAGCTGGGAAGCTTATCTAACCGTATCTCTATGCATCGGGAATAACTCCGAATTATAGCCAAAGATCGTAATATGTGGAAGCTTTTAAAAGAATTGTTTTCTTCAAGACAATTTATCCCTCACGGTCACTGCTACCTGTGGCAAACGAAACTGGTATGGCTTCACCTGGTTTCTGACTTGTTGATTGCGATCGCCTATTTCTCAATTCCGGCGATGCTCATCTACTTCATCCACAAGCGGAAAGATATTCCCTTTCAAGGGATATTTGCCTTATTTGGAGCCTTTACTATTCTCTGCGGTACCGGGCACCTGATGGAAATCTGGACGCTTTGGCATCCAGTTTACTGGCTGACAGGAATTGAGCAAGCGATGACTGCCTTGGTTTCCTGCTACACGGCTCTACAAATGGTAACGCTGCTGCCGCAATTCCTGGCTTTGGAAACGCCCGAACAGCTAGAGATTCTCAACCAGGAACTCCAGAGCGAGATTGCAATCCGGGTGCAGGCAGAAGAAGCATTACGCCGCGTCAACGATGAGTTAGAAATTCGGGTTAGCGATCGCACCGCCGAGTTATTAAAAACGCTGCATAATCTAGAATCTGAAATCGCCGAACATAAACAGACACAGCAGGAGTTACTCCAGAGTCAGCATTTCATTCAACGGATTGCCGAAGCAAGCCCCAATGTTTTGTTTCTCTACGATCTGAGCGAGCAGCGCAATGTTTATATTAATCGTGAAATCGCCGTTACTTTAGGGTATACCCCCCAAGAAATTCAAGAAACGGGGTTAGATTTCCAGAAGCTGATGCATCCTGACGATTTCGCTAGACTGCCGGAATATTTCCAACAATTCGAGGACGCCTCTGACAGCGAAATCTTTGAGAATGAGTACCGGATGAGGCATCGAAATGGAGAATGGCGGACTCTGCTCAATCGGGATACTCTGTTTGCGAGAACCGCTGACGGCAAGGTGAAGCAGATTCTCGGCACGACCAGCGATATTACTGAAAGAAAGCAAGCAGAAGTTGAAATTCGTCTGTTGCTGGAAGCAACCCAAGCCATCAATCGTTCTGTTGACGTAGATACTGCTTTAGCAATTATTCTGCGGTTAATTTGTACGACAATCGGCTGGGATTTGGGAGAAACTTGGGTTCCGTCTGATGATGGTACAGTTTTAAAAAATAGTCCGGGTTGGTACGGGTGCGATCGCGATGCGGTCGTCGCTTTGCAACATAGCTCGGTTGAAGAATTCCGACGCCATAGCGAAACAGTCACATTTAGAGCCAACGTGGGTCTGCCAGGGCGCGTTTGGTCATCGCAGCAACCAGAATGGGTAGAAGATGTTTCCGCGACCACACAGGAAACCTTTGTGCGATCGCAAATCGCCGCAAAAGTTGGATTAAAGACGGGTTTGGGCGTGCCAATTCTCGCCAATCAGCGAGTGTTGGCAGTTTTAGTTTTCTTTAAGCGTGGCAAAAGTGCAGAAGATCGACATTTGTTTGAGCTAGTAAGTGCAGTTGCGGCTCAGTTAGGTTGGCTGATTGAGCGCAAACTTGCCGAAGCCGCTCTCAGAAGCAGCGAAGAACGGCTGCAAATGGCGTTAGATGGGAGTGCCTTAGGGATATGGGATTGGAATTTAACGACCGGAGAGATGTATTTCGACCGGCAATGGAAGAAGATGCTGGGGTATGAGCCAGAGGAGATTGAGAACAGTTACCAGTCCTGGGAGCGGCTAGTACATCCAGAGGATACCTCTAGGGCGATAGACTCTTTAACCTTGCATCGGGAAGGTAAAACACCCGTTTCCGAAATTGAATTGCGGATGCGCTCAAAATCAGGCGAATGGAAGTGGATTTTGTGTCATGGTAAGGTGATGGAGCGCGATCGCTCTGGTGTGGCGCTGCGGATGACGGGGACGCATAAAGACGTTAGCGGAGCGAAGCGCGACGAAGTCGTTCGCATTGCCTTAGAACGAGAACTCGCCTTGCGGGAAGCTCGCCTGAATGCCTTTTTCAGCTCGGCTCCTGTCGGATTGAGCATCATGGACGAGCAACTGCGATTCGTGCAAATCAACGAACTCCTGGCAGAGGTGAATGGTTTCCCTGCGGGTGACATGATTGGCAAGAGCCTCTGTGAAGTCATCCCCGATATCGCCCCTAAGCTGGAACCTCTCTATCGGCGAATGTTCGCAACAGGCGAATCTATTCTCAACCAAGAAATCAGCGGTGAAGTACCGAGCCAACCGGGTATTGTTCGAGACTGGATGGTTTCTTTCTTTCCCATACCAGACGAGGATAATCGGCTTTCTGGCGTTGGGGGAGTGGTGATGGAAATCACTGCTCGTAAACAAGCGGAGGTGGCACTGCGCTCGGCGACCGAACGCCTGCAACATCTGCTCACCTCTAGTCCGGGAATTATTTATAGCTGCAAGGCATCGGGGAATTATGACATCACCTTTGTCAGTGAGAATATCAAGACAGTTTTAGGCTATGAAGCCCAAGAATTTCTCGAAGATGGAACTTTTTGGGCAAGCCACATCCATCCAGAAGATGTTAGTCGCGTCTTTGCTGAATTACCGCGACTGTTTGTTACAGGAGATTACGCCTACGAATACCGCTTTTTGCACAAGGACGGAACTTATCGCTGGCTCTACGATCAGATGAAATTGGTCAAAGACGAAGCAGGTAATCCCATTGAGTGCGTTGGGTATTCCTTAAACATCAGCGATCGCAAGCACTCAGAAGAGCGGCTGCGACTGCTGGAGCGAGCGATCGCCGCTTCTAGCAATGGTATTGTCATTAGCGATGCCCAACTGCCCGACACGCCAGTGATTTACGTCAATCCAGCTTTTGAGTCCATCACGGGTTACTCGGCAGCAGAAACTCTGGGCAAAAATTGCCGCTTTTTACAGGGACCCGACACCACCCAACCCGCTCTTGAGGAGCTGCGGCTGGCACTGCGCGAAGCAAGAGAGTGTCGCGTTGTGCTGCGGAACTATCGCCAAGACGGCAGCTTATTTTGGAATGAATTTTCTATTGCTCCGGTGCGAGATGCTTTAGGGTGCTTGACTCACTATGTGGGGATTCAAGCGGATATCACCGAGGAGCGAATCGCAGTAGAAGCGCTGACCAATCAATTTAGCCGGACTGTCCTGCTCAAGCAGATTGCCGAAGAAATCCGCTCTAGTTTAGAACCTCAGCACATCTTTGCCACCGCCGCCGAACAAATTTCTCAGCTACTCAGGATCGATCGCTGCCTCATTCATACCTACGTGGTGGAACCGGAACTCAGAATTCCGATAGTCGCTGAGTTTGTGGCTCCTGGTTATCAATCGCTACTGTCTTTGGATATCCCTGTCGTTGGCAATCCCCATGTCCAGCTAATGCTCGCACAAGATGCTGCCATTTCCTCACCGGATGTTTATGCTGAGCCTCTTTTAGAAGCGGTTGAGCCATTTTGCCGCCAGATCGGTCTAAAGTCGATGCTAGCAGTGCGGACTTCTTACCAGGGAGAACCGAACGGAGCAATTGGCTTGCATCAGTGCGATCGCATCCGTCAGTGGACAGCAGACGAGATTGAACTATTAGAGTCTGTTGCGGCTCAAGTCGGGATTGCGATCGCTCAAGCTTCCCTCTTAGAGCAGGAAAAACAACACCGTGCCTATCTCGACTGCCAAAATCAACAGCTACAGCAAGAAATTAGAGTTCGTCAACAGGCACAAGAAGAGCTTGTCAATGCTCAAAGCGAACTGCGGCGGCAGTTAGTCGCGGTAGAGTCGGCATTGGATGGTATGGCGATTCTCAATGCCGAGGATGAGTACATCTATCTGAACGATGCTCATATCAAGATTTTTGGATACGACAACATTAATGACCTTTTGGGTAAGACTTGGCACAAACTTTTTTACCCAGATGAAATTAATCGCTTGGCTCAAGAAGTTGTTCCGATTCTGTTACGAGAGGGAGAATGGTGTGGAGAAGCAATCGGTAAAAAGCAGGATGGAAGCACCTTTTTCCTAGAAATTTCTCTGACTTATACCGAAGAGGGATTTCGGGTTTGCATCTGCCGGGACATTAGCGATCGCAAACAAGCGGAAATTGCCTTGCAACAGCAATTTTTGCGGGAACGGTTGGTGGGGACTATCCAAGAACGCATTCGCTCCTCTCTTAACCTAGAGGCAGTCTTGAAAACAGCCGTGGATGAAGTCCGACAATTTTTGGCAACCGATCGGACAATTATTTACCACTTTAATCTAGACTGGAGCGGGGTTGTGGCTGTCGAGTCAGTGGGCGAGGATTGGACGCCAATTGTCGGAAGCAATATTCAAGACGGCTGCTTTGTGGAAACCTATGTCCCCCTTTACCAGCAAGGTCGCATTCGAGCGATGGCGGATATTTACAACGCGGGTCTAAATGAGTGCCATATTGATTTACTCAGCCAGTTTGAGGTGAAAGCGAACTTGGTGGTTCCGATTTTGCAAGGAGAAAATTTGTGGGGATTGCTGATTGCCCAGCACTGTGAAGGCGCAAGGGAGTGGCACTCCTCCGAAATCGAATGTCTCAGACAGTTATCTGTGCAATTGGCGATCGCTATCCAGCAATGCACGCTCTTTGAAAAAGCCACCACTGAAATTATCGAGCGCAAACGGGTCGAGGAGGCATTGCAACGGAGCAACAGTCGGTATCAAAATTTGGCAACAAACATACCGGGCATGATTTATCAATTTATGATGCGCCCGGATGGGATGATGAGTTTTCCGTATATCAGTCCCGTTTGCCAAGAAATCTTTGGTCTTTCTCCAGAAGCGGTTCAGCAGAATATATCTTTAATATTTGATGTCGTTCATCCAGATGACTTACCCAATGTCATTGAATCGATCGCTGTCTCAGCGAATACGCTAAAACATTGGCATGGCATCTGGCGAATTATTGTGCAAGGGAACATCAAATGGATTCAAGGGGATTCTCGACCGGAAAAGCAAGCGGATGGGAATATTCTCTGGGATGGTTTGATGATCGATATTAGCGATCGCTTTCAGGCTGAGGCAGAATTACGCAGAGCGAAAGAAGCTGCCGAGGTTGCCAACCACGCCAAGAGCCAATTTCTCGCCAACATGAGCCACGAACTGAGAACGCCACTCAATGCCATCCTCGGCTTTACCCAAGTGATGAACCTTGACTCATCTCTATCCAAAGCTCATCAGGAATATCTGGGAATCATTAATCGAAGTGGCGAACATCTCTTGGAATTAATCAACGACATTCTAGAAATGTCCAAGATTGAGGCAGGCAGAACAACTATTCATGAAAATTGCTTTGACTTAATTCGCCTCTTGGACAACCTAGAAGAGATGTTTCGATTAAAAGCGAAATCCAAGGGATTACAGATTATCTTAGACTATGCCCCAGATATTCCTCAATACGTGCAAACAGATGAAAGTAAATTGCGGCAAATCTTGATGAATCTCCTCGGAAATGCCATCAAATTTACTTCATCCGGCGGTGTCACCTTGCGAGTTAGACATCAAATCGATAATCCGCAGAAATCTCATTCCCCATTATCCATTCCCAATCACCGTTTGGTGTTTGAAGTCGAAGATACCGGCCCTGGTATTTCCCCACAAGAAGTAGACAAACTATTTGAAGCTTTTTCCCAAACAGAAACAGGTCGGCAATCTCAGCAAGGAACTGGATTAGGCCTACCAATTAGCCGCAAATTTGTGCAACTTCTGGGAGGAGATATTGCAGTCAGCAGCCAAGTAGATCGGGGAACGCGATTTTCATTTGATATCCAGATTCGTCAAGCTGAAGCGACTGATATTCAAACGACACAGCCGCAACCCAGGGTGATTGGTTTAGTCCCGAACCAACTTCAATATCGCATCCTAGTGGTGGAAGATCGCCTGGAAAATCGCATCCTGTTAGTCAAACTCCTGACAGATGTTGGATTTGAAGTGCGTGAAGCCGAAAATGGTCTAGAGGCATTTGCCCTGTGGAAGACTTGGCAACCGCACCTGATCTGGATGGATATGCGGATGCCAGTGATGGACGGGTATGAAGCTACCCGACGCATTAAAGCGGATGTGAATGGTCAGGCGGTAGTCATTATTGCGATAACGGCTAGTGCCTTTGAAGATCAGCGAAACCTGATTTTGTCAACAGGCTGCGATGATTTCATCGGCAAACCTTTCCGGAATGAAATTATCTTTGAAAAAATGGCTCAACATTTAGGGGTACGTTATCTTTATGAAGAGTCATTAGAAGGCGAAAGTTGCTTCCTCCCTCGACCTAGGGGGAGTACGGAAACTTCAACACCCAATTCATCGTTTCTCCTAACTCCTTCATTCTTTCAAGAGATGCCTGTTGAGTGGATTGCAGCTCTCTATCAAGCCGCTATTGAGGCAGATGCGGAGTTGATTTTGAGCCTCGCCGAGCAAATCGCGGAGTCAAAGGCTCCAATATTCAATGCTCTGGTGGATTGTGTCAACAACTTTCAGTTTGAACAGATCACTGATTTAATCGAACAAATTATCTAATGAATAGCGATCGCGTATTTCCACTAAACGGAAATATTCTACTTGTTGACGATACGCCAAACAATCTGCGGCTGTTATCCGATTTGTTAAGTCATCAGGGCTATAAGGTTCGCAGCGTAACGAACGGACAAACTGCTCTAAAAGCGTGTCAGGCAAAACCGCCGGATTTGATTTTGCTCGACATCAATATGCCTCAAATGAATGGCTATGAGGTCTGCGAAAAACTGAAAGCTAACGAGCAAACCCGCGAGATTCCTGTAATTTTTTTAAGCGCTCTCGATGAGGCGATTGACAAGGTAAAAGCTTTTACGGTTGGCGGAATCGATTACATCAGCAAGCCGTTTCAGGTAGAAGAAGTGTTAGTCCGCGTCAAGAATCAACTGGCTCTGAGAGAAGCACAAGTAAAAGTTCTGGAACTGAACGCAGAGCTTGAAAATCGGGTCAAGGAGCGTACCAGTCAGTTAGAAAGGACGAATCAAGAACTCAATGAAGAAATTCTTGAGCGCAAGCGAATCCAGAGCCAACTGCTAGATATGGCGTTGCACGATCCGTTAACTGGCTTGCCCAACCGGGCTGTCTTCATGGAGCGTCTCGAAAACGCACTCAGCCGGACTAAGCAAGAGGCAGATTATCAGTTTGCGGTGTTATTTCTCGATTGCGATCGCTTTAAAGTCGTCAACGATTCTCTTGGTCATCTGGTAGGAGACGAACTGCTGATTGCATTTGCCAAGCGTGTCCAAAAGGCTCTCGCCCGCCGACTCGAACCCTGTCTGAGCATCGTCAATACGCTAACACGATTAGGAGGGGATGAATTTGCAATCATCGTTGAACAAATTAATGATGCCTGCACTGCTACCGTAGTTGCCGATCGAATTCTTCAAGAACTCATGCATCCTTTTCAACTATCCAGACATGAAGTATTCATGAGCGCCAGTATTGGCATCGCTTTGGGAAACAATAACTATGAACAACCTGAATATTTGTTGCGGGATGCAGATACCGCTATGTACCATGCAAAGACATGTGGCAAAGCTCGGTATCACGTTTTCGATCCAGCCATGCACCAGGAAGCTATCCAGCTTTTACAGCTAGAAACCGACCTGCGAAAGGCTATAAATCAACAAGAATTTCAAGTTTATTATCAGCCGATTGTTAAACTGAATACCGGCAAACTTGCTGGATTTGAAGCCCTAGTGCGCTGGAATCATCCCCATCGGGGATTTATCTCTCCATTGGACTTCATTCCAATTGCAGAAGAAACGGGTTTGATTACTCAGATTGATACTTGGGTAATGCGGGAAGCTTGCCAGCAATTAAAGATTTGGCAACAACAAAAACTAACGCAAGAACCTCTAACAATTAGCGTGAATCTTTCAGGTCGGCAGTTTTCCCAATCAAACTTAATTGAGCAAATTGACGAAATTTTTCAAAAAACTCAACTAAGTCCACAAAGCTTAAAACTAGAAATCACAGAAAGTGTCCTTATAAATAATAGCCAATCAGCAATGGCAATTATTCAGGAACTCAAGAAGCGTCAAATTCAGTTAAGCCTTGATGACTTCGGAACAGGTTATTCTTCCTTAAGTTACTTGCACTGCTTTCCAATTAATACCCTGAAGATTGACAAATCTTTCGTTAACCGTATGGAAAGTAGTCAAGAAAATATAGGCCTGGTTCCCGCAATTATGAGAATGGCTCATACGATGGGGATAAATGTGATTGCTGAAGGAATAGAAACTTCCGGTCAATTAGCCCAACTAAGAGCGCTCAATTGTGATTTTGGTCAAGGATATTTGTTTTCCAAACCTGTAGAAAGTAAATTAGCTTCAGAACTAATTAAAGCAGATCCTCAGTGGTAACAATTCTCTAGGAAACTTTCTTTTTATTCTAAAAATTAAATTTAATCTGCGGAGCATACAAAATAAATTTAATCGGGGGAGTGTACATCTGCTTGTATTTCTCCTTCGGCTAAAAGATACGGTGTTCGCACGTCTTTAGTTAAGTTGCAAAACGTTGATTGATTTCCCTGGCATCCCCCCAATAAACTGGGAGATTTTAACTTGATTTTCCCCTTGTTTAAGGGAGGTTATGAGAATAAAACGACGCTTGCAAGTTCAAGAAGACTTGTGTGTCCACGGTAGCCTTTAAAAGAGGGTAAAGTATTTTGTAGGTTGGCTTTCTTCCTTCAATCCAACACCCTGTTCGGTTGGGTAAGACCTAATCCTTCAAACCAACCGCAGATTTCGTTGCTTTAAAAATTTCCACAAAATTATTTTATGTATCACGGCTTTGTCCCTTTAGTCTACTATCTCCGGATATATATACAAAAAAGGAAACAATTCGTTAGATTTATAAAAAGTTAGTCTGAAGGCTTGAACTCCTTAGCCGGACAGCACAGACCTTTCCAAAATCGCACCTCTATCAACACTAGCCGCACTAAACTTTATGGTATCAACTCCTCCATCTCAAGCTTCGTCATCTCAATACGAAGTTACTAATTCAGAAGCAGAAATCGAGTCTTTGGTTATCGAAGCTAAACCAGAAAGTGATATTGATTTAGAGTTTCTATACACCAGAGATATTGAATTTCGCCAGGAAACCATTTACTTCATTGTTGTAGATCGTTTCTATGACGGCGATCCTGACAACAGCGAAGGGCCAAACCCAGAACTTTACGATCCAGAGCGAAAAGATTGGGGTAAATATTGGGGTGGAGATTTACAGGGAATTATTGAAAAACTAGATTACTTAAAGGACTTAGGAGTTACCGCAGTTTGGCTTACCCCCCTGTTTGAGCAAGTGGAAGCATTATTTGTTGAGCAAGCTGCGATTCATGGCTATTGGACGAAGGATTTTAAACGGATTAATCCTCGCTTTATTGGCAAGGATGAAGAACCTTCGCTCAATAAAACTCAAGATACAAAAGATACAGTTTTTGACAGATTAGTTGCTGAGTTACACAAACGCAAGATGAAACTGGTGTTGGATATTGTGTGTAATCACAGCAATCCAGATTTCAGCGGGAAGAAGGGAGAACTCTACGACGATGGAGTAAAAATTGCTGATTTTAATGACGATAAAGATAACTGGTATCACCACTATGGTGAAGTTACCAATTGGGAAGATGAGTGGCAGGTGCAAAATTGTGAATTGTCTGGTTTAGCAACTTTTAACGAAAATAACGTCGAGTACCGAAACTACATTAAATCAGCCATTAAACAATGGCTAGACCGGGGAGTTGATGCTTTACGGGTTGATACTGTAAAGCATATGCCGATCTGGTTTTGGCAAGAATTTAACGCGGATATTACCACTCACAAACCAGATGTTTTTATCTTTGGCGAGTGGATTTTTAGCGACCCTCGAAGCGACCTTTCGGTAGAATTCGCCAATGAATCTGGCATGACAATGCTAGATTTTGGTTTTTGTTTGGCAATCCGAGCGGCTTTGGCGCAGGGTGCTGAAGGAGGATTTCACCTGATTCAAGATGTTCTGGATCTGGATCATCGTTATTGCGGGGCGACGGAGTTGATTACATTTATTGATAATCACGATATGCCCCGCTTCCAGTCATTGAATCCCGATCCAGAGATGCTGCGGGTAGCGATCGCTGTGATTATGACCTCCCGTGGGATTCCCTGTATCTACTACGGTACAGAACAGTATCTCCACGACGATACCAACGACGGGAACGATCCTTACAACCGTCCGATGATGGAAAATTGGGACACCGAGTCACGCCTCTATCGAGATATCCGGTTGCTATCAGGTTTGCGGCGATTAAATCCAGCTGTATCGATGGGGAGTCAATGGCAAAAATATCTAACGCCTGACGTTTATTGTTATGTACGCCGTTACCGCGATTCTGTTTTGTTTGTAGCGATGAATCGAGGGGAAGCTGTTAAGTTGGAAGCAATTGATACGGAGTTACCAGACGGCGAACATACCGATATTTTAATGCGGCGCAAGTTTGAAGTTACAGACGGAAAGTTGCAAGACTTGGAACTAGACGCGCGGGATGTAATTGTCATCAGTCATGTTGGGGAACGCATCAAGGGGCAAACGATTGTGCGGGTGCAACTTAATGGAGTGCAGACACAGCCGGGTGAAACTGTTGTGGTAATCGGAGATTGTCCGGAGTTAGGCAATTGGGATATCTCTAAGGCGTATCCGCTAGAATTCATCAATACTAATACTTGGTTTGGGGAAATTCCCTTTGATGAAAGTGCTGGAAAGTTAATTACTTACAAGTATGCACTGTGGCGTGAAGGTCAGGCACCCTTGCGCGAAAATACTGTCGGTCGCCGCTGGGTTATTGCCACGGAAGGGACAGTAAAATGGCGCGATAGATGGGCAACAGGACGGGAATCTTAAGCATTTAAACGCAAAGGTACGCTAAGGAAATCCCAAAGGTACGCGAAGGAATATTTAACTTTGTGTACCTTGGTGATTTCCTTTAGTAACTCTGCGTTATAAATTTTAAGTTATTCTAAGGTTGCTAACAGTTCGAGGAAGACTCCGTTTGTCCAACCAAAGCCTATTTCGTTGGAACTGTAGCCAAAGAGAATTTCATGGGAAACATTGGCGGAGCAATTACAAACGTCATATTTTTCTACCAGCGTTCCGTATTTTTCAAACTCTTGCACTAGCAGAGATATAAATTTTTTCGCTAAACGATCGGCGTCTTCGTGATAACCATAGCGATGAAGTCCTTGAACTGCAATTAACTGTAAAGGTGCCCAACCAAAGGGAGCATCCCATTGATTTCCGGTTACATGAGTGCTGGTGAGTAATCCTCCCGGTGCCTCAAATTCGGGTAAATTTTCGGCTACTCTTTTGGCTTGTTCTTCAGATGCAATTCCAGCCCACAAAGGATAGAATGTGGTGGCAAATTCATAGGGGCGACGCTTGCCAGTATGGAAGTTGTAATCAAAGTAAAGTCCAGCTTCTTCATCCCAAAGAAATCGGTCAATTAATTTGTGGCGGTTGCGAGCGCGATCGCGCCACTGATGAGCAATTTCTTCATATCCCAAAATATCGTTTATCTGGGCGGTATCTTGCTCTGTTTTATAAAGCAAAACATTCAAGCAAACAGGCGCATAGTGAATAATATCTACACTAAATGGGCCAAAACGGTTGCTGATGTCAAACCCAGATTCTCGCATGGAACGATCGCCTTTGTAAAATAAATCAGTTAAGCGATCGCTCTGGCGGTCATAATACAAGTTGACATCGTAAGCTTCAACTGCAAACGTCCGATAATATTCCCGTACCCGATCATAATGAGTTCTCCCTTCTTCATCCCGCTCGGAAATTAACACTTCCGGCGCTGGACCTTCACCTAATGCAAAATAGCGCGAAAGTCCGGTTGCTTGATTCAGGTGGGGGGGTAATGTCCAATAGTAGTAAAAACGTTCAACGGTTGGCAGTACTGATTGCAGCCAGTCCCGATCCTGCGTGTGCTGGAAGAGAGCCAAAATCATCGGCGTAAGGACGGGAGGTTGCGATCGCGTCAGCATATAGGTACGATTGGAATTCAAAATCGTGCCGTAATGCTCAATTTCATAAATTAGCTGTTCCACCAAGCTTTTGGCTAATTCTATTTCTCCATCTCGCAACAATCCTAACTGGATAAAATAGCTATCCCAGCCGTACATCTCATTAAAACGGCCGCCCGGAACCACATAGGCATGAGGTAAATAGAGCAACCCGTGATCTTCAATTTGATCGACTTCTGCCGGTAAGGTGCGAATTTCAATTTGATTAAATTCTTCGTTGCTCAAAACTTCCCGCAAAGATGCCTCAATGAGCGCTCGATCTTCTGATTGCGAGACATAGATAGGCCAACCTTTACCGGGAATATGACCAATTTTCGGGTCGCGGGCAGCATCCAAAATATGCTCGTGAGAGCGATAGAGGGTTTTCCAAGTTTTTTTAATGTAGGCTTTTACTGCCTGAATTTGTTCTAGGGAGGGAAACAATTCGGTTTGAGGTAATGATTGATTAATCACGATTTTTCCTTAGTATTTGTAATAAATCTGTCTGTTACCCCCATCGATGGGGGGCAACAGTATCTGATGTCCAGTATGACAAAGGGGAATCGGTATTAGCGATCGCTTTCGCTAATTAATAAAGCTACCGGAAAGTGTTTTAAGGCGTCCCCAATCAACACCGTGCCATTCGCTCTTAGGGACTGAGAAGTAATTGCATCTTTCATTGCAGATGGCATTCCCTGCGGTAGCTTCAACTGGGTGTCACCCCATACTTCGCCCAAAGGATATTCTCCTTCTTGGACAACGTTCGTCAGCAATCGCGGGACAATCGTAATTGCCACCCGATTTTCATAACTTCTGGCAAAAGCAACAATCCGATCCTGAAACTTCCCATCCACTTCTAGGGGTACGTAATCTCCTTTTTGGAAAACTGCCAAATTTTGTTTTCTTGCCTCCAGAACCTTAGCTATCAAGAAAAGCTTAATTCTTCCATCCTCCTGACTCGTAAATAGCTCATCGATCAGCTTCAGAACATCTGCCTTAGCTTTCTCTTTAATCTCTTTAAGGAATGCTAGCCGCTGCTCAAAATCCACTGGACGCCGATTATCCGGGTCTACTAAACTCAGCTCCCATAACTCCGTTCCTTGATAAAAATCAGGTACACCAGAAGCGGTAATTTTTAGCAAAGTTTGGGAGAGAGAATTGAAAATTCCGTAGTAAGCTATCGATTGTTGGAAGGGCAGAAACTCCTGGAGAAATTGATTATCTGTGGAAGGCTTCAGGACTTCTTCGATAAAAGCAACAAAGCCATCTTCATAATCAGTATCCGGTCTGAGCCAAGCGGTGTGAACCTTAGCCTCTCGAACCGCTTTCACTACATATTCTTTCACGCGCTCTACAAAGTGCGATCGCTCGCTTTCAGCAAACGGAAAAGCACCAACCAGCGTTTGGTAAAAGAAATATTCATCATTCTTTTGAGGAAAAACCCGACCCTTCATGCGGCGTTTTTTAGAGTCGTTAATTTTACTCCAAGTTTTTACCTGTTCTTCCCACTCATCGGGAATTTCTGAAAGCACATTTATTCTAGCTCTGACATCTTCCCCACGCTTGGTATCATGGGTTGCCGTGGCATTCATTTTATGAGGCCAACGCTCATGCTGCTTTTGGTTGAACTCGTGAAAATCTGCAACGCTAACCCCAAATTGGCTCGGATTTCCACCCACTTCATTCAGGGATAAAAGTCGGTTGTAAACATATAAAAGCGTATCCTCAATTCCTTTCGCCATCAATGGGCCAGTCAACTGCTGAAGTCTCATCACGAAGTGACGCTGTACTTCTCTTTGTTCTGCCTTTAAAGAGTCCTCCTCTTCTAGCAACAAGAGTTTTTCAATGTAGTTCAGTTCCTTCAAAAGCAACGGCACTTGCTCTCTAGCTTTTTCAATGACTTCCTTCACATAGAAACGATCCGATTCTCTTAATCCCTCTTGATTGATATAAGTTCGATAAACGGGAAACAGTATCAGAATCTCAGCCAAGGCTCTTTGCAGACCATGCTGAGTAAAATCGATTCCTACTCTAGAATGCCCCGATACTCGTTTCAAAAGATGGGCTAAATTATCTACATCTCCCGCCATATTTTTCTCTACAATCAGCCTTTTTTTATCCATAAAAAGCTGCTCGTAGGGGGTGTTTAAACCTGTCAGTCTAGAGTAAATCTCAGTAAACCGTTCCTCGCTCTCAGTTCGGCAGAAAATACCGTTAACATAGTTTAAGAAGTCATAGCCGCTGGTTCCCTCTATAGGCCAGTAAGCAGGTAAATCTTCTTTATGTTCCAGAATTTTTTCAACCGTAATATAGACATCTCCAGCTTTGTTTCTCAGCCGTTGCAAATATTCACTTGGATCGTAGAGTCCGTCAATATGGTCGATTCGGAGTCCTGTGATTGTTCCAGACTCAACCAACTGACTTATAAAATTATGAGTTTTATGAAAAACCTTGATTTCTTCGACTTTGACAGAAATTAATTCGTTGACGGTGAAAAATCTTCTATAATTCAGTTCTTCAGCACCCACTTTCCAAAACGAAAGGCGATAGAACTGT
Source organism: Trichocoleus sp. Lan (assembly GCF_039961855.1). Classification (NCBI taxonomy): domain Bacteria; kingdom Bacillati; phylum Cyanobacteriota; class Cyanophyceae; order Leptolyngbyales; family Trichocoleusaceae; genus Trichocoleus; species Trichocoleus sp. Lan. Next base: position 328,135 of record NZ_JAMPKA010000003.1, on the reverse strand, counting down.
TCTGAAAGCAACCTGTCAAGAGAATTAAAACTTTCTGGATTGCCCTTCTCTCCATTAAAAAATTCTATGTTGCTATCGATAAACTCCTGAACCTCTGGATTTTGGGTATAAAGTTCCCCCAAAAGTCCTTTTACAAAGGCTATCTGGTCATATCGTTCTTTACCTTTTGGTTCTACTAGCGTGTTTTTAAGCAGGTAAAGAATCCCTAGTAATTTAACAAAATCTGGATGATTTCTTCCCAGAGATTTAGCTAGTTTTCCTAAGTTATGAGTAATAAACGGGGCATAAGATTCTATTTTTACAGGAAGTTTTAAGCTAAAGTAGTTAACACTCAGCCCGCTTTGATCGTACTGGAGTTGAATTTCGGCATTTTCCAAACAATCTCCATAAAAATTCCCCAACATTGGGGCAAGAACGCGCTCTCTCAGGTTTTCATAAGGATGATTCCAGTCAATATCGAAGTAATCGAAATACTCGGAATTTGGTCCATTTTCGAGAATGTCCATCAAGAACTGATTTTGGCTATCATAAGCCATGTGGTTGGGAACAATATCCTGTACCCATCCCATATCGTAATTCTTGATTTCATTCACCAATGCTTCAAAATTTTCCGGTGTTCCTAGTTCGGGATTTAGTTGTGTGGGATCAACAACATCGTAGCCATGAGTGCTACCTTCTCTTGCTTTAAAAATGGGCGAAGCGTAAAGATCGGAAATTCCTAATTCAGCGAGATAAGCAATAATTTTCTTGGCTGAATCAAAGGGAAAATCTGCATTAAATTGAATTCGGTAAGTAGCTGCTGGAATCCGCATGATGTAATTTTAATTCCTCAATGATTTTTCTAATTTTGTCAGGTGAACAGTGCTTGCTCTACAGTGACGACTGGCGAAGCAAAGCCTCAATCGTCTCGTTATCATCAGTTTGATAATTAGGATTGGAAGGCTCTGCCTCGTCTATTATCCTGCTATCTCGTAGAGAACAATACTCTGTGGTTTGATGGTCAATTCTTGGTTTGGCGTGAGTTTTTCCGGTAAAGTGGAACCAGAACCCATCCACTGAGTATCGGAAGAGTCTAAAATCTTTTGCCAGTTGCCACTTGGTAGATTAGCTGTAAAAGTGACCTCTTTTTGATTGAAGTTCATAATGGAGTATATCTGACTAGCTTCACTCCAACGCCGAAGGAATAAGATTTTATCGGCTTCAATGCTGGACGCTTCTAGGGTGTTTTTGTCTGGTTTCTTCAAAGCAGGAATTGTTCGGCGTAGATGTATAAGTTGCTGATAAAATTCCCAAAGAGCTTTGTGTTTTCCTTCTTTTCGTTTTTCCCAGTTAATCTGACACTTCTGGAAGGTTTCAGGACTTTGGGGATCTTGCATTTCGCCTCGCCCCACAAATACTTTGAATTCTTCTTCTTTACTCTTGCGAATTGCTTCAATCAAATCCTTATCTGAATGACTGATAAAATAGAAGAAAGGCGCTTCCTCACCATATTCTTCACCCATGAAAAGGAAGGGAACAAAGGGAGATAGAAAAATAGCAGCCGCAGCTACTTTCAGCTCTTCTAAGGAAACAAGCTGAGATAACCTTTCTGCCAGGACGCGATTACCAATTTGGTCGTGAGTCTGGGTAAAAACAATAAATCGATATCCTGGTTCGTCTTTGGAAGAACTACCATGACGGCGCTTTCTATGAGAAGCGTATTGTCCGGAGTAAATAAAGCCTTCTTTGAAAGATTTTTCGAGTTGTTCAACCTTTCCAAAATCCTCGTAATACCTATCGTTCTCTCCGGTGAGTAAGGTATGCAATGCGTGGTGAAAATCGTCATTCCACTGTGCATCTATTCCATAGCCGCCCACTTCTTTGGGTCGAATGACTCGGACATCGTTCAAGTCGCTTTCGGCTATCAGATAAAATTTTCTACCTTGTTGCTGGGAAAAATTAGCAACTTGGTCTGCCATTTCCTGTAATAAGGGTCTAGCACCCATCTCAAAAATGCCCTGAATGGCATCTAATCTTAGACCGTCTATGTGATATTCTTGGAGCCAGTAAAGAGCGTTTTCTAAACAAAAATTACGGACGCCATCGCTGTATTTGTCATCAAAATTCATCGCCTCTCCCCAATCACCGCGATATTTGGTAGTGAAGTAGGGAGCAAAATCTCGGAAGTAATTTCCTTCAGGACCTAGGTGATTGTAGACGACATCGAGAATGACTGAGATACCGTGTTGGTGACAAGCATCAACGAGTTTTTTTAATCCTTCGGGGCCACCATAGGAATTCTGCACGGCAAAGGGAAACACCCCATCATATCCCCAGTTTCTCTCACCGGGAAATTGAGCAACTGGCATAATTTCAATGGCATTAATCCCTAACTCGCTTAATTCAACAAGTCGGGGAATTATTGCCTCAAAGGTGCCTTCTGGAGTGAAGGTGCCAACGTGTAATTCATAGATAATAGTTTCATCTAAGGGAATGCCAGACCAATTAGTATCATTCCAGGCAAAAGTGCTAGGATCGATGACTTGAGAAGGGGCGTGTACCCCCTTCGGTTGGTATTTTGAAGCTGGGTCTGGTCTATCAGTTGTTCCTTCGAGTTTGTAGTAGTAAAGCGTTCCTGGTTCAATGCCTGAAGCTTTAACTTTCCAGTAACCTTCTTCATCCTGTTGCATTGTGAGAAGGCGTTCTTCAGGAGAAACAATTTGTACGGCTACTGTATGAAGAGTGGGTGCCCAAACGGTAAATTCACAATTTCCGTTGCCCAAGTAACAAGCGCCAATTCTCACCTTTAATTAGCCTCGCTGTTAAGAGTATTTTTTGCCTAATGGCGAAGTCGCGTTAACGTATCCCAGAATATAGTTACGTTTAGTTACGTAGAACTGCCATAAGGTGTATTTTTATTTACTCAATTAGCGATCGCGCATATCAGCTTACTGACCTCTGGCAATGGCAGAAGGCTAAAAGCCACGCTGGTAGAGTCAGAAATGACTGCCTCTGTACTTGTGGCTAAGCTTTAGTGGCATCTTGAAATAGGGGGATTGAGAAAAATGCTATGGAAACAATGAGGATTCCTTTTCAATTGATTTGGGTAGTGGTAGCGATCTGTGTGCTGCCTAGCTTGCTGAATTTGTTGGGAGTGGATTTTGCCTCACCGAAGCATCCCTTCGAGGTGCCAGCTGTTGTGGGAATGTCTCCCCGCGCATTTGTCGAAGCGATGCAGTACACGCTTTCCGGAAGCTTTCTGCACACCATTCTGGAGTGGAGTGCGTTCTGTATTGCTCTGTCCATTGTTATTTTGTCTTTGATTCACTTCAGCCTGAAGCGCGATGCTGTCACGCTCATAATTGGCGTGGCAATGTTTTGCGCGGGGTGCATGGACACCTTTCATGCTTTAGCCGCCGACCGATTGAGCCAGGGGATAGCAGATAGCCAAAACCTAATTCCTTTGACTTGGGCAGTCTGCCGACTTTTTAATGCTTTGATTCTGCTGGGAGGCGCGGGAATTTTTCTGGCGACGAAACCAGGAAAGTGGAAGGGAGGCGCGGGTTTTGTTGCGATCGCTAGTGTATCTTTTGCTGTTGCTTCTTATACAATTGTCTATTTCTGTACCCATAGCGCCATACCGGCAACTATTTTCCCGAACGCGCTTGTCACTCGTCCTTGGGATGTCCCTCCCCTCTTATTGTTTATCTTTGCAGGTATTTTTGTTTTTCCTCGCTTTTATAATGCTTATCCCAGTCATTTTTCTTTAGCGCTAGCGATTAGCATGATTCCCCAAATCGCCAGTCAACTCCACATGGCTTTTGGCTCAACTGCATTATTCGACAACCATTTCAATATTGCCCATTTCCTTAAAATTATTGCTTACCTCGTCCCATTTATTGGCTTAAGTTCGGAGTATATTCATACTCTTCGCGAAGAAGCTTTAACCGTTGACAAATTAGAAGCCACACAAAAAATATTATTAGATAAAACCAAGCAGTTAGAACTCATTAATCTTGAGTTGCAAAAACAAATCGCTGAGCGTCAGCAAGTAGAAGAGGCGTTGCACCGCTCCAACGTCGGGCTTGAAAGGAGAGTTGAGGAGCGAACAGCAGAAATTAGACAGACAAACGATCTGTTATTGCTTGAAGTTTCTGAGCGCAAGCAAAGTGAAAATCGCTATCGAGAAAAATCTCAAGAGCTAAAAATTACTCTACTTAACCTCCAGAAAACTCAAGCTCAATTGATTCAAACTGAAAAAATCTCCAGCCTCGGTCAATTAGTGGCTGGAGTTGCTCACGAAATAAATAATCCAATTAACTTTATTCACGGCAATATCAATTATGCCTGTGACTATGCGAATAGTTTGCTCTATTTGTTACACCTTTACCAACAGCAATACCCCCCTACACCTGAAATTGACCAAGAAATTGAAGCAAGCGACCTTGATTTTATTATTGAAGATTTGCCAAAGTTACTAAAATCAATGCACTTAGGAATTGAGCGAATTCGAGAAATTGTTCAGTCCTTACGTTCGTTTTCTCGCGTCGATCAAGCGGAAATGAAGCCGGTTGATATCCACGAAGGCATTGACAGCACCTTGCTAATTTTGCAGTATCGACTGAAAGCGATCGCTGGCGGTCCCACGATCACCGTGACCAAAGAATATAGCGATTTGCCATTAGTTGAATGTTACGCGGGACAGTTGAATCAGGTGTTTATGAATCTGCTGAGTAACGCGATTGATGCACTAGAAGAGTCAGTCGCTAAGGAGGAAATATTTTGTCTTTTACCCAGTATTAAAATTAGCACCGCTGTTGAAGACGAAAAGCTAGCGGTGATTCGCATTGCCGACAACGGCCCAGGCATGACAGAAGAAGTCCGTTCTCATCTATTCGATGCCTTTTTCACAACGAAACCAGTCGGGAAAGGTACCGGCTTAGGGCTATCGATTAGTTATCAGATTGTAGTAGAAAAACATAGTGGCAGTATGGAGTGTATTTCTGCACCCGGAGAGGGGGCAGAGTTCGTCATTAAGATTCCGATTTCGCAGAACAAGATATCGCAACTCTAAATGATTCCAGAAGTCGAGGATCTATGTCGGCAGAGGCGATTAGCATAGAGTTGAGTATTGAGAAACGCGAGACGAACAGATGAACTTTTGTAGCGACAATGTCACCGGGATTTCGCCGGAAATTATGGCAGCGATCGCTGCCGCTAATCAGGGTACCACCATGCCTTATGGTGATGATAAATATACCCAGCGCTTGTCAGCCCAGTTCAAGGAATTGTTTGAGACAGATGTAACCGTTTTTCCCGTCACCACGGGTTCTGCTGCCAATGCCCTCGCCCTGTCCGTTATGACACCTCCGTTTGGGGCGATTTACTGTCATCGCCAATCTCATATCAATCTGGATGAATGCGGGGCACCCGAATTTTATACCGGCGGCGCAAAGCTAGTAACCCTGGATGGTGCAGATGGCAAGATTCGCGCCGCTGACTTGGCTGCTGTACTGGCAAAATCGGGCGCTGGCGTCGTCCATCACGTACAGCCTGCGGCTGTAAGCTTGACTCAGGCAACGGAAGCTGGAACTATCTATCAGCCAGAGGAAATTTCCCAGATTGCCGAAATTGCCCATTCCTACAATTTGGGTTTACATATGGATGGTGCCCGTTTTGCGAATGCGGTTGCTAGCTTGGGTTGTTCTCCAGCGGATATCACTTGGCGGGCTGGGGTTGATGTACTATCGTTTGGAGCGACTAAAAATGGTGCAATGGCAGCAGAAGCCGTCATCTTTTTTAATCAAGATTTGGCAAAAACTTTCGCCTATCGTCGCAAGCGCAGCGGGCATCTCTTTTCAAAGATGCGGTTTTTATCTGCCCAGTTGGAAGCTTACATTAAAGATGATTTGTGGCTGAAAAATGCTGCCCATGCTAATCAGATGGCTAAGAAATTAGCGCACGGGCTAACAGCGCTACCAGGAATGAACCTGTGCTATCTGGTTGCAGTAAATGAAATCTTTATTCAGATGCCGGAGGAAGTTATCCAAGGGCTTCTTGCCGATGGTTTCCAATTTTATCGCTGGGAGGGGGAATATTCATCAACCGTGCGATTAGTAACGGCTTTCAACACTAAGGAAGAGGATATCACTGCCTTGATTGAGGCGGCGCGGGCACACTGCAACGTGGTTTCTTCACCTCTAATTTCCACCTTCAATTTTTAGTAGAGAGGGCAAAGTTCCTTTCCCTAGCTTATGATTTTGTGCCCCGCAAGAGAGCCGAGTATTCGCGAAATGAACGCTGCGGCGCACCCACAATAGAGAATACCGATTTTGCTTGTGAAGAAGCATTATCAAGTAATAGTTCCAGTTCTTGAACTGCTTCTGGCGGCGTCTGCTGTCGTGCTGTCCAATCTGCAAAGTCAATCGGCAGATGCCACTGTTGTATCGCGGTGAAGGGCATCCCAATACTTTCGCCAGCCGCTTGCCACTCAGATATCATCCAATCCCAACTATGAGAAGGATCGCGTAGTTTTTCCACCTGATTGATAAACTCTGCCAGTGCAATATCTTCCGGTGAAATAATGTCCACAACCACAAACTTTCCACCCGCTTTCAACACTCGAAAAACCTCATTTAGCGCGGGTGTCAAGCTGGGGAAGTGATGGGCGACATAGCGGCAAGTCACAATATCAAACTGCTCATTTGAAAAGGGGAGTGCTGTAACATTGGCTTCCTGAAAATGCACGTTATTTAAGCCTCGTGCCATTGCTTGCCGCGATGCCTCTATTAACATTTTCTGGCTTAAGTCGATGCCAATCACTTCGCGGACATGAGGGGCGAAAGCAAACCCCGTATGTCCTGCCGCACACCCTACATCAAGTACACTCATCTCTGCTGTTGGTTCACCTGCCTGCACCATCAGCTCCAGATCGTGCCCTTGTGCGAAAATGGGTGATGTACTGTATGCATTTGCTGCACGGTCAAATTGCTCTCGGATTGCTTCTTCTGGCTGCATTTTTGGCTCCTAAAATAGGTGTGGACAGGATAGAAATTCGGTGGAATTAGTGTTTTTAGCTCTAAGCCAATCGGATTGAGAAGCGATCGCTTTCTGTGTCAACATCAACGCACGATGCAGGCAATGCCGATAACACGCAAAGCGTTAAAACATGCTCAACCCAGCAATTTCAGCATCTCAATCGCCAGACTCAGAATCAGCGGCATCTCTAGAGACGGGCATCACCAGCACCTTATCAACGCGATTGCCATCCATATCCATCACTTCAAAACGCCAACTACCCAGATGAAAATGGTCGGCAGCCGTAGGAATTTTCCCTAAATGGGTAATCATAAAACCGCCCATTGTGTGATAGTTTCCTTTTTGCGTTCCCGGCAATTCCTCAATATCTAATATTTCAAAAAACTCTTCCACCGACAACATTCCATCAATCAACCAGGAACCATCTTCGCGTTGTACGGCTGGAGGAGATGTTGTACTATCGATTTCTACATCACCAACGATTTCTACTAAGATGTCGTTGAGCGTAACTACTCCCTGAGTGACGCCGTATTCATCTACAACCAGCGCCATGTGAGTGCCGGTTTGCTTGAATAATTCTAGAACTTTCAGCCCTCCGGTACTTTCAGGCACAAATACCGGCTGTTTCAACGAGAGCGTTAGGTCAAGCTGTTGTCCGGACAGACAGCGCCCTAATAGGTCAGTCACGGGAATGATGCCCAAAACATTATCCAGCGCCCCCTGACAAACGGGAAATCGGGAATAGGCGCTGTTTATAATCTTGCGTTGATTTTCTTCCTGGGAGTCTTCTAGGTCAAGCCAGACAATATCCGGTCGGGGTGTCATTAACGCACTCACGGGTCGGTCTCCCAGGCGAAACACTCGTTCCACCATGTCTTGTTCTGCTTCCTCAAAGGTTCCCGCCTCCGTGGCTTGCTCGATTAAGGCTGTAATATCGTGTTCGGTGATTTCACCATCGGTAGACGGTCTGATGCCCAACAGCCGCACCATCATATCTGTGGAGGTACTCAATAGATAAACAACTGGGGCAGCAATAGTAGCCAACATCCGCATCGGGATAGCAACAGATGAAGCAATCCGTTCTGGATAGTTTAAAGCCAGCCGCTTGGGCACTAGTTCGCCAATAATCAGTGTCAGATAGGTGATGATCAGGATGGCGATCGCTGATGCGATCGCGTTTTTATACGGAGCGATCCAGGCAATCAACCCTAATAGAGGGGTAAGGCTTTTGGCGATAGTTCTTTCGCCGAAAGCACCGGAGATAATTGCTAGGAGGGTTATCCCCACCTGAACAATCGCCAAAAACTGATTCGGGGAATTCGCCAGTTCCAAGGCAGCGCGTGCTTTGACATCCCCTTGGTTAGCCAGCTGTTGCAGCCTCACCTTCCTAGCCGAGACGATAGCTAACTCTGACATCACAAAGATGCCATTGGCAACGATCAGTAGCAAAACAATCAGAAATTCGGTAGTAGGGGTCATTTGTCCATGTGTCAGTAATATCGGCGAACGGTGCCTTAGATGGAAGTAGGGGCGATACCCGAAGTTGGATGGTTAGAAAACCAGAGAACCAATGTGCCCACCCCGATATCAAAAGCTGGGGTTCCCCAAAAAAGCAGTAGCTATAGAGAAAGTAGCATTTTGTGTAAAGCAGAAATCTATCGGTAGAGCAGTCTCGATTTGAACTGCCTTCTAAAATGATGGAAGTAGGGAGGTATACTCCTGCCTTTTTGTCAGAACGAATTAAGCATTTCCTCCAACTGATGGCATTTTCTTCTATTATTCGTGCCCTAGGGCGATCGCCTCTCACGACAGAACTCCTTTCTAAGCTCGACCAACAACGGTATCTACAGCTCAACGGCATTCCCCGTTTGCCAAAGGGATTGGTGGCTTCTGCCCTCGCGCAAGCCCAAGGACAGAATTTGTTCGTGGTGTGTGCCACCCTGGAGGAAGTCAGCCGCTGTTGCGCTCAACTGGAAGCGATGGGTTGGCAGACGGTACATTTTTATCCGACTTCTGAAGCATCGCCCTACGAGCCATTTGATCCCGAATCGGAGATGACTTGGGGACAGATGCAGGTATTGGCAGATTTAGTCAAGGCTGAGGCGACAGGAAGTCCTCACTCCTCAGCCAAGATGGCGGTTGTGGCGACGGAACGGGCGCTACAACTTCATTTGCCACCTCCTGAAGCTTTTAAGCCTTTCTGCATCACCCTGGAACGCGGACAGAGTTGGGATTTAAACGCCTTTAGCAAGAAGGTGGCGACTCTGGGATACGAACGGGTGCCTCTGGTGGAAATGGAGGGGCAATGGAGTCGGCGCGGGGATATTATCGATGTGTTCCCGGTGTCGGCTGAGTTGCCGGTGCGTTTGGAATGGTTCGGGGATGAACTGGATCAGATGCGGGAGTTCGATCCGGCAACTCAGCGATCGCTAGATAAGATTGAGCGGCTGGTGCTAACTCCGACTGATTTTAGTCCGATTGTTCGGGCGGCGTTAGAAGATACGAACCGCCAAGACGCCAAGGTCGCGAAGGAAGAGAGGGAAGAGAGGGAAGAGAGGGAAGAAGAACCAGAGAAGAGTACGCGGCGGTTGTTGGGGGTGGCTTTTGAGAAACCGGCTTCTTTGTTGGATTATTTGCCGGAAAATACGCTGATTGCGATTGATGAGCCGGAGCAATGTCGCGCCCATAGCGATCGCTGGGTGGAACACGCTGAAGAACAATGGGCAATTGCGAATAGGAAGGAGGAATTACCCAAAATTCACCGCAATTTTGATGAATCTTTAGCGGCGGCGGAACGCTTTAAGCGGCTGTATTTATCAGAATTGGTTGAGTCCTCAGTCCTCAATCCTCAGTCCTCCGCACTCAATCTAGCTAGTCGTCCGGTTCCGGTAACGCCGCATCAGTTTGCTAAAATTGCGGAAACTTTGCGGAAGGAACGCGATCGCAGTTTCTCGATCTGGATCGTTTCTGCACAGCCTTCCCGTTCTGTATCGTTGCTCCAAGAACACGATTGTCCGGCGCAATTTGTCCCCAATCCCCACGATTATCCGGCGATTGACAAGTTGCAAATCCAGAAGACGCCGGTGGCGGTAAAATATTCGGGGATCGCGGAACTGGAAGGATTTATCCTGCCAACCTTCCGATTGGTGGTGGTGACAGACAGGGAGTTTTTCGGACAGCATTCTCTGGCAAGTCCCAGCTATATCCGCAAGCGTCGTCGGGCGGCGTCTAAGCAAGTCGATCCCAACAAGTTGCGCCCCGGTGATTATGTGGTTCACAGAAATCACGGGGTTGGTAAGTTTCTCAGGCTGGAAAGTCTGACGGTTAATAACGAAACCCGTGAGTATTTGGTAGTGCAGTACGCGGATGGTTTGCTGCGAGTAGTGGCAGATCAGGTGGGTGCGATGTCTCGGTTTCGCGCCACGGAGGGGAAACCGCCGGAACTGAATCGAATGTCCGGCAAGGCGTGGGAATCTACCAAGAATAAAGTCCGCAAGGCGATTAAGAAGTTGGCGGTGGACTTGCTGAAGTTGTATGCTCAGCGATCGCAACAACAAGGTTTTGTTTATCCAGCGGATTCGCCTTGGCAAGAGGAATTAGAAGATTCTTTCCCCTATCAACCGACGCCGGATCAGTTGAAGGCGGTGCAGGATGTGAAGCGGGAAATGGAAAGCGATCGCCCGATGGATCGGTTGGTGTGCGGTGATGTCGGTTTCGGCAAGACGGAAGTCGCCATCCGCGCCATATTTAAAGCGATTACCGCCGGGAAGCAAGTTGCGTTCCTCGCCCCAACGACGATTCTGACTCAACAGCACTACCACACCCTAAAAGAGCGTTTCGCCCCCTACCCAATTGAGGTGGGTTTACTCAACCGCTTCCGCAGTGCTGAGGAACGCCGCAATATTATCAAACGACTGGCAACGGGTGAATTAGATGTCGTCGTTGGCACTCACCAACTCTTAAGTAAGGAAATTCGTTTCCGCGATTTAGGGTTATTGGTGGTGGATGAAGAACAGCGATTTGGCGTCAACCAAAAGGAAAAAATCAAATCTCTGAGAACGCAGTTGGATGTGCTAACTCTTTCCGCCACCCCGATTCCCCGGACGCTTTATATGTCATTGTCGGGAATCCGGGAAATGAGTTTGATTACTACGCCGCCACCGTCTCGGCGTCCGATTAAAACTCACCTGGCATCATACGATCCCGAAGCGATCCGTACGGCGATTCGCCAAGAACTCGACCGAGGGGGACAGGTGTTTTATGTCGTCCCGCGAGTCGAGGGAATTGAAGAAACGGCTACAAAGCTGCGAGAAATGGTGCCAGGAACCAGACTGGCGATCGCTCACGGTCAATTAGACGAATCTGAGTTAGAAGCGACGATGCTTGCCTTCAGCTCTGGCGAAGCGGATATCCTCGTCTGTACCACGATTATTGAATCCGGCTTAGATATCCCCAGAGTCAACACGATCCTGATTGAAGATGCCCATAAATTTGGTCTATCCCAGCTATACCAATTGCGCGGACGGGTAGGACGTGCTGGCATCCAAGCTCACGCATGGCTATTTTATCCCAAGCACAAGGCGCTCTCAGATGCCGCACGGCAACGGTTACGAGCCATTCAGGAATTCACTCAGTTGGGTTCTGGCTATCAACTTGCCACGCGCGATATGGAAATTCGGGGCGTCGGTAACTTATTGGGTGCGGAACAATCGGGACAGATGGATGCCATTGGTTTCGACCTTTATATGGAAATGTTGGAGGAAGCGATTCGCGAAATTCGCGGGCAGGAAATTCCCCAAGTTGACGATACGCAGATTGACTTGCAGCTGACGGCGTTTATCCCCGCGGACTACATCACCGATTTGGATCAAAAGATGAGCGCTTACCGTGCAGTGGCTGCGGCGAATTCTAAGGAAGAATTAGTGAGTATTGCCGCAGAATGGAGCGATCGCTACGGGAGTATCCCTAAATCAGCAACTCAGTTGCTGCGGGTAATGGAACTGAAACAACTGGCGAAAAAACTCGGCTTCAGCCGGATTAAACCAGAAAGCAAACAACACGTTATCCTAGAGACACCGATGGAGGAACCCGCCTGGAACCTGCTCAAAGATAATCTGCCAGAACACCTGAAAACTCGCTTTGTCTACACCTCCGGTAAAGTCACCGTTCGCGGTTTGGGCGTCTTGCCTGCCGAGCAGCAGACGGAACATCTGATTACTTGGTTGGGTAAGATGCAAGGGGCACTCCCAGAACCGGCACTCGTCTAATTTACATATCAGTACTGACAGCTCGGTTTGCAGGGTCGAAGAGTTGAAATTTGTCTTTAAGTTTGTCTGCGATTAGATCGGGCAAATCGGTAGTGTCAAAACCTCTTCCTATCTCCCTGCAAATTTTTTGTTATTTTTGCTACCAATCCTCTATCAATCTCAGGAAAGATAATGAACAAATTGCACTCAAAAAAATTACCTCGTTGGGTACTTCCGCTTTGACTGAATACTTAGTTTTAATGTAATTAATGAATGCAGTACAGCCAAGCTCACTGTGTAAATCTCCTAGATCAGAATTATCGGAACATTGGTTTAACTTATCTAATTCTGTTCTTCTAAAATTGGCTTGAGCTGGCATTTCATGATTTCAACCAGTCGAGAAATAAACTAAATTCAGTCTCTAAGCAATCCCAGCTTAGGTATTTTGACGTGGCATTTGTTTAATTGGTGATTATTTCATCAAATCTTTAAAAATCCTGATAGAATTTGTTCGTAGTTTTATGAAACATTTCTTTAGGGTTTGTATCTTGGAAATAGGGATGAGCAAATACTCAAGCAATTGGAAAACACAAGGGTGAACCTAATGAGTATGATCTGCACAGACAAACAGCCGAATACCCTAGAAAGTATTGCACTCGCTTCAGCAGAAAGCGTACAAGCAGCTAAAGTCGTTCGCTCGCCTAAAAAGCAGCAATTCGATATACTGCGCCCACTCCGTCAATGGCTGGACGGAATTGCGATTTCTGACCGTCAGATGGCTGAGCTTCTCGCAAAGGCGATTCCGGCACAGTGCCCCTTTGAGCGTGATATCAAGCTATTTGGTCACAAAGTAGGACATATTCCTCCGTTGTGCAAACTGAATCCGTTTTATGACCAACTGGTAGGATTGCGTTTTCGGGCGCTTTGTTATCTAGTCGATCAATGTGGTGTGGATATCCAGTCCTACATCTAGAGAAAACTAGAGCAAATTGTGCTAAGGCAAGCATACACTTTCTGGCGAGCGCCAGATGACAGTAAAGGTAAAGGTTCAGCATCAGCCCAGTCAATCGCATCTCACCCAGTTGGGCGTCTCCGCTAGACCCATTTGGATGAAAGAAGTTTCCGAATTTTCCTAAACCTACGACGATCCGGAAACTTGCTAGTTTTTAGAAGAGGATGTCACTGTAACGCCGGAAGATGAAAGGCTAGTGCAAAAGGCCAAAGGCGACTTGAGTAACTCCCGCCAGGATGCCTTGCACTTGCAAGATGAAAGATTTTAGCCAGGTAACGCTGCCAACTGCAACTCAATTTCATCGGGATTGAGCTTCTGACCAATAAAGACTAACTGAGTTTGCCGGGTTTCCTGTGGTTGCCAAGGACGGTCATAAAATTGATCGAATCTCGTTCCCACTCCTTGTAATACCAGCCGCATCGCTTTGTTGGGAACTGCCACAAATCCCTTGATTCGATAAATTTCCTGTTGTTGCACCAACGCTTCTAACTGTTCTTGCAGCTTCTGGGGATCGAAAGTACGGTTTAAAATCACCTGAGTCGAGGTAATTTCTTCGTCGTGATCGTGGTCTTCTTCAGTGTCGTGATGACTGGGACGATTATCTAAGTTGTCTTCTACGGCACTCTGGAAACCCAAGAGAACCTCCGGATCTAATTTTCCGCGATCGCTCGGTACCATCTTGACAGCACGAGACAGTTCTCGTTCAATCAACTTCACGACCTCAGCCTGCTGGGTAGCGTTCACCAGATCGGTTTTATTCAACACCACCAAATCGGCACACGCCAGCTGATCTTCAAAAAGTTCTTGCAATGGCGTTTCGTGTTCCAGATTGGGATCTTCCTGGCGCTGTGCGTCCACCGCTTCGGGATCGCTGGCGAAGGTTCCCGCCGCCACCGCCTCGCAATCCACGACGGTAATGACAGCATCTACCGTCGCGGCATTGCGAATTTCGGGCCAGCGAAATGCCTTCACTAGCGGCTTTGGTAACGCCAAGCCGGATGTCTCCACTAAAATGCAGTCGAGACTATCTCTGCGCTTCAGCAGTTCTAGCATCGTTGGCAAAAATTCTTCCTGAACCGTACAGCACAAGCAACCATTAGTTAATTCAACAATATTGCTGGTGCTGTCGGCTTCTTCTTCTGGACAGTAGCCACAAGAACGCAGCAATTCGCCATCAATCCCCAGTTCGCCAAATTCGTTGACTAAAACAGCGATGCGGCGTCCTTGATTGTTCTGTAGCAGGTGGCGAATCAGAGTTGTTTTACCACTCCCTAAGAAGCCGGTGATGACAGTGACGGGAATTTTGGTAGCCATTGTTTGAAAAGTGTTGAGTTTTGAGTTTTGAATTAATCATTCAGTACCAAGGCGGCGAGGGTGTATCTCCGTAATTCTTTATGAGTGCCTTGTATACACGATTGACTATTCTAGGCTGAAAGCTGAAATTTAGGTGGATGGCGCGATCGTTCCAGGGCGATCGCAGCTAAATTCTGGATGTCCTTCCCCAGCAGAATCTCATCATTAGAAAAATATAAAAACTAAATGCTTGAACCCCTTGTGTAGCAGCTATTTCAAAAATAAGAGGCTTTTCCGTACTACCTTGACAGGCAATCTGATTGTTCTTTTGGCGATGCGAGTCTATTAACAACAAATAAAATACAGTTATCTCCATCAGCCGGTGCAAGGTGAGTGCATTCCCCTTCACAGGCTTAAAGATAGTTGATGGCAAATACAGGTGGCTCTATATTAGCTCCAGCTTTTTCCCTCAGCATTCAGTAAGCGATCGCTCCAATTCCAAATACTCGCTTTTAGCCGCTTGCCGCCTATGTTTCATCATCACCACTTCTCCTGCACCGCTGGTACAGAAGCGTCATTCAAGCCAATGATTTTTACTTGTTTACACGAAAAAATATTGAAAATTTGTATACATAGCTACTTATTTTTTTAGTTCAAAGAAAGATATTGAGGTCATTATTTTTACTTGTTTTGATGAGAAAATATTAATATTCATGCACATGAATACTCAATCCATTTATCTAAAGATATTATTGAAAAAATTCCTGACACTGGCACGTAGAGGTCAATAATTTATGGCTTACGAACGAGTCTCCAAACGCTCCTCTGGGAATTCTCACATCCATAAAAAAGATTCTCGCTGGACTACCCCTGCGATGCCAGTGCAAGCTAAACCAGTTTCTGCGTCGCCACAAGAGCAGGAACTACCAAGTTACACTCCACTACCCGCTAATTGGGCGACTAATAATAACTTGATGCGGAGTCTGTCAGGGGCAGGAGTAGTCCAGCGTCAGGAAGAGTCGGGCAAAGAGGAGCTAGAACCGATTCAAGCGAAGCTTACCATTGGTCAGCCCGGAGATCAATATGAGCAGGAAGCTGACCAAACGGCACAGCGAGTCGTAAATCAGATTAACGCACCAGTTTCCAAGCAATCATCTCAAGGTGAAACTCTCCAGCGCGAGGAGATGCCTGAAGAGGAAGAACTTCAGATGAAACCCGCATCCGGTACTCTCCAGCGCGAGGAGATGCCCGAAGAGGAAGAACTTCAGATGAAACCCGCATCCGGTACTCTCCAGCGTGAGGAGATGCCTGAAAATGAAGATGAAGAACTTCAGATGAAACCCGCATCTAGCACTCTCCAGCGCGAGGAAATGCCCGAAGATGAAGAACTTCAGATGCAGCGTAAATCAGATAGTGAACCAATGGCGGCTACGCCTGACTTAGAATCATCTATTCAACAGGCTAAAGGTGGGGGACAATCACTCTCGGACAATATCCGAGAACCGATGGAACAGGCATTTGGGGCTGACTTCAGTGGCGTCAAGGTTCATACAGATGCTCAGTCTGACCAGATGAATCAATCCATTCAGGCGAAGGCATTTACAACGGGGCAGGATGTCTTCTTTCGCCAGGGGGCATACGATCCGGGGAGTCGGGGAGGGCAGGAGTTGCTTGCTCATGAGTTGACTCATGTGGTGCAGCAGAATACGCAAAATGCCAAAATTCAGCGTGTGGAGCAAGGAAAGGGGAAGGAAGAAGCAGCAGAATGGGTGAAGAAAAATCCGAGACCAGAAGGTTTAACGCCTTATAACAGGAAGCAGAAAAGAGCAAAACAACCTAGCGATTCCGAACAAGACATAACCTTGACTAATCTGGGACGAACAGAAGGAACGAATGAGTTTCTAAAAACTCTACAAAATCCAGAAACGCTTAAAGCATATCAAGAACTTGAACAATTAACTGGGAAAGATATCCTCAAACAAGCAAGTATTTGGCCCGTAGGTAAAGGGACTTTTGGGACAGTGGTTCCCTATAAAAAATCAGGAAGTTCAGATACCGATCCTGCTACTCATGTAATTAAGAAAGAAAACCTTGGTAAAAGAAATTATGATGAACGAAAAGCCGAACGTAAGCGAGCTATATATATTCCTTTAGTTGCTCATGAGTTGGGATTTACGCATATGCCGCTTTCTACATCAATGCCGCAAGATAGCCAGGTAGATAGGCAGAACAAACAGAATAATGTTCTTTCTAATCTAGCACCAGGAAAAGATGGCAGCAAAAAGATGGCTGCGGCATCAAACCCTCACTATGCGCTTGAAACAATAGATAGAGAGTTTGAGGATTTTGTAAAAAAGGCGACAGGGAAATTCAGGTCCGATATTTCAAAGGGAGACCTGGAGGAACTCGAAAAAAAATTTGGATATACCAAAAGATTGGAGGAAGCCGAGGAAAAATTCAGTTGGAAGAATAAA
This sequence comes from Trichocoleus sp. Lan, assembly GCF_039961855.1. Taxonomy (NCBI): domain Bacteria; kingdom Bacillati; phylum Cyanobacteriota; class Cyanophyceae; order Leptolyngbyales; family Trichocoleusaceae; genus Trichocoleus; species Trichocoleus sp. Lan. The sequence continues at coordinate 311,093 of NZ_JAMPKA010000003.1, read as the reverse complement.
ATTCAGGAGTTGGATGTAGATGAGCAGCAAATTCAGGATGTAGTAATCCTCGATATGCTGTTTCAGTATCAAGATGGTTCATATACTCAATATATGTTCGATCAAGGTGGTTTACAAAAGATTGATAATGATGATTATGGCATAGGAAAAGTGGATAGAAATCAAACTGGAGTATATTCAAGCTCATTTCCCGTAGGATTACCTAACGCAAATAAGCTTCTTACCGAGGCTACTAAAAAACGCATTTTAGAGATGGATGCGGAACACTTAAAAAAAATCCTTAAGGCAGCTACATACAAAGATGGATCTGACAACAACCCAAAAGAAAAGCAAAAGCAACAGGTATTTGATGAAGCAAAAGCTTTACGTAACTTAGAAGATATCCAGTTTCTAATAAAGAAAGCAGAGAAATATGGTGGCATCTCACTCCGAGAAGTGTTTGACTTATACAATGCTAGAGATAAAGATGCGGTTCTCGATCCTAAAAGTAGCAAAGCAGAAGGCTGTGAGTCACTGATCAAAAAAATAACCAAACAAGAGGAAGTTTCACCTAGTCAGCTATACAATATTTTAGGTGTTGAATTTCCTACAGCACGACAAGACCTTTTTCAAAATTATCCTGATGTCCATAAAGAATTAGGAGGCATTGACAAAGACCGTCAGCAGGAGCTACAGGAAGAACGTAAACAAAAGGGTTATGCTCCAAGTATCAAAGACAACCCAGAGTTTATAGAAGCTATCAAGGAACGCTCAAATGCACTTCGACCAGAGCGCCAAAAAGTTATTCAAGAACAGCAACAAGCTAAAAATTTGAAGGCTTTGCGAAAGCTAATTAATGACATACCTAGTCAATTTGAATCATTAGGAAATATTAAGGTAGATGAGCTTTTGAAATCAGCGCAAGACATTAAAGATACAGAGCAAATCGAAGGTAACGATCATAGATTTAGTCAGCTCAAGAACTGGAAAGCAAGACGCACTAAAGGCAAAATTCGAGAAAAAATCTCTGCACATAAAGGCTATAGCTATGGTACAATACAAGATTTGTTAAATAATGCAGAAGCGGAAAGTTCAGCCATTAATCATGGCAGAATTAAAAGTAAGGCAATGTATCCTGTGAATGTATTCCGCCTTCAGAAACTCATTGAAGAGAATAAATCTTCTCTTAAAAAGAGAACTGATTTACTCAACGATCATATGGACAAAATAGTAAACAGTATTAAAACTTTAGATCCAGTTCCTCTTAAAGAACTGAGAATTCTTGGTGATATTCGCTTAGATGTAAAGCCAAAATTAGAAGCTGATATATATGCTTTAAATAACTTGATAGGGCAGCTAGAAAAGATAGTGAATAATGTACTGAAACATAAAGAATATGTCAAAGTTTTTGGGGAAAGTAATGTTTTGGAGGAGTATATTGTGAATTTTAAAAATGTCATTGAGTTATATAAAAAGGCAGCTCAACGGAGTTGGGTACCCTGAGAATATGAACCGTGTTCTTGACAAAAAAAAGACTCTGCCTCAACTCCTCTACTCTTCCAAAAGAAATTAATCGCCTTCACTCCACATCATCCGGTAAGTCTTTATCGTCATCCCAACTTACTCCGGAAAATATTGCGATCTCTCACTTCCACAGAACAACAATTTAAGCAATAGCAGAGTGCGATCACTTGCAGAGTGCGTCTCGATGCACCCTACAAAATGCGATCGCGTTTACTTTGTACAGGAATCAGGAGAGGATGCGATCGCTCCAGTTCTTGACTCTGCTGCTCAGTTGATCTAGTAGCGAGAACCGCTATAAACTACAGATGAACGCAGATATTCAGTTCGCCCAAGGACTTTTTAAATAAGTTATAAGTCACTGGGTAGAGATAAACGTAACTCACGCTCGTGCTTCGTGGTTCATAGTTCGCAAGTAATTTTCTATCCCCCGATGAACTATGAACCGTTTCATTACTTAGGTTGTTTTGTGCCGACCTAGTTGATTAAGCTTGTTGCCACATCTCCTGAATTTCACCTGGGAGATAGCTAGCAACTTCCTGAATTCGTTCGGGAGATAGCTCCTCTTTGGTTGCAGAAAATACAGCTTTAATAATTGTTTCTGCGTCTCTTTCGGGTAAATTACCCTCTTGCCTCAGCCGAACTAAAAAGTTCTCCGGTTTGATTTTTAACTGGGGTCTTATTTTGCTTAAGAAACTGACAATTGGATTGGTGTCTTCCCACAAATCTTCCACTTCATCAGTTGCTGACTTGTCCAGTTCTTCCTCGACTCGCTCCACCGCTTCATTAGACATTACGTCGCGCATGGTGCGGAAGACTACTTCAGCCGCATTTTTTGCTTCATCCAGATCATTTAAGTTTCCTTTTGTCTTGACTTTCTCTAAAAATGCGTGGTGTGATGCCATAATTTTCTGCAAACCCTAAAATTATCAAACTTGATTCAATGAGCGCTCTCAAAATGGGACGCTCAAACTCTAGTTAATTTAGAAAAGTAATTTAATTCTTACGTCTCTCTGAAGAAGTAAATAATTTTTCGTAACTTTCTATCTGAATTTTCAGCCAATTAAATCGTTAGTTGCTGTATTATTAGTCATTTGATAGAGTAGAAAATATTACCTCCCAAGCGGGATGTGACTTTCTCGGTGTGTGGAAGCGCTGATACAACCGCTGCAATTTTGTAGATTTCTCAAAAGTCCATACACTTGAAATTCGGAAAATGAAACCTGTTCATCCCTCGCGTCAAAATCGCTTCATTCCTAGCAACTGGCGAATTGAGCAACTGCCTGGATTAAGTGCTGAAAATCAAGCTGGATTAAGAGACTGTGGCATAAAAACCACTTTGCAACTACTCCAACAAGCTAGTAGCCCGGTGCAAAGACAAGCTTTAGCTGTCCAGTTACAGATTCATATTCAACACATCAATAAATGGGTGGCTTTGGCGGACTTGTCTCGCCTTCCGGGTGTGGGTTGCGAATATTGTGGACTACTGCTTCATGCCGGAATTGCTTCTTGTGCCCAGCTTGCCCAGACGCCCGTTGAAAGGATACATCAACAAATTTTGCGGCTCCAAGTCGCCACTCTACAACGCCGGGATCTCTGTCCCACGCGGGGAGAAATCGCACAATGGATCGACCAAGCGCGTGCAGCTACGCGATCGCCTTCTTGCAGTCGCGTCTAAGAGACATTTCCTATCACCACGATGCCCAATAAAAGCTGACAATCCTGAAAGCTTGATGATAATGGCTTCACCATCACCTAGCCTCCAGGATTGTAGAAAATCGTGTGTTGTAGTCTAAGAGTCTTGAGGGAGCGTCAACTTATTATTCGGCAGTTGCGAGATCCGTGCTGCCGCGAGTGCGTTTGCGTGTCAGCGTGTTGAACAGCATCTGACCAATTGCCTTGATCAAGTTGCCATTTAATTCTTGGAACAGCTTCATATTCATGGCAAAAGCATCATTGGCTTCATCCACAATCTTGTCTGCTGTGGCATCATCAATGGGCAGATCGTTCATGGCTTGGCGATAGGTTGCCTTGAACGCCTTTTCATCGTCAATTTCTTGAAATTCGTAGAAAGCTGTCCCTTGCCCATCCGTGAGGTTCATCGCCCGTTGAGCAATGCCCTTGAGGATTTGACCGCCGGACAAGTCGCCAAGGTAGCGGGTATAGGAATGGGCAACTAACATTTCTGGGGCTGAAGTCGAGACTTCGCGGATGCGCTGGATGTATTCTTCAGCAGCAGGCGAGGCAGAGATTTGTTCGCGCCAGTTGGTGCCGTAGTAGTAAGCGAGGTCTTGTTCTAGGCTCTTTTTCCGGTTTAGCTGGGGAAAATAAATCTTAGACAGAATGGGGTGTTGCCGGTGCCCTTCCATCTCTTCTTCCATTGCGGAATAGACGAAGTAGAGGTTCTTTACCAAATTCCGGTAAGAGTTCTTCTCAACAACGCCTTTTAAAAAGCACTTGACAAAACCAACGTTTTCCGCCATTGTGTGGGATTTTTTGGTTCCCTCACGCAATTTGGTTGCTAAATTGCTGCTCATGCTAAATTTCTTATCCCTAAAGTCTACGGAGGAGCGTACCGATCTTTTCCACGGCTTGAAAACCGCTAAAACGTTAGATTAGACTGATTTGCTGAGAATTTTCATTAAGAATTTTGAACATCGGCAGCTCTTGAGGCTAAGTCGCGGGGAAGCAAGGCAGCGACGATTTGGAATTCTAGATCGGGCTAAAACGTCGCTACAAAGCAGCCGCTAGGCTCTCCGTAAACATTTTATAATTTCTCATTTTCTGGAGATTAGGGAAATCAACCCACTAAAAAGGGCGGGTTTCCCCGCCCTGAAAGGCTAATCGATGCCTCATCGTCACCCACATTTAAAAGCTTGAATGCCAAAGCTTGAAACGATGGAATTAAGGTAGATACATCTGTATTGAAACAAGGCTTTGATAGATATCTAGAAAAATCCGCTTCAGTTAGGGGAGTGTCAAGTCCTACTGTGCTGTCTGACTAGAACCAAGACTTGCTTGAATATCCGGAGGCAGAATTACTTTGTCAACAACGTGGATGACGCCGTTGCTGGCTGGAATATTCGGCTGGATCACCTTGGCGTTGTTTATGGTGATTTCGCTGCTGGCACTATCAACCTTAACGGTAACGGGGGTACCTTCAACGGTTTTCACTTCGCCGGATTTTAGTTCGGTGGAAGAAATTTTACCTGGCACCACATGGTAGCTCAGAAGCTTGACTAGAGTTTGTTTGTTTGCTGGTTGCAGGAGTTTGTCCACAGTACCGGCTGGTAAGGCGGCAAAAGCGGCATCAGTCGGTGCAAATACCGTGTATGGCTTGTCTCCAGTTAATTGGTCAGTCAAGCCTGCTGCTTGCACTGCTTTGGTGAGAGTGGTGAAGGAACCATTGCTGGCTGCTGTTTGTGCCAGTTCTCCCAGGTTTTTGTCTTCGGTTGCCGCACCATTGGCTTCCGCACCAGGGGAGGTGGTAGGAGAAACTTCAGCACTGGGTGAAGTAGTAGTAGCAGGAGCTTCAGCAACTGGTGATTCGGTTGTTGCGGTCGAATCGCCCGTCGGAGCTTGGTTCGCTGTGTTTGCACCAGGCTGACCGCCGCAAGCAGAGAGAACGACCAGGCTACCAACACCGATGACGCTGAACAACAGTTTTCCTAAACTTTTCATGAATGGCCTTTTGGTAAAGATAAATTACAGAGCTATTTACAAAAGTTAATAATAAATTGGTCAAGAGCCTCTCAGCCTATGGAGGTATTTAGAAACGCGATCGCGTCTCTCTAAGGAAAGGTATTACCAGGCTAATGCCAGCCCATCGGCGCGGGGTTCGGAAGCGGCAACCAGTACCCCGCCTTGCCGCAAGATGATCTGCCCCTTGCCAAACATTCCGGGTTCTGCACTGATTTGGATATCATGACCGCGTTCAGCGAGCGCAAAAGCAATATTCCGGGGCACCATCTGTTCTAAAAGCACTGTCTTGCCAGCGACAAACCGCCATCTCGGTGCATCCAGCGCTGCTTGGGGATTCATCCCATAGTCTAGGAGGTTGACAACGACTTGCAGATGTCCCTGTGGTTGCATGGGTGCCCCCATGACGCCAAATGGCCCTAAAGGTTGACCGTCTTGGGTAAGAAAGCCGGGAATAATCGTGTGAAAAGGGCGTTTCGCGGCTCCCACTTGATTTGGGTGTCCCGGAGTTAGGGTGAATCCCGATGCCCGGTTTTGCAGAGCGATGCCCGTATCGGGAACCAGAATGCCGCTGCCAAAACCACTGTAGTTAGATTGGATGAAAGATACCATCAGTTCGCTGTCAGCCGCTGCGAGATAGACGGTGCCTCCCTTGGGCAACCCAGGCTGAGCGATCGCAGCTTCTTTTCCAATCAAACAGCGTCGTTCGTCAGCATAAGCTTTGTTTAGGAGATGTTCTACAGGCACCTCCATAAACCGAGGATCGCCAATATATTGATGTAAATCTGCAAAAGCCAGCTTCATCGCCTCAATTTGCAGATGGTAGCTAGAAACTGATTCGCGGGGGTAATCGGGCAGGGGATAACCTTCGAGAATATTCAAAGCCATTAGCGTCGCGATGCCTTGAGTATTGGGAGGAATTTCCCAAACGGTAATGTCCCGGTAGTTGGTGAAAATCGGCTGCACCCAGTCGCAGGAGTGGGTTGCCAAGTCAGATGCTGTCAAAATACCGCCGGTTTTGGCAGCAAAGTTAGCGATTTTTTCGGCAATTTCCCCTCGATAAAAGCTTTCCCCTTCAGTTTGAGCGATCGCTCTTAGGGTTTTGGAATGAAGCGGACTCCGCCAAATTTCCCCGGCGGCGGGTGCCCGATTTTCTGGAAAAAATACTTCTTTAAATGGCTGAAACTCTGGTGCAATCAGCGGCAAATAGATTGCCTCGGCTCGCTTCCACGCCCGTGCCGTCTCCGGTGACACGGGAAAACCTTCTTCAGCGTATCGAATCGCCGGGACAAATAGCTGCTCAAACGGTAGCTTTCCCCAACGCTTCCATAATTTTTGCCATCCCGACACGGCACCCGGTACGGTGACAGTCAGCCAACCCAAATCGGGAAATTGATCCATCCCGGCAAAAGCGTCTAGATTGAGATGCTGGGGACTTTTCCCCGAAGCATTCAATCCGTGCAATTGCCCATCCCAAACTAAAGCGAAAGCGTCTGCACCGATGCCGTTGGAGGTGGGTTCTACGACAGTCAGCGCGATCGCCATCGCGATCGCGGCATCCACCGCATTTCCCCCAGCCATCAGCATTTCCATCCCAGCCAAAGCCGCCAGAGGTTGGCTAGTTGCCACAGCACCTCGCTGCCCCATCACCACTCGTCGGGCACTAAAGTAGGGATAATCGGTTAAATTTTCTGGCGGCATTGCATTTTTAAACCGGGCAATTTATAGCTGGATTAAAGCGGGAAACTCTGTACCAAAGTTGTCTGGACTGCCCCCTGTTCAGCCGGTTCGATCGTATTCATTAGAATAACCGCACTGCGTCCATTTGGGGCTAAGCGCACTTCTCTGAGCGCATATTTCATCGTATTATCGCGGTATGTATTCAGGCTGCTCAGGGTACGTCTCCGATTGTTGTAAATAATCTCAAGTTGTAGAGCAGCACGATCTGTATCCGCATTTCCTCCATACGCAACTGATGGGATATATTTTTGCCGCATTAATACCTGTAGAGGGTCTTTCTTATTCTTCACTAAAAAGGTATAAACTTCACTTCCATCTGGGTTGGTGACGCGAGAAAGAGCAGGCAGTCTTCTTCCTGCTGCTGGACGATTTAATTTTAATTTGTACCGAATTACCGAAGTTTTTTTAAGTAATTCTGTTTCAGCGGCTTGAGTCGTTGGGCTTGAAGATTCCTGAGTATTTTCTGTTTCTATACAGCCATATTCAACGCAAGAATTTGTAGGTGCATTTACGATTTGCAATTGTGCTTTAGGCGTTTCCGTAATCGGGTTTCGATAACTTTCTAGATAAATATAGTGACGACTATCAGTTGAGAAACCTGATAGTCTACGACTTGTTTTGAAAATTTCCGCGAGTGCGTCTGAAGATATGAAAATCGTCGCAACCACGACAAAACTCAGTGAAATTACGGGTAAACTTTTCATGGCAATCTTATTCTTTTGAATGCAGAGATTATTTGATTTTAAATTTTTACTTGAGGATTGACAATTTCTTTTAAATTAGCGAAACACTCAGTTCCTGTTAAACTGTTACCCGCTCAGCCTAGAAGCTTCTGCACCCTAAAATTCCTTAGAGTCACCTGTAATAGATATTTCCTGGGAGGGATGCTTTTTAGTATTTTTGCTTAATAAAGCTAGGAGTTTAGAGTCAGCAAGCAAACCCCACATTGGCAACAACAAAAGCATCCTCTCTAACCCCCTATTTAAAAAAACAGCGATAGAATATCATCCGTTAGCTCTAAACACTCAAGAAAATTTCAGCATGAACTTTTTTACATACCTGTTGCACTTAGCCGGATCGGGTGCTGGGGCTTACATTGGTGCTAGCCAAATTCGCGATCCTTTAACGCGCCCAAACGTCCTCGCCGGGTTCCAACTGGCAGAATCCGGTTCAGTTCCATTTCTGCAAGCATTGAGCGATCGCGCCGCTGCTGAAGGCGATACGTGGCTAGCTGAAAAACTTGCCCGCCACGCCTCTGATGAAAAGCGTCACGGTCAAATTTTTGCCCAAGCGCTGAAGCGGCTGAATAAGCAAGTCATTGACTTCAAGAAAGCCGCTGAAGCTAAGCCAGAGGGTAAGCCGGATGAACGCCGCCGCAGTCCCTTTTTTGAAGCTTACTTTGAAGGATACTCCCAAGAAAGCTTGAAACCGCAGAATATTGACTGGGTGGTGTTCATGGCTAGCACGTATATCCTAGAACTGGATGCCAGCAAAGACTTCGTTCGCATGGCTAATGTGTTACCAGAGGATGAACCGAACAGCGCTAGCTTGAAAAAGGGACTCCTCAGTATCGCCCACGACGAAACCGGACACGCCGCTTATCTTTTAGAAGCGCTAAAGCGTCGCCTCCCAGATGCAGCAGTAGAAGAGATGGTGGATGCGTGGCGGACTCGCAAGGTGAATGCTTTGTTGGCAATGGTGACAAATCTGATGCAGAAAAGCGGACAGATACCTTCTCTGGTTCAGGATGGCGTTCCCACAGAAATGTCTGAGGAAGCAGAACTAGCGGTAGCTTAACCTATTTTCTCGTTCTCTGATTTCCTGTAGGGCTTTCGCATTTAGGCGAACATTTCTGTTACACACCCTGATTTTTGAACCCGAAGACTTCGCCCTCAATCTAGCCGTGGGGAGGGCGAGGCATTCAGAGCAACTATTGTTACAGCAAGCGTTTTTTCGCTGGAATGCGAAAGCCCCTACAATCATCAGGATGCTGTAGCGCGGTCGATTTGGGCAACTTCTCGATCTGACAGCTTGACATCGACAGCACGCACAGAGTCTTCAATGCTGGAAACTTTACTTGCGCCGGGAATAGGCACAATGGCTGGAGATTTTGCCCGCAGCCATGCTAGGACAATATTGTAGACAGAAACGCTTTTTTCTTGGGCAAGTTGCGCGATCGCATCAATATCTTCCAGTTTGCCCACGCGACGGCTACCACCCAACGGACTCCAAGGTAAAAACGTTAGTTGTTCCTTTTCGCAATACTCCAGCACTCCGTCCTCTTCCGGCTGACGATTCCAAGGATTGTACTGATTTTGTACAGAGACAATCTCAACCACATCACGGGCGCGTTTAATTTGCTCTACTGAAAAGTTAGAGACGCCGACAAACCGGATCATCCCTTGTTCTACAGCTTCTTTGGCTGGTTTGAGCGACTCTTCAATCGTGTAATCTGTATCGGGTGCGTGGTATTGCCAAATATCTATCGGCTTTCCCCCCAAAGTCTCAAAGCTGATCCGAATTGTCTCTCGTAGATGCTTGGGGTTGCCGTTGCGCGTCCAGCTACCGTTAGGGCGCATCAGTCCGCCCTTAGTGGCAACCAGAACATTACTCTTATCACCTGAATAAGAGGAAAGCGCTTTACTAATTAAGCCTTCGTTGTGGTGCTTATCTGATTCATCTTTGCAGTAGGAATCAGCGGTATCAATCAGCGTCACGCCCAAATCGAGGGCGCGATGGATGACTTTGATGGATTCTGATTCTGGGGGTCTGCTACTTAAAGACATCGGCATTCCACCCAGTGCGATCGCGCTGATTTTGACACCTGTATGTCCTAGTTCTTTCGTTTCCATTGTTTGATTTTGCTTTCGTCTTCTACCCCTTCAATTGATTGAAGATTGCCGGATGGAAATCGTCTGTCTGACGGTTAGTTCTCAACAAGCGATCGCAAATTCTGTTGGTCAACACCTTGCAAGGACACAGCATTAGCGTGTCCATACGTCTAAAAGGGCAATTCTAACTCGACGCACTCGTATAAAATCGCAGTGCAAACCGCCAGAAAACCCGCGAAGCGAATAATAGCGCCAACGCCAGAATTCCCGCACTCACTATCCAACCCACCTCGACGCGCCCCAGCATCGCCTCCGCTGGGATAGTCGTTAAAAACGCTACTGGCACTATGAAAGTAAAGAAAAAACGGTAAGCAGCGGGATAAGCAACCATTGGGTATCGCCCAGCTTCTAAAAAGCCTCTGAGTACCTCAGTGACGTTGTAGATTTTCACAAACCAGATGCTAGTCGCCCCCAGCATAAACCACAGGCTGTACAGAATTGCGAAACCGAATAGTAGCGGTATCGTACTTAAGAAATAGTCGCTGATTCTCAAACCCAACCGCGCCCCAGCATAGCCAATCAGCACCCCTCCAAAGACTAAATCTGGCAGTCCCCAAGGAGAAAAGGCGCGGGTAGAAAGCCAAAATTGGCTGCTGATTGGCTTCAGCAGCACAAAGTCTAATGTCCCTTGCTGAACCTGATCGACAATCCGGTTTAAATTAGGCACCAAAAAGCTATTAGAAAAGCCTTGCAGGATCGTAAAAACTCCCAACACAACCAAAGCTTCCTCCCATTTCCACCCTTCAAAGGTGTAACCATTGCGGTAAAACAAGGACAACCCAAACATACTACCGGCTAGGTTTCCCAAACTACTGAGTGCTGCTAGAACAAAATTAACCCGGTATTCAAGTTCGGCAGCGATCGCTGTACTCCAAAATAGCTTTAGTACCCGTAGATATCGTTGCATCTTCTCAAGGTTGCAAGGTGTGCCAATTTGAAAGTAACGCGATTTAGTCCTAGCAAGACTGCGAGAGCGATCGCGTCTTTAAATCCCACTTTTCTGACGCGGATCGTCGCTGGGAGGATGCCAGCCGCCTTGCACCCAAAACCGACGAGATTTCTGAATAAAACCATCATTATGAAACTCATCATTAAAATCAAGTCGATTGCAAGTAGCTCTACCTGTAGGTGTAATACCTAAAATTTTTATACCGTCTGCTGTCCTGATAAAATGTTCAGCCCACGGTTGCTGACGAGGATTAAATAAGGGTATTTCTTCTTGAGTTTCTGTGTCAATTCCTACTATAAAATTATAACGACGCTCATTACAGCGACGGCAAGCTAAAGCTAAATTTTCAATCTCATCAGACCCTCCCAAAGACTGCGGGAACAAATGCTCTATGGTGAGTAGAGATGTACTCAAAAATTCAGGAGAATGGCAATACTCGCACAAATATTTTGCTCGTTGCCGTACCAACTGCTGGAGCTTATTTGAAATCGTCACGGTTGAGCAGCAATTTGGGCGTTGATGTAGGTAAAAATCATGTCTAATTCTCCTATACCCTCCAGTTCAGCAGCTTCTTCTGGCGTGAGAAAATCAGCCTTTTTTTTCTCCAAAAGTTCTTCCATCCGGGACTGGAGTTCTTCTGTGAACTTGAAAAGATTCATATTCTTTACTTTTTCAACTCGGATGCCAGTCGTTAGCCAAGAAGAGGGTCTAATTACTACTGGGGTCATGGCATTCTCACAGTCGATTTAGTTCTAGTGTACTATTAAGCGCGATCGCGCCTTCACACTTCATATCTATGAGCGATGAATAGTTAGGGATGCGATCGCTGTACTCCAAAATAGCTTTAGTACCCGTAGATATCGTTGCATCTTCTCAAGGTTGCAAGGTGTGCCAATTTGAAAGTAACGCGATTTGCGGATAGCAACACGGCGAAAGCGATCGCACTCTTCCCCTCTTTCTTCCTACGCCCCCATCCCCGAATATTGTTTCAATCCCCGCCGCCACATCCAACGATTCCAGACAAAAAACAGCAAACACCAACCGAACATTGCCAACAAACCCCGCCCTAAATCCACTGGCAACCCTACCAACAAGGCCGCCGGGAAATGCACCAGATAGGGAAATGGCGTCCACAGCACCACCTCACGCACCGCTGGCGGAAAAACTTCTAGGGGTGCCACAACGCCAGAAAGAAACAGATACAGCAAAAACCAGAATTGCTCGATGGCGCTAGCGCGTTCCGTCCAAAAAGCAAACAGAGCAAACGTGTATTGGATGAGAAAGCGGAGCGTGAAGGCGATCGCTAACACCCCGAAAAATAATAAAATTGTCCCCACACTCGGCAACCAAAGAGCCTTCGGGTAGAGAGTGAAAAACAAGATTATCAACCCCGCAATGAACGGTAAACGGGCAAGGCGTTCGGAAAGATGAGAAGCGACATGATGCCATACCGGGTCTAAGGGTTGCAGCAGCCGAGAAGACAACGTCCCTTGTACCACCTGCTTCTCAAATTCCCAAATTACCCAAACAACCGTAAACTGCCTCACTAGGAAAGCTGCAATGAAATAGCGGGCAAAATCTACTGGCGACAGACCAAACTGTCCACCTTGCGCGGCTGCCTCCATCCAAATCCCCATCAAGATGAAGGGCACAGAACCTGATAACGCCCACAAAAATAACTCTGCCCGATACTCCACCATATGAGCGTAATAAGCTATCAGCAAAGTTTTGGCTGTTCTAATTGCTGAACTCATACAACGACTCCCGCCCGAAACACCTGACCGATTACTTCTTCAATCGGCGGGTCAGTCACCGCCAAATCCAATACATCCATTTCCGCCAAAATTTTAGCGACTGTGCGTGTTAGCGCCTCCCGCCGCACCAGCAAACGCACCACTTGACCTTCTACCGCTTTGATTTCGCCATAAGATTTTAAAGATGCCAAACTTCCCCTTTCTACATCATCTTTCGGTAGCGGATGCGCCAACTCTACTTTCACCTCGCGGTACGGGGCAAAGCGGTCTAGGAGTCCATCCAAACTGCCATCATAAATTAGCTGACCTTGATGAATCAGTAGCACCCGCTGACACAAAGCAGTAATGTCTGCCATGTAGTGGCTGGTTAAGAGAATCGTCGCTCCATAGAGCTGATTGTACTCCCGCAAAAACTCCCGCACCCCAACCTGAGCATTGATATCCAGTCCCAGCGTCGGCTCATCCAAAAACAACACCTTGGGCTGGTGGAGGAGTGCTGCTAGCAACTCAGCCTTCATCCGTTCCCCCAAAGAAAGCTTCCGCACCGGCTGATTCAGCTTGCCTTGCAGTGAAAGCATCTCCGTCAGTTCCCCCACCATCCGCCGAAAATCTTTGTCGGGGATGTTATAAACAGCGGCGTTTATCCTCAGCGAGTCCATCGCTGGCAAGTCCCAGAGCAACTGTTGCTTTTGCCCCATCACCAGCGTAATTTGTTTCAAAAAGGACGCCTGACGCTGGAAAGGAACCTGTCCCGCCACTCTTACATTCCCTGCGGAGGGATGGATTAACCCCGTGAGCATCTTCAGCGTCGTCGTTTTTCCTGCGCCATTGGCACCTAAAAACCCCACGACTTCCCCCGGTTCAATCTCGAAGGAGACATCTTGAACCGCCTTCACCTCGCGGTAGGTGCGGCGCAGAAAGTGCTGTAATGTCCCCTTAAGTCCGGGTCCTTTGACCGCCACTGGGTAGACTTTGCTCAGTTTCTCAGCCGAGACGATGGGCATTGCAATTCTTGTAGTTTATGGATCTAACTTGATGATCTCAAAGGCGACTAGTTGTTGCTATCCAACTCTGGCAAGACTTTCGGCACTTCTTCTACCTTATTTGTTCTGTAAGCATGATTAGTTGACATTCTTGAGTATTTTTGAGTATAACTGAGACATAAAGAGTAAACTCAATAATACTCATCAATAAAAAATGGAGCAAGCATCATGTCAATTCGACTTCTTATTGAGCCTGCTTTTCGGGTTGATAAATCAACTTATGTCACCGAACTTGATCCATTAGTGCTGTATGAGTATTTTGGAGAACCGCAAAGTAACGGCGGCTCTTCTAATCTTCTGATTGCTAGAGAGGTTGTTGAACATAGTGAAGATGGCAGCATTATTAGCTTAGAGAGAAGCCAAGTGACATTTAAGACGGGTAGAAACGAGCGTCTCACTAGAATTATCGTTGCACAAGATGCGTTAGACAGATTGGAGAAAAACTCACACGAACTCCTTACTCAGTCTAACCTGCCTCAAGCAAAGATTCACCGTCCAGATACTCAAGACCAGAAAAAGCCGGAAGCATCTGTCAACATGAACAATTCTAGAAACCGAGCTTTTCAAGATGGGGATAGAAAATTTCTTCAGGAGCTAAGGTGCCTCCCTGCGAATACCATCGAAACTGGTCAGATGCTTATCACCAGAGTTCGTTCAGAGATTTATTCTGAAGGAAATTTGTACTATCACTCCACCTCTGGTAGATTTGTTGAAAGTCCGAGAAACTTCTGGACTATCAAAATTCAACCTAGAGCAAAAACGCTTCGGATTACAGTTAAAGGTCTACCAGAAGAGCATGATGGCAACTTGGTTAGTAGACTGAACTTAAAAAAAGACCGGGCAAGATATTCTTCTTTTATCATTGATGAAGTGAATCAAATTGATGATGCGCTCAAAGTGATCCGCAAAGCTATGACTCTCTAGACTCTGAAGGAGCGTATCAACGAAATAGGGCAGAGGTATCCCCTGCCCTAGTAGATAGCGCGATCGCTTCTCGTTAACTTACAGACTATGCATAAACTCGACCGTTGAGATAATAGTCTCGCGTACCCTTGGCATTAATGGCTTCTCCCAACCGATTTAAAGCATGGACGTAAGCTGCTGTTCGCATCGAAATCGCTAGTTCCTGAGATATCGACCAAATTTTCTCAGTTTCTTCGACCATTTTTTCCATTAAGCGTTGATTGACTTCTTTGAGCGTCCAATAAAGTCCGCTGCGATTTTGTACCCATTCAAAGTAGCTGACTGTAACACCGCCCGCATTAACTAAAATATCGGGAAAGACGTAAATTCCTCGTTCTTCCAAAATTCTGTCAGCCGCCGAACTAACTGGACCGTTGGCGACTTCAAAAATATATCTTGCTTTGATATCTTTGACATTCGCCTCATTAATTTGATTTTCTAAGGCGGCGGGAATCAAGACATCCACATCTAAAGCTAAAAGTTCCTCGTTGCTGATGACTTCATGTTCATCCATGTGGCAAACGGTGTCTTGGCAGTAGAGGGCTTTAATACCTTTGCTGGAGACTTTATATTGCCGAATACTGGGAATATCTAAACCTTTTTTGGAATAGACACCACCTTGGGAATCGCTAACCGCAACAACTTTATATCCGGCTTTGTAGAGTAATTCTGCTATCTCTGCACCAGCATTCCCAAATCCTTGAACGGCTACTGTTGTCTCTTGAGGGAGGCGATCGACTTTGCTCATGATGCTTTCAATCACAAAGAAAGCACCCATAGCGGTAGCAGTATCTCTGCCTAAACTACCCCCCATTGTTAACGGTTTGCCGGTGACAACGGCTGGGGTAATTTGACGGCGGATGATACTGTATTGATCCATCATCCAACCCATAATCATGGGATTGGTGTATACGTCGGGTGCTGGAATATCCACGTCAGGGCCAATAAAGTCTGCGATCGCATCGACATATCCTCGACTCAGCCTTTCTAACTCCATCTTCGAGAGTTCTTTGGGATTCAGCGTAATTCCCCCTTTCGCTCCGCCAAACGGTAAATTTAACACCGCACACTTAAAAGTCATCCAAAAGGCTAAGGATTGCACTTCATCCATTGAAACATTGGGGTGATAGCGTACCCCTCCTTTAGTTGGGCCTCTGGTATCATCGTAACGGACACGATAGCCCTGAAAAATCCTCAAAGTGCCGTTATCCATCCGGACAGGAATTGAAACGGCTAAACTGGCTTTTGGATATTTTAAGTGTTCGGCTGCATCGTCGGAAATAGAAACAAATTTTAGGGCTTGTTCTAATCTTTGGCTAGCATCAGCAAATAATGAGTCTGACATCCCACGATTCCTCCTGTTGCACGATCAAGCTGGTATGCAAATACAAATTTCAATTTAAGAAAAACAGAACGGTGCAAATTCAGATAACTCTTGAGGATTGGAAGTAAAAAAGTTAACTGGTATGCAGCATAACCAATTACCCATTACAAACCCTACAAGTAATGTTTAATTACACCACCTGCTTCAGTAGATTCTCGCAATAGAAAACGATTGCTTTGGCTAGTGGTTCTTAATTAAGTAGGCAAAAACCGAACCCCCTCTAAACCTATTTTTCAATCGGTAACTTTGCGAATTGCTCATCGTCGAGTTTCTCAGCAAAGTGAGGATTTTTTGTTTATTTTTACCGACTTAATAAGTGTGCGCGTCGCACGTATTGCAATTAATTTTCTTTCTTGGAAGACGCTTAACTTTCCCTACCAACATTAAAACATAAAAAAAACTGTATTATATGTAACATTTTAAGAATAAGCGACACAATTCCGGTTTAAGTGGAGTTTGGGACAGCGGATGAGGGGGGATGACCCATCAGCGCGATCGCTGTTTATGAAATATCTTGGAAATTAGTGGCAAGCTCTCTAAAGCAGTGTGAAACTGTAAACAGAGGAAATAATTCTCATCTGCCCTGATGTCAAGCAATCAGTTCTTGTGTCGGCTGAATTCTTATGATTGAAATCTTAGCCGCACTCTCTGCATCTGCGGCGGCAGGGATGAGAGTAGCTCTTCCCTTGCTGGTAATTGGTCTATTGCATAGTACCAATCTCTGGTCAAGCGTGCCCCTACTATCGCGCTTTCCTCCTCCTGTCGTTTTAGGAGTGCTGACCAGCTGGTCGTTATTTGAGCTGTTCGCCTCAAAAAAGCTGTTGGGTCAGCGCGTACTGCAACTGATCCAGCTACTTTTCAGCCCAATTGTCGGAGCGATTATGGGCGTTGCCGTTGCCCAAATCGCTGGCGCTTCCACTGGGCTTCTCTGGATAGTTGCTGTGGTGGGCAGCTTATTAGCGTTCGTCCTCCAGCTAGTTCAGGTCGGCTGGTTCTACCGGTTGCGGCGTCTACCGCTATGGGTCGTCTTTTTGCAAGATGTTCTGTGCGTTGTCTTGGTGATCTTCGCCTTCGATGCGCCCAAGCATGGAGGCCTCATTGCCTTACTCTTGTTGTGGCTGGCTATTCGCAGCTCTAAGGAATGGTATCGCTGGTATCGAGGACAAAAACGCTCTAGGGGACACTATCAGCAACCCGACTAAAGGAAAGCAAAAGTAAAAAGGCAAAAGAAAGGATTGTTTGTTTTTAGTTTGGCTTTTTTACTTTTTTGTTTTATTTTTAGTTTTTACATTAGTCCGACAAAGTGTAGAGGGCCGCGACCGCTAATTAACTCGATTACTAAGGCAAGAAAGCCAAGCATTGCCAGCCGTCCGTTCCAGACTTCTGCTGCTGTGGTCATGCCCCACTCCCAGCGCTCTTGGGGATACATTTTGACTTTCTTTTTGAGCTGTGTGACTTGGGATAGCTTCAAGCTGGGGGCGTCGAGAGCATCAATCACCAAAGTCGCCATTGCTTCAATAAAGCGGGGATGAGTATCTAATGCTGGCACGCGGCGGAAGTCGTGGATGCCAGATTCTTCTGCCAGTTCGCGGTACTCGATGTCAATTTCTTGTAAGGTTTCAATATGCTCGGAGACGAAGCTAATCGGTACAACTAACAAGTGTTCGACTCCCTTGGCTCCCAGTTCTTTTAGGGCGTCTTCGGTATAGGGTTTAAGCCACTCGACTGGCCCGACTCGACTTTGATAAGCCAAGGTGTGGGAATTGGGTCGATTGAGGGTCTGCATAATTAGAGCGGTGCAGTCCTCAATTTCTCTTTGATAGGGATCTCCGGCTTCTTCAACGTAGCTGACAGGAACACCGTGGGCGCTAAAAAAGAGATGAACTTGGTCGGGATTGGGAAATTGGTCCAGTTCTTGGGTAATCAACTCAGCCATTGCTTGCAGGTAGCTGGGTTGGTGATACCAGGAGGGAATGACGGTGTATTCGATTCGGCTCAGTGCTGGGTCTTCCTGCCACAGTCTTTCTAAAAGGCGGAAGCTGGAACCGCTAGTGCTAATGGAAAACTGGGGATAGAGGGGGAGAATTACCAGGTGTTCTATGGCGTCGCGTTTGATGCGAGCGATCGCTTCTTCTGTAAAGGGATACCAGTAACGCATCCCGATGTAAATATTCGCTTCTTGTCCTTGTTGCTGCAATTTTGCCTGAAGCGCTTCTGCTTGGGCTTCTGTAATCCGCCGCAGTGGGGAGCCGCCCCCGATTTCCCGATAGTTTTCTTGGGATTTTTTGGTTCTTAAGGTGGAAATCAGCCACGCTAAGGGTTTCTGTAGCCCAGAAAAGGGTATGCGAATAATCTCTGGGTCGGAAAACAGATTAAACAGAAAAGGCCCAACATCCTCTAAATCATCCGGCCCACCCAGATTTAGTAGCAAAACTCCTACACGACCCATAGCGGTTACAGTTTCCAAATCTTTCATTTTCGTTACTGATTTTAACAATAATATTCTTTTAAAGGTTCGGGTCTGCAATAAGAGATACAGATTTTAACTAGGGGTGGAGTAGTGGCTACTATTTTAAGAACTTGGAGTTATCAACACCAATGGCTGTATGATGCGATCGCTCGTTTAGCTGCTGTGAGTGTAGGCGGGGAAGCAAGATTTCGTCAACTACCTTTGCAAGGGTTAACGATCGATTCAGAAACGTGCTGCTATGCATGAAATGGAACCCGATCGATTGCGGCAAATTCTCCAAGAAGTCTACCGGGTACTAAAACCGGGAGGTATCTTTGCCCTAGTCGATTTTCATCGTCCCACAAATCCGCTATTTTGGCCTCCAATCTCCCTATTTTTGTGGCTATTTGAAACAGAAACCGCTTGGCAGTTGTTAAAGACGGATTTGCCTGGGTTGTTGCAGGAGATTGGGTTTAATCTGGTGGAAGAACCGACTCTCCATGCAGGTGGAAGTTTGCAGGTGATTCACGCCCAGAAATAAACCACTCCAGAACGCACCAGAAACAGAGCCAGGGGGAAGCAGCGCCTCTACTCTGCATTCCCAGATACACGAATTAGCTGCAAATGAGACGCCTTCTCTTGCCTCACAAGCGGCTAATCGCCACCAGAAAATCAAGGAAATATATTACAGATGAAAAGCGAAACAATTGAGCTGTTGTCAAACCGGGAGTTAGATAAAATGCGTCAGGCTGGACGCTTGGCGGCTGAACTCCTCAACCATCTAGAACCGATGGTCAAGCCAGGAGTCAGTACCCTAGAAATCAACGATGAAGCCGAACGCTGGACTTTGGCTCACAAAGCGAAAAGCGCCCCGCTGGGCTACAAGGGATTTCCCAAGTCTCTTTGCACCAGTATCAATGAGGTGGTCTGTCACGGCATCCCCAGCGCTAAACAGGTTCTCAAAGAAGGAGACATCATTAACATTGATGTGACGCCGCTGGTGGATGGCTACCACGGCGATACCTCTAAGACGTTTTTTGTCGGGAAGCCCTCACCCATCGCGAAAAAGTTGGTTGAGGTGACGCTGGAGTGCCTAAACAGAGGAATTGCTGAAGTCAAGCCGGGGGCGCGGATTGGCGATATTGGGGCTGCGATTCAAGCCTACGCGGAAGGAGAAGGTTTTTCGGTGGTGCGGAACTTCGCGGGACACGGTGTTCACCGGATTTTCCATACGGCACCTGAGATCCTCCATTATGGTAGACGTGGAACCGGGAAGCGTCTAAGACCGGGCATGGTTTTTACGATTGAACCGATGATTAATGAGGGAACTTGGGAAGTCGAGCTTCTCGACGATGGGTGGACGGCTGTCACACTCGATCGCAAGCTCTCCGCCCAGTTTGAGCATACGGTGGCTGTTACTGAGGAAGGCGTCGAAATCCTTACCCAAGCTTAAGATTAGCGGTTCCCCGATCAAAGGTTGCTTTGTCGGGATCGAGAAATTGCTGGGAATTTATCAGGAGCGTAGATGCACCAGGTTTTAGTTAAAAAATCTAAAATTGTTTGGCTTCTACCCAGTTCTTCGCCGCAGTACCTTTGGGAGGATAAATTCATGGAAATCCCTGAGGTGAAAGCATCCCCCGGCTTATAGCCGTGGGGAGTTTCAACGGCGTTGTTTTTGTAATTCAGCAACTTGTGCTTCTAGTTTGTTGATACGCTGCTTGAGTTCGATTACCAGAGTGGCTAGGCGGTCAAACATGGGGTCTGCTGAGGCTGGTCGATTGCCTCTAGGGGCGATAGGAGGCGCTGGTTTCGTTGAGCCGGTTCTTCCAGAGGGGGACTGGTTCTGTCCTTGTAACTGCGACTGTAGCTGATTGATTTGCGATCGCAATTGATAAGTTTCGGATTCCAATCTAGAAATCCGCGATTCTAAGTAAGATGACTCTTGCGCCAGTGTTTGTTTGGGCAGCAAGGCGATTCCCAACATGATAGCAAGGCAAAGCAACTCCATTTTTCTGAACATACATTATCGATCCTCCTAGGGAGGACAATGCGTGTGTTGGTAATTTCATGGGGCACTCAGCGATCGCTTGGTGAAAGCGATCGTCTTAAATTAAATCAGAACAAGCAGGCTGTGTGGGTGTATCGATTGATTCAGGCGCTTGGACTTTCGTCTTTCTAATTTTTGATTTTTTGCTTTGCGTCCAGCTACAGATATCACGGGCTAGCTGTTTCCCATTGACTGCACAGTTAGAAGCTTTTTTGGTAAACTCTTCTACCGATGTAGTCGGGTCGCCAGGTCGAGATTTCACAAGACCATGAGCGCATTCATTCCGGTCGTAGCTCCAGAGCCTCACAGCATCAATCAAATCTTCCCTAGTTTTATACGGAACTTTCTCATCCCGCCTTTTCCATTCCTGAATCAATCTTCCTAGGAAAGTTTCTTTATTTGTAAACTGATGAGTTTCACCGGATTCTTTCAGTCTAACAACTAAGTAACTGAGAAGCCGATCTGAAATGATGCTTTCCGCAATCATAATTGATTCCAGGAAAAACTCTTTTTGAATTGCCTCTTCCATGCGCTCAAAGGCAAACTTATAGGATTGAAATTTGATGATATTTTTGGTTGTTTTAGTTTTCATCCTATTAACCTTTGCGAGAGTCCGCAGTATGGCACCCACAACAGATCGGTCAAATTCCTCAAAAGTCAGGTTGTGTACTCAGCGTTAATCTTCACATAGTCATAACTCAAGTCGCAGCCCCAGGCGACACCAGAACCCGAACCATTCCCGATGTTCAGCGCGATCGCAACAGTCTGATCTTTGAAGTTGGTAGGTGAGGCGGGGCGACCAAATGCAACAGGTTGACCGGACTCTACTTGCATTAAGTCATTGCTGGAATCAGTGCTGAGTAACTCTTTTGCCGACGCCGCCGCCGCTTGTTTTAAATAAGCACTCGCCGCCGCCCGATCGAAGGGCAACGGTTGACCATTTTCCATCAATAAGAAGTCCCCTAGCTGAATGCGGAGATGTTCTTGATCGAACAGCACTCCGGAACGACCCGCCGCTGCTGCAATTCTTCCCCAGTTTGGATCGTGCCCAAACACGGCTGACTTAACTAAGGATGAACCGACAACCGTTTTGGCAACCTGACGGGCAGCTTTTTCATCAGATGCGCCGGTAACTTGCACTTCAATTAAGCAGGTAGCCCCTTCGCCATCACGGGCGATCGCTTTCGCTAAATATTGGCAAACTTCAGTCAGCATCGCCTCTAATTTCTCGGCGTCTGATCCCATCTCGGTAATCGCTGGGGTGCGAGATTCCCCATTTGCTAAGGCGATCAGCGTATCGTTGGTACTGGTATCGCCATCTACGGTAATTTGGTTGAAACTTTGGTCAGCGGCTCGACTCACCATTTTTTGCCAGAGAGAAGGAGCAACCGCCGCATCGCAAGTGACAAAAGCTAGCATCGTCGCCATGTTGGGATGAATCATCCCAGATCCCTTCGCCATACCGCCGATTCGCACCGGGCGATCGCCAAAAGTGGTCTCTAGGGCAATCGATTTGGTCACTAAGTCGGTGGTGACGATCGCTTGGGCGGCTGCATCGCCGCCGGTTTCAGAAGCGGCGGCGACCAATTTAGGAATTCCATCCCGCAGGGCATCCATCTTAATTCGTTGCCCAATGACGCCCGTAGATGCCAACAAGATAGAGTCAGAGGAGATATTCAGTATTTGAGCCAACATCTGAGCGCTTTCAATCGCGTCGATCCAACCTTGGGAACCCGTAGCGGCGTTGGCTTGCCCAGCATTGCAGAGAATTGCGTGGGCGCTGTGTTTGGTAGAGAGGTGCTGACGGCAATAATCGACACAAGCGGCGCGTACTTGACTAGTGGTGAAAACGCCTGCTGCGATCGCTTCTACCTCTGAATAAATTAGCGCTAAATCCGGTAAGCCTGAAGGCTTTAGTCCGGCGGCGATTCCAGCCGCCCGATACCCTCTAGGAGCCGTTACTCCACCACTAATGATTTGCCAGTTTGTCATCACTCCCCCTGAAAGATAAATGATGCAAATTTTAGCAATTCTCAGGGCTGCGGTGAGTGTTACTGAGTCATAAATTAAATTGGACGCGATCGCGTACAGCCCTTTGGGCATGAAAATAGCAAAGCGAGGCGTTAGCCTAGCGCCCAAAAAGTCAATTTGCTTTGTGGATGCTTTCTACAGTTCACGCCCCCTTCTACGCGAGCAATTGGGGAGAAGCGATCGCGTCCCCAACAGCGCTGTCTGGTTTCGGAAGTTGGCGACTGGCACAGGTTTTCGCGGATCGGATTGCTAAAAATGGTGGTGAGTCTTTTAGGCTTGTAAGAACTAATCGTCCATCAGGCGAGGAGCATCTTATCTCAAGCAAGCGGAACTTCAGAAGCAATCGCTTGACCTTAATATCCTCTAATCTGTAAGCCTTAATACTTCAATTCTTCACCCGATAATGAAGCAATAAGACACCAGTTGCATAGATTTTGCTGTCCGTGAGTTCTAAAGCGGTCTGCTTGATGACTCCAGAAAAAAGTGGAATGCCCGAACCGAATAGTACCGGACTCAACTTCAGGATGATCTCGTCAATCAAGTTTTCGCCAAGAAGCATTGTTGCTAAATCCGCGCCGCCGCAAAGGTAGATGTCTTTGCCGGTTTCATTTTTCAATTTCCTGACCAATTCAGTAATATTGTCTGAAACTAGTTCAACATTCTCATCGGGGCTTTCCTTCATCGTCCGCGAGAAAACGTACTGCTTCATCGCTGGGTAAGGATTGGTCACGCCGAGCTTTAGCCCAAACTCGTATGTCCTGCGTCCCATTAAAACGACATCAAACTGCTTGAGCGATTCGAGATAATCGGTTATGTGTTCGCCTTCCGGAGGAAAACCATCAATCGTGTGGTCTTCGTGGGCAATAAACCCATCAATGGTGCAAGCTACGTAATATTTTAGTTTTCGCATACAGCAATTCTGGTTTGGATGCAGTCCAGTTTTACCCCACCCCGGCTCTTCCCTGCAAGCAAAGAGAGAGTTGGGGATGAGGTTTCGAGCTGCAAGACTCTCCAAAACTCTTGAAACCTTTGAAAAGCCGTTCGTTAGGCTTGTGTGGGAGCGAAACCCAACCACAACCTGGCTGCTCGCTTCACATCGTAATCTACCAAGATCACCAGTCTGCTTGGTGTGTTAGGCGGAAATAGAAGATGAATTTAGCTCTCCTGACAGGCTAGAGGGATCAATACATTCAGCATCAGCGCTCGCCTCAAGTTGAGGAAAATTGATAAACCACATTAAATCGGTTAAATAAGTAAAACTTAATTAGGCTGTTTATTCGGTCGAGCGATGACATCCAAGGAAATTTCTATGATTACCATTGGATTTTTCATTAACAAGTCTGCCTGATGTATGCAATTTGAGCGATCGCGCTGCCTTGAATTAGGTTTTAGGTCAAATTCAGGAGTTTAGATAATCACCCGTTAATCAGCCTATTGGTTTAGCTGATTATGGCGTCTAATCTAAAGAAAAAATTTATAAATACCATTGAAGATTCCACTGATAAGTAACGCTTTTTAGCTAGGCGCTCACTAATCAAGGTGATATATTTACCTTTAACGCAGAGGAAAAGCAGCGTTACCTGACGCAAAGAAGCTAGCGCGACCAACCTCAGCAAATTTTTCAAAAGCTAATTGTCGTAAATCTATCACTAGGTTCGCGACTTGGTTGTAGCAAACAACCGTCAATTTTAGTGCATTAAACCTTTGACCCTTCTAGGAAATCGGTTTGGTATGCCTCTAATTGGCATGGCTTTTGCGTTCAAAAAGCGTTCTTTTAATTAAGATAGCTCTTCCGTTCAAAATACTAAACCAGATTGTAGGAAGGAGACTTTATGAGCGAATTTTCTAAACTTTCACGCCGCAAATTTATCCTAACTGCTGGAGCATCCGCAATGGGGTCTTTATTGCTCAAAGGCTGTTTAGGAAATCCCCCGGAATTCAGCAACAGAACGCAAGCACAGACAACGCCTGCCGCTAACATTAGCCCAGAACAAGCACCGGAAACTAATAAAGTAAAACTAGGATATATCCCAATTGTAGAAGCAGCTCCTTTTATTATTGCTCAAGAAAAAGGCTTCTTTGCCAAGTATGGCATGACTGGAGTTGAGCTTTCCAAGCAAGCTTCCTGGGGTTCTATGCGGGATAACACCGAAATAGGTTCAGCGGGTGGCGGCGTTGATGGTGGTCAATATCAGATGCCAATGCCGCATCTCATTACTGAAGGCTTAATCACCAAAGGTAATCAGAAAATTCCCATGTACGTGCTGGCTCAGTTGATTACTCATGGAAATGGAATCGCGATTGCTAGCAAGCATCTCGGAAAAGGTCTTGAGTTAAAAATGGACAAAGCGACGGCATTTTTTGACGGACTAAAATCCGCAAAAACTCCTTTTACCGCTGCTTATACTTTTTCACAAGTTAATCAGGATTTCTGGATTCGCTACTGGTTAGCAGGAAACGGCATCGATCCAGATACGGAAGTTAAATTAATTCCCGTACCCTCTGCTCAAACTGTTGCCAATATGAAGACGGGAACGATGGATGCTTTCAGTACAGGCGACCCCTGGCCTTATCGAATTGTTAAAGATAAGATTGGCTTCATTTCAGCATTGACAGCGGAAATTTGGAAGTGCCACCCAGAAGAATACTTTGCTATGAAAGCAGAGTGGGTTGACAAGAATCCCAAAGCTACCAAAGCACTTTTGAAAGGTCTGATGGAAGCGCAGCAGTGGTTAGATAATTTTGACAACCGGAAAGAAGCCGCTGAAATCCTTGGCGAACGAAATTATTTTAATCTTCCATCCGAAATTTTAGCCGAACCATTTCAGGGGAAATATGACATGGGCGATGGTCGTGTCATTGATGATAAATCAATGGCATCTCTTTACTGGAAAGATGAAAAAGGAAGTGTTTCTTATCCTTATAAGAGCCACGATCTTTGGTTTATCACAGAAAGCGTCCGCTGGGGATTTTTGCCTGAATCTGCATTGGCAAATGCTAAAGCCCTTATTGATAAAGTCAATCGGGAAGACATTTGGCGAGAAGCTGCCAAAGAAGCCGGAATTTCTGCTGCCGACATTCCTACAAGTACGTCTCGTGGCGTTGAAGAATTTTTTGATGGTGTCAAGTTTGACCCAGAGAATCCCACAGCTTACCTGCAACAACTGAAAATCAAAAAGGTGAAAGCTTAGTCGGTTGTCGGCAGTTAGTTGATAACAAATAACGGACAACAGACAGCAACCAATAGACCAACAACCCCTTAGTCAATTAGTAAAGTTTAGGAGAACCCTGTCCATGACAACGCTACAAAGACGCCCTGCAACTGCTTCCCAGAACACCTGGTTATCCCGTCTGAACAAACAATTTCCTGACCTGATACCGCCAATTATTGCGATCGCTATCTTCCTCGGCGCGTGGCAGCTGTTTTCTTGGACTCCAGGTGCAACGCTACCAGGGCCAATACAGGTTGTCAAAGATACTTGGATACTAATTTTCTGGCCTTTTTATGACCGAGGCGGTACGGACAAAGGTTTGTTTTGGCAGATTCTCGCTAGTTTACAACGAGTCGCTATTAGTTACTCCTTAGCAGCGATTATTGGTATTGCCTTGGGCATCTTGATTGGTACGAATAAAATGATGTCCAAAGCTTTAGATCCCATCTTCCAGTTATTGCGAACCGTACCGCCTCTAGCTTGGGTGCCAATTTCTTTGGCAGCATTGCGCCAAAACGAACCAGCCGCCCTTTTCGTAATTTTTATCACCGCTATTTGGCCTATCTTGATTAATACAGCGGTCGGAGTGAAGCAAATCCCCCAAGATTACAACAACGTCGCCAAAGTTTTGCAGCTTTCACGGAAAGAATACTTCTTCAATATTCTCATTCCTGCTGCTTTACCCTACATTTTCACAGGTTTGAGAATTGCAATCGGTTTGGCTTGGTTGGCAATTATCGCAGCAGAAATTGTGATGTCCGGGATTGTCGGGATTGGCTTCTTTATCTGGGAAGCTTATCAGAATAACGCAGTTAGCGAAGTTATCTTGGCTTTAATCTACATCGGTGTTGTTGGTCTGCTGCTAGATAAAGCGATGGGTTGGATCGAAACGCGGATTTTACCCGAAGGACAGAAGTAGGGACTGGGTAATGGGTAAAAAGCGCCTACTTACTACCTATTACCTACTACCAATCACCCGTTAGTCATCACCAATTACCAATTACCAATCACCAACTACCATGAGCGTTTTTGTTGCCGTTGACCAAATTGATAAAGTTTTTTCGCTAACCGGCGGTGGCACCTATGTCGCCCTCAAAGGAATAGACCTCCAGATAAAGAAGGGAGAATTTGTCTCTCTAATTGGTCACTCCGGTTGTGGTAAATCCACTTTGTTAAACATGGTGGCAGGCTTAGATTTGCCAACTGAAGGTGTAGTGACGCTGGAAGGGCAACGCATTACTAAACCTGGCCCTGACCGGATGGTAGTATTCCAAAATTATTCGCTATTGCCTTGGCGCACAGTACGAGAAAATATTGCGTTAGCTGTAAACTCGGTGATGAAAGATTTGCCAGCCGGGGAACGCAAAGCAATCGTTGAGCAGCATATCGATATGGTAGGGTTGCGTCATGCTGCCGATAAACCACCCGCTCAATTATCCGGTGGAATGAAACAAAGGGTAGCGATCGCACGCGCCCTTGCTATTCGGCCCAAGTTACTGCTACTAGATGAACCGTTTGGTGCATTAGATGCACTGACGCGGGGTAACTTGCAAGAACAGCTGATGAAAATTTGCGAAGAAAACCAAGTTACCGCCGTCATGGTGACTCACGATGTCGATGAAGCGGTGCTGTTATCTGACCGAATTGTAATGCTGACCAATGGGCCAGAATCCAAAATCGGTCAAATTCTGGAAGTTGATATTCCCCGACCCCGGAAGCGGATGGAAGTAGTAGAACATCCCAGCTACTACAGCTTGCGAAGTGAGATGATTTACTTCCTCAATCAGCAGAAACGGATTAAGAAAATTCGGGCGAGGAAGACGACAGCGATCGCTCGTCATGGTCTAGAAAAAGTTAATCTCGATATTGGCTTCTTACCGCTAACCGCTTGTGCGCCTCTAGCTGTCGCTAAAGAAAAAGGTTTCTTTACCAAGCATGGACTTGATGAAGTCAACCTGATGCGTGAAACCAGCTGGCGGGGAATCACCGACGGCATGACTGGCGGATATTTAGATGCCGCCCAGATGCCCTCCGGAATGCCTCTCTGGTTAACTCTGGGAGGTCATGAAAACCGCTCCGTTCCGGTCGTCACCTCCCTGACCATGACCCGCAACGGCAACGCCATCACCCTTGCCAAGCACTTCTACGAGGAAGGCGTCTACACCTTATCTGATTTTAAAGATTACCTGCGTCGCACCCCCGATCGTCAGCACCGGATGGGAATGGTGCATCCCAGTTCCATGCACAACCTGTTGCTGCGTTACTGGCTGGCAGCTGGTGGCATTGACCCCGACCGCGACGTATCCCTAAAAACCATTCCTCCCGCCCAAATGGTAGTGGATTTGCAAGCCGGAACGATTGACGGTTACTGCGTCGGGGAACCTTGGAACCTCCGCGCCGCCGAGGAAGAAATTGGCTTTACTATTGCGACAGACTTAGAAATTTGGCTGGGACACCCAGGCAAAGTTCTAGGAGTGCGGGAAGACTGGGCAGCAGCTTATCCGAACACCCACATTGCCTTAGTTAAAGCTCTCTTAGAGGCTTGCAAATACTGTGCAGATACGGGTAATGCCCAAGAAATTCGGGAGATTTTGGCGCGACGGGAGTATGTAAGCACCGATTTGGCTTACATCCAGATGGGAGAACCAAACTACTCTGCCTGTAGCTTAGAGCATCCCATGCGCGAGTATGCCCATCACCAGTTTTACGGTGAAGGTGGAGTCAACCGTCCCAGTCGCACTGAGCAACTTTGGATTATGACACAGCTAGCTCGTTGGGGCGATACTCCTTTCCCCAGAAATTGGGTAGAAATCCTGGAACGAGTCTGTCGAGTTGGTGCGTTCAGTACAGCAGCGCGAGAACTGGGTCTTGACATTAGTTACACTCGCGGCGCAATTCAACTTTTTGACGGCACTCCCTTTAACGCCGATGACCCAATTTCCTACCTCAACAGTCTGGCAATTAAGCAGGACTTTTCAGTTGCGGAAGTTGTCATCGATTCCAGGACAAAGACGGCAGCTTAATTAATAGAAACCCCAGCGAAGGTCATTCGCGGCTATACAAACTCTTGTCCGCCTGCGTGGATTGAATTTGAAACCCACTTTTGTAGAGTTTTGCCTGTGTAGCCGCGATTAGAAATCCCCTAGTTTTGCTCCCACAGTTTATTTACTCCTTCTACAGCCATGCAAGCTTTTAACTTTCAAACCTCAAATTCTTTAACTCAAAACTCAAAACTCAACACTCAAAAATCCCCCAGTTCACCGTTTTTGGTGATTGAGAACGTATCCAAAGTTTATCCAACACCAAAAGGTCCTTACACGGTGCTGGAAGACGTTAACCTTACCGTACAGCAAGGCGAGTTTATCTGCCTCATCGGTCACTCTGGCTGTGGTAAATCGACACTGCTCAACATGGTGTCGGGTTTCAATACGCCCAGCAGCGGCGAGGTGCGGGTTGGCTCTAAGCGCATCACCCAACCGGGGCCAGACCGCATGGTAGTATTCCAGAATTACGCTTTGTTGCCTTGGCGGACTGCGTTTGAAAACATTTACCTGGCTGTTAACGCAGTTTATCCTAATAAACCGGAAGCTGAAAAAAGGGCAATAGTGCGAGATCATCTAGCAATGGTAGGACTCACAGAAGCTGCTGACAAAAAGCCGCCGCAATTATCCGGCGGTATGAAACAGCGGGTGAGTATTGCTCGTGCTTTGGCGATTCGTCCCCAAGTATTGATTTTGGATGAGCCTTTTGGGGCGTTAGATGCAATTACTAAGGAAGAATTACAGGAAGAACTGCTAAAAATTTGGAACGACAACCGGGCGACGGTGTTGATGATCACTCACGATATTGATGAGGCTCTATTTCTAGCAGATCGATTGGTGATGATGACGAATGGGCCTCACGCTAAAATTGGTGAGGTAATGGAAATACCTTTTCCGCGTCCGCGCGATCGCGCCCGCATTATGGAAGATCCGCAATACTACAAACTCCGGAATCACGCTCTAGATTTTCTCTACAATCGCTTCGCTCACGACGACGAATAAAGCAACAGGCAAAAGGAAAAATAACGCACCTTTTTTCCTTTTGCCTTTTAGCGCGTTAATTATAAAAAATACTAACGCTTTTTAAACAATCTCAATGGTGTTTCTATAGTAAAGAGGCTGGGAAAATGCGGATAGGCAGAAAGCTAACAAAACAACTCAGAGCCGCTTCCAAAGACGAAAACTTTCTGCACGGGCTGGAAAATATAGAAGGCATAGTTTCCAAGGTTCTTTCGGTTGCTATGATATTAGTTATCCTGTTAGCAATTTGGAATCTAGGCTTGTCTTTGGCACAAACGCTGATTGGTCAACCAGATGAGCCTTTTACTAAAACATTATTCAAAATATTTGGGTTGTTTTTGAATGTTTTGATTGCTCTTGAAATACTAGAAAATATCACTGCATATCTAAAAAAACACGTTATTCAAGTTGAATTAGTTATTGTTACTTCTATAATCGCTGTTGCTAGAAAAATTATTATTTTAGACTTGGAAAAAACATCAGGGGTTGACATAATTGGGTTGGGAATTGCCCTATTATCTCTTTCAATTAGTTATTGGATTATTCGTCACATGAATGCCAAACAGCATAACGAATAAGGCAGGTTGAGGACTGACACCCACACCGGCAGATCGAAGCGCACTTAATGATGAAATTTCAACTTAAATGGGCGTCCAGCGGTGCTTTGAGAATCTCCGAGTGGGATTAGCCCATTAGTCGATGCCGCGATCGCATCACCAGCTACTTCCTAATACATCCGATTCTTCATATAGCCGTTTCTTCGGTAATTCCGAAGATTTTAAGGAATCGGATGATATGCTCTTGACTGTCTGAGTGCTAAGTTGAGCTTTGGGGCACAAAGCAGAGACATATTTAGGTAAACCAAGGATGGAAATTTTGAAAAAATTACGTGTAGCAGTGATTATTTTGGTAATGATAGGCGGTTTTTTGCTCAATCCTGCTGACACGGGACTAACAAATACAATAGCTTCTGATAACGCGGTTTATCAGGAACGGAGCAACCACAGCTCAGAAGGCATTGGCAAGTTTTACATGGGTCGAGAAATTGCTAAAGTGATGGGACATGAGGGAGCATTTTGGCTGGAACGACCGAGTCGAGAAGCTGAAGAGCGACCTTCTAAAGTGGTGAATGCCCTTAACTTGAAACCTACTGATATTGTGGCAGATATCGGAGCCGGGACGGGATACATGAGCTTTCGCATTGCTCCCCTCGTGTCACAAGGGAAGGTGCTGGCGGTGGATGTTCAGCCGGAGATGCTCGACATGATGAATTTTATGAAAAAAGAGGGAAATATTACGAATGTTGAGCCAATTTTAGCCACAATTAAAGACCCAAATCTGCTGACAGCAAGTGTCGATTTGGCGTTAATGGTGGATGCTTATCACGAATTTGAGTATCCCAGAGAAGTGATGGAAGCACTTGTGAAGGCGCTTAAACCAGGTGGACGTGTAGTTTTAGTTGAGTATCGCGGTGAAAATCCGTTTATTCTGATCAAAGCGCTGCACAAAATGACTCAAAAGCAAGTGCGTAAAGAAATGGCAGCAGTGGGTTTGCAATGGTTGGAAACAAAAAGCTTTTTACCTCAGCAGCATTTGATGGTATTTCAAAAGCTGGAGGGATAAGATAATTTTGGGCTGCTGCTATATTTGAGCACCCCAACCCCCCTTTTTAAGGGAAGCTAAAACCAATATTTTTCATTTCTAAACTAAAAAAACTTGATAAAAATCAGAATCTGTAAATAAAAAAGTATTTTTTTATTTAGAGCTTACCCAATATTGCCAAAGTCTTAAGAATTTTAGCCCCCCTTTTTAAGGGGGGTTGGGGGGATCGAGCTAGGAAGTTGCAAGCTTACGATTTTCTACCAAACTTAGTTTTTAAGTCGTTTAGTGTTGGTGATTTTTGTTGCATGCGATCGCTTGTTTTTTTCACACTAATTCCGCCACTCGCTTCACCTGCTGATTTCATTGACAAACTAATGCGTTTCAACTGCTCGTTGACTTCTAGAACTCGCACTTTCACAACTTGTCCGACTTTGACAATTTGTTTTGGATCGTCTACAAATCGGTCAGAGAGTTGCGAAATATGCACCAAACCATCTTGGTGAACGCCAATATCGACAAACGCGCCAAAGTTAGCAACATTCGTCACAATCCCTTCCAGTTCCATGCCAATTTGGAGATCCCTTATTTCTTTGACTCCTTCTTTAAAAGTGGCATATTTAAACTCGGCGCGGGGATCTCTTCCCGGCTTTTCTAGTTCGCTGATAATATCGCGCAGCGTCGGTTCGCCGACGGTATCAGTGACGTATTTCTTCAAGTTGGTTGACTTAAGTTTTTCTGCAACTTGTGTAATTTGCTCCAACGGTACATTTAAATCTTTAGCGATCGCTTGTACAACCCCATAACTCTCAGGATGCACGGCTGTATTATCCAAAGGATTTTCGCCAGCGCGAATCCGCAAGAAACCAGCCGCCTGTTCAAAGGCTTTTGGCCCTAATTTTGGCACTTTCATCAATTCCCGGCGGTTTTTGAATGCACCCTGCTTGTTGCGATAGGTGATGATATTTTTGGCAACCGTTGGTGTCATCCCGGAAACAAAGGTCAAAAGTTCTTTTGAGGCAGTGTTCAAATCCACACCGACATAGTTCACGCAACTTTCTACCGTATCATCTAGCTTCGTTTTCAGTAATTTTTGATCGACATCGTGTTGGTACTGTCCGACGCCAATCGATTTGGGGTCAATCTTGACGAGTTCGGCTAAGGGATCTTGCAAGCGACGACCGATGCTGATAGCACCGCGAACCGTAATATCAAGATCGGGAAATTCTGCGATCGCGACATCACTCGCAGAATAAATCGATGCTCCCGACTCATTCACCATGACTTTAATCGGTTTGCGATCCATCGTCTTGAGAATTTCTGCAACGAACTCATCCGTCTCTCGTCCGGCAGTGCCATTACCGATGGCTATCAGTTGAATATTGTACTTTTCAATCAATTTCTTGAGAGTGCTGGCAGCCTTCAATCGCTGCTCGGCTGCTTGATGGGGAAAGACAGCCTGGTATTCTAAAAATTGCCCCGTCTCATCAAGAACGGCAACTTTGCAGCCAGTCCGAAATCCCGGATCGATTGCCAGCGTCGGCTTCAATCCCGCTGGACTCGACAGCAGCAACTCCCGCAAATTACTTTCAAATGTCTTAATCGACTCGACATCTGCATAAGCTTTTCTATCAGCACGCACTTCGCTAATCAGGGAAGCTTTCATCAAACGGTTGAAGGCATCTTTGAGCATTCCCCGATAAAAGTCTCTCACCGCAGGGACTTTCGTTTGGATTTCCTGCGACTCCAAATACGACAGGACAACTTCTTCATCGAAGGAAAGTTCTAAGTTCAATACTTCCTCCGTCTCGCCTCGCAGCAGTGCCAGCAAGTTGTGCGGCGCAATATTTTTTACCGAAGCCTGGAAATTTCGGTACATCTCAAATTTGGTGGAACCTTCGGGATGATCGTTTTTGATGCGCGAGACGAATACCCCTTCGTTCATCAAATAGTCGCGTAGATGCGATCGCACCTCAGCTTTTTCAGACACCGCCTCCGCCAGAATGTCACAAGCACCTTTAAGCGCTTCCTCCACCGTCTTCACTCCCTTTTCTTCAGAAATATACTTTGTTGCCTCAGCCTCCAAGGATGCAGGCTGAGCAGTGCGATTGTTCAGCGACTTGATGAACTCTGCCAGGGGTTCCAGTCCTTTTTCCCTAGCGATGGTGGCGCGTGTCCGTCGCTTCGTTTTGTAGGGTAGGTAAAGATCCTCTAGTTCGGTTTTTTGCACAGAGGATTCGATTTTAGCTTTCAGCTCATCGGTCAGTTTACCTTGGGATGCGATCGCTTCCAGAATCGCCGCCTTGCGCTCTTCCAGCTCCGTCAGGTAGGTAAATCGCTCCGACAGGTTGCGAAGCTGGATTTCGTCCATTGTGCCAGTACGCTCTTTCCGATAACGAGCAATAAAGGGAATCGTTGACCCCTCGGCGAAAAGTTCCAGCGCACTTTGCACCTGAGAAGGTTTGAGAGAAAGCTCTTGTGCCAGTAGTTGAGGAATGTTCAGCATCGGATGTGTTCAGCAGTTACGAATCAGACACTTCTGTGATGATCATCCTAAAACACCCATCCACGAATTATTTTTATCGCTTCCACATTGACAGAAAGCTAATTGTGTGTAAAGGCACCCTTACTGCCAAGGAACATCAATGGGATATAGCTGTTCTCAGTTGGATGCAGTACATTTTTGACCTCTCTCCAAACCTCTGTCCTAGCAGGAGAGAGGCTTTGATTTAAGTCTTACTCCCCTTTCCCACTAGGGAAGGGCTGGGGGTTAGGTTTGTATTGGACTCAACTAGCTTGCCCGCTATATTCTCACCTGGGAGCTATCTGTCCATACTGTCACCCAATCGGGTGAACCACTTGGAGGAAGATAATAACCTTTAGGCAAAGTAACTCTAATAAATAGAGTTGGCGATTTTTGAGCGATAAAATTGCGTCATCTGACGCTGATAAAAATTACTTTTCATTTTAAGAATATGTTGCTAAATGATACTCTGCACCAATTACCCAAAGTTGAACTTCATCTTCATCTGGAGGGAGCAATTCCCCTCACAGCCCTTTGGCAACTTATAGAAAAGTATAATGCCGTTTCTTCCGTTGGTTCATTCTCCCAGATGGAGCAAAAATTTCAATACAAAGATTTTCAACATTTTATTGACACCTGGGTTTGGAAGAACAACTTTTTACGAGAATACGAAGATTTTACATTGATTGCCAGTAAAATTGCTGAGGATTTAGCTTCTCAAAATATTATTTATGTGGAAGCTTTTTATTCTCCAGGTGATTTTATTCGGCATGGACTGGAACCCCAGAAACTCACAGAAGCAATTCGCAAAGGTTTGGATGTTCATGCCGATAAAATTACAGTGAATTTAGTAGCCGACCTGATTCGAGATTTCGGACCGGAACAGGGAATGACTTGGGTAAAACAGATTCACGAGGTAAAAAATCTTGGAGTCTTGGGAATTGGCATCGGTGGCTCGGAACAAACATTTCCTCCCAAACCCTACGAAGCGGTTTACGAGGAAGCGAGAAACTTGGGATTTAAAACTTCTGCCCACGCGGGTGAAGCAGCAGGTTCTGAGAGTATCTGGGGAGCCATTCGCAGCTTAAAAGTGGATCGTATTGGGCATGGTGTACGTGCGATAGACGATCCAGAATTAGTATCCTTTTTGAAATCAGAGCAAATCCCAATAGAGATGTGTCCTATCTCTAATCTGAGAACAGGAGTCGTTGCTGACATTGAACTCCACCCGATTAAAAAATTATACAAGGAAGGATTGCTTATAACGGTTAATACTGACGATCCAAAAATGTTCAATTCGACTTTAGGTTACGAGTATAGAATGTTGGTTGAAAAATTAGGATTTTCTTTGGATGATATTGTAAATTTGATTAAAAATGCCATCAAATCTTCCTGGTGTGATGACACAGAAAAAATGGAGCTATTTGGAAAAATTGAAACGGCACTGCCTTTAATCAATTCCTAATCTCTTAAAATTTCTACAATTAATAAAAGTCAAGCCTCAATCTACCCTTTTTATTAGAAAAAAAGAAGCGCTCGCTTCTTTTTTTCAGAGAGCGAGCGCTTCTAATTAAAATTTGTTCTGGCAACAAAAGTTTGTCCAGTTGCAAAAGCAACACTTCAAGTATTTGTTCCTAAACTTCCCCTTCCTCGAACTTTGGTTTATCAAACATTCCCTTCAGTTTCTACTGGCACTAAAATGTACTTTACCTGCTTATCAGGCCCCTTGACAATCTGAGGTTCAGATGGAGTGGCATCCTCAGATGCACCTTTCAATGCTTCTCCCGCACCTCTGACATTCTCGTTAACATTATCCGCTGCATCCTTGAGTACATCCACTGTACCTTTCACAGTTTCGTTAACATTCTCCGCTGTACCCTTAACTGTGCTAAGGGTATCTTTTACGGTGTAATTAACATCCTGGGTGACGCCCTTAACTTTGTCCCCTACATCGATTACTGTGTCGTTAACGCTGACAGCTACGTTTTTTACACCATCACCTACGCTTCTTACAGTTTGGTTAACACCGTCAGCGGCATTTTTGACTGCATTTCCTGCATTTCTTACAGTCTGGTTTACCCGATCAACAGCACCCTTATTCGCCATAGCCCCAGCTATCGCACCCACCGTAGCACCAATGAATGCTCCAATCGCTATTTTAGTCAAGGCATTATTCATGCCTGTGTCTGCCGGAGGAGTATCATATTCGTGTGGAATTTGCTCAACAAATATTTCATCTTCACCCAAAACTTTGTCATTATCAATCATAAAAATCGTCTCCTTTCTACTTAAATAGATACTGATGATAGCCGCTTGCTTAAATAGGCAAAAAGCGATATTCCCTTAACCTAAGCAAATGCGGAAATATCCTTCGCTAACGCTTAGTTCAAACCCAACTAATTACAATTTTATTCTAATTTGCAAGGGTTGTTTTTCAGGGACAATTGATAAAGGTTAGGAGTCATGAATTATGAGTTATCAATTTCCAACTCTTAACTCCTAACTCCTAACCCTTCTATCAATCATTCGCAGTCATCAAGACTTGCTTCTAAATGTCAGCAGTATCTTCATAACGTTGGAAACCAGAACCTTCCCCTTCTTGGAGATAGGTTGCATTAGGATCTAGTGAGGTTTCAGTCTCTGAAAACCTATTTCGATTAACCACATCTTCCTCATCTGGGCCGGAAATATATGCTGTCTGCATATCCATGTCCCTTTCCATGCCGATGTTCGCAGTTGTCGTGACCTGCGGCGTACTGATCACCGGATGCTCTTTAGCTACCTTGACGTTCTGCTCGTAAGATGGCTTGATATCCTCAGCGGCATCCTGAACTGCGTCCAATCCACTGATTGCAGATTGCTTGGCATCCTCAGTTTTATCCTGTAGCTGGTCTGCGGCACCTGCTACAACTTGCTTAGCATTTGAAGCTGTACCCTTTACTGCGTCCAATGTACCTACTACAGCCTGGCTAACACCTTCAGCGGTATCTTGTAATGTGCCTACTACAGCGTAGTTAACGCCTTCAGCTACACTCTTAACCGCTTCGCCAACACCTTTGGCTGTCTGACCAACACCGCCAGCTACAGTCTTTGCTGCTTCGCCAACACCTTTTGCAGTCTGGTTAACACCGCCAGCAATAGTCTTTGTCGCATCGCCAACACCTTTGGCAGCGTGTTTCACACCCTCAGATGTTCTCCTACCAGCTACCAGACCGGCTAGTGTCCCTAAGGTAGCACCGATGAGTCCTCCCATCAGCGCTCTAGATAAGGCTGGATTCATGCTGCTAGATTGTTGTCCAGCATTCATACTGCCGGATTGTTGCCGAGCATTGATGTCGGTGGGTTGTTGCCGAGCATTGATGTCGGTGGGTTGTTGCCGAGCAACAGATTGAGATGTAATCGTAGGGCTGTTTTCTGCTCTTGCTATTCCACTAGGTTGAGTTGTGCTTTCTGTACGAATATAAGGTTGAGCTGTCTCGCTAGAGCCAGCATTTTCGTCACGTCTCTCGAAATTTGGCGTATTATTAGTCATCATTGTCTCTTTTGCCCCCAAGCATCTAAATATCGTTTTGCTGTAGCTCGTTATCTATTGCAACTCTAACGAGCCTCAAGAAGGATTTAACTGAGCTAAAGGCAGACATGACTCAACACCTATTGCATCTGTAGTTGTAGATATGGAATCCCAATCATCGTATATGGCTATACCTTGCTGGGTATTTAAGGATGTCTCCCTTGAGGTCGGTGTAAGTCTATACGTGCGATCGCTAAATTAGCAGTAGCAGTGACTTCAGATCGTTAAGCCGTTTTGGTAGGCAGGAGACGGGGCATTATGACACAGAGCAATCAGCCTTTTGATCGGCATGACGAAAATACTGACCGGATTCCGGCACAGTCCAGCGTTCCTCCAGCAGACACTAGCGGAGATGGCGGTGATGCTGCGTCAGATGCAGCCAACGAAGAGACTGACGCGGCTACAGAAGAGTCTGGTGTTCAGCCAACAGGCACCCGCAGGCGTGTCGCGAATGCTGCTTTAGCTGGAGCAACCTTTGGTGCTGTAGTCAGTGCAGCTGCTGCGGCGTTTACTGGTAAAAGTGTAGGTGAGGGTATTAAAGCGATTGTTGAAGGTGCTGCGGATTTAGTAATAAAAGGTGCTGCTGCGGGTGTTCACCCTACGATTGAAGGTGCAATCGACAGCCTTAAAGGCGCTGCTACGGGTGTCCACCCTACGATTGAAGACCCTTGGGATACGCATAAAGGTCCTGTGGCTGTTCAACCTACTATTCCTATTGAATATGGCAGCGACACGCTTCAAAGTCCTGCTGCGATTGTTCAACCTCCGATTGAAGATGCCAGGGACACACTTCAAAGTCCCGCTGCGATTGTTCAACCTCCGATTGAAGATGCCAGGGACACGCTTCAAAGTCCTGCTGAGCCAGTTAAAACCCCTGTATCTCCCGTTGATGCTATCCCCCAATTAAATCCGCCCCCTGCCGCTAGTGCAACTGCCGCTAGTGCAACTGCCACTGGTGCAACGGGTAGTGTTGCGAATGATGTAATGAACAGCTCTGCTTTAGTGCAACTGTTGTTGAATCAGGTAGGTAGTGAACTAGCAATGAGTTTCTACGAGCAACTACCAGCAATTGTCCTGGCTGAAATTCAACGGTTAAGCACCAACCCCACTCCGGAAGAGCAGCAGCGAATCAGAGACAGCTGGACAAAAGCTTTAGAACCCATCGCTATTGCGATTATCCAATCGGGACAATTATTCAAATCCAATGCTTTGTATCCAACAAATAATTATCCAACAAACAATGGATATCAGAAGTATACTCATTCAACTGGAGACAAGTTGAATTAATAAATTTATCAATTTGAGGATTTTTGATATAAATATTGGTAGTAAAATTTTACTATCAATCAAAATTTAAGTTGGAATGCGGCAAAGAAACCCAACTCGATTAAGCATTGGTTGGGTTTCTTTGTTGTTGGGTTTAACCTACTGTTATTGAGAATGCGATCGCTTACTTTTAGCGGTTGCCTTTCTTAGCGTTTTAAACAGTTTGTAGGTGCTTGTTTCAGTTGATTGTGGCGATAAAAACCATTTAAGTTAAGCAAAGCAGAACGATAGCGAACTTTTCTGACATTGTTCCTGCCAGGGCTATTCAGCCTGTCAATTACAGTAGCTCTCGCAACTTTCAAGTAACCCTGATTGTCCCAATTAACTAACCGGGTGCCTGATGAGTTTGGCGGTATATTTTGCCGACCAATATCTCCGACAATTTCTATCGCTTCGCCGCTAACAGTTCTCTTATTAACTACACCGCTAACACAAGCGGTTACTTCGCCCAAAGTTTTGGTATCGTAAAGGTCTCCGACTAGGCGATTTCCTTTTTTACTAAATACATAACAATGACCTAAATCTACACCCTGCTGGTTCCCAGTGCCTGAGGGAGGTTTGCTACAAAATGTGTAATTACCATTCGATAGGCTTTGAATAGACTGAACTGGGGTTGGGGTTGGGGTTGAAGTGCTGGATGCGATCGCTGTAATTTTTAACGGTGTAGCTGCCCAACGTTCATTAGGATAGATTTCTTTTACTTCACCACTGAATGTAATTGCTTTTCCTTCTGCCTTGAAACTATCAGGAAGATTACAAGTTGCATATCTTATACCATTCTGTCCTTCAGTTACGATGACATAAGTTTCACCAACCAGTGTCACTTTACCCTTTTTGTCTTTCACAGTTTCTACGGTTTTTCTATCGTCATAGGTACATGTAGAAGAAAGCTGTGCCAATTTGGAGGGTGATGTCTGTGATACAGTTAGTCGCTGGGTTGATTCTGAAGATTGGGCGATCGCAAGGACGTGTTTCCCAGAGGTGATTGTTCCCAAAAGGGTGAGAAATAAGCTAAAAAATAAAATTGATTTCCGGCTATTACTCATTTTGATTGTTCTCGGTAAACTAATTGTATACAACACCAATGTAGAAAGCGTTTCCGAAAACTCTGAGTTGATTATGTGTCAGTATTTGAACTGACATAGGAAGGCTGGCGAAGCTGCGAATTCTATTTGCTAAGATTATTCTCTTTCATCCTTACTCGTACATCTGTTTATGGTTTGCTAAAAGCTGTAAATATATCTCATTTATCTTTGCTTGCATCCATTTCTCTTTAAAGATTGCGGCTGATTCAGCTTTCACCGGATCTACTTCATTGGGTAAAATATCTTTCCTTGCTTGAAGCAGGGCTTCTTTAGAAGTTTCTTTTTGAGGATTTGACTTAAATTTTCTGCCGCTTTTATGATTGGCATATCTGCGCGATCGCGTATAACCCATTTGTAAAAACTTCCGTGCCATATCCGCGCCAACAAAATCATCTTGTTCTAGGTAATCCAGAAACATCTGGTAAATTTTTTCGCTCGATTCTCTGGCAATCTCTGGAGTTTTAAAGCGCCAGTAGGGAAGAATTTCTGATTTGTAGGGTTCTACCAAAAGCACCCCCTGCTCGCCCTTACCCACGCGATAAAGTTCGGGAGAAGAGCGAAAATCGATTGCCTTAAAATCTAAAGTGTAATCAAAGGGCATGATAATTTTTATTTTGAATAATAGACTTAAAGAAAAAAGTCTTGCTTCTATCGAAAGTAACGAAAGGAGTCTTTTCTGTCATGCTATCTAGCCCCCAATCCGTCAACACTGCCCTTTCCACAGGGGATCTGCGGCGAGTCCACCACATTGCCTTGAACGTCCACGATCTGCAAGCTTCCCGGCACTTCTACGGGGGTATCCTGGGTTTGTACGAACTGACGGGTGAAGAAGTGCCGACCACATTGCGATCGCTTGTAGCATCAGGCAAAGTTACCAATTTCGTCACCCCCGATGGTACCGTCCTCGACTTGTTTTGGGAGCCGGATTTGCCACCCCCAGACAATGACCCGCATCGCGCTTTTACCCGCGCCAATCACCTCGCCTTTGACATCGACCCGCAGTTGTTCGAGCGGGCGGTCGAGGTGCTAAAACAAAATCAAGTGCCCATCGATCATGGCCCTGTCAGCCGTCCCACCGGACGAGGCATTTACTTTTACGACCCGGATGGATTCCTGATTGAAATTCGCTGCGATCCAGCAGAAACTAAAAAGGAAAGTATCTAGTGGAGCGTGCAACCAGTGCAGCTAATTAAGGTGATGGAAGAGGCGTTAAACAAGCCTCCGATTCAATATGAACCACACAAGCACACGCTGAAAGCTTGGGCGATGTATTGTCTGAGAGACCGAGGATTTAAAGTGGTTTATGCGGAAAAAGCCGATTTTGCTGTTGAAACTCGTGGCGGCGAGAAGCTCTATTTTAAAGTGGCAAATAGTGCAGAGAATTTAGACGGGAAATCTGGCTGGATAGTATTGGATAGCTCAACGAATAACGTCAGCATAACTGCACCTCAACAATAAGTAAGCGGATGCAATTAAATTGAAGATGTTCGTAGGTTGGAGAGCCACTTGCGTGCGGGGGAACCCCCCGCACGCAAGTGGTATTTGGCTTGGGAAAGCCAACCCCTGCATAGATTTCGCTATCGCTCACCCATCCTATACATCACTAATTTCACTTAGCTTAAGTTGTCCTGATTGTATTGAGATTTACTGCCTTCTCCTGGCGAGAGGAACTACCTTATCTACATCTTGTGTGTAATCAACGACCAAGACACTAAAACACCAAGGCAACAGGCGATCGCTTCTAGAAAAATCTACCTTCGTAGGGAGGTTGAAGGCTAGGCGATCGCTGAGCATAGTATCAGGACTTTAAAATTTTCTATTGTGTCAATTTAAGGAAAAAAACCATGATGGGAACGCTTTTTACCTGGGTAGCTACGGCTCTTAGCCTACTAATTGTTGATTTACTTGTTCCAGGTGTTAATATTGCTACATTTCCTGCTGCCTTAATTGCTGCTGTAGCGATTGGCTTGGTCAATGCTGGAGTTAAGCCGACTCTATCTCTCCTATCTATGCCGCTTAACTTCGTCAGCTTAGGAACATTTTCGCTCGTCGTTAACGGGATATGTTTCTGGGTGGCTTCAATTTTGGTTCCCGGATTTAGTATGCATGGGATTTTAGCTTTTCTGTTGGCACCCGTCGTTCTATCTTTTGCGAATACTTTCATCAGCAAATATTTTGCTGAGAGAAACGCGGGTGTACTAACCGGCAGCAGTAGTGACTTGAAAACTCAAGGTTAATCTCTATCCAGAGAAGTAAAATTGATAGAGATTAAAAAAAGGAGGAAAGCTAGATGCTGTTCCTCCTTTTTTAGTTTGCAAGCTAGAAAGATGAATGCAGTTTTGTATACCATCTATCAAAACGAAGATAATTCGTTAGGGGGAGGTCTTCAATTACTTGATTTAGGAGAATAAGACTAATAAGAGTTTAAATAAGAAAGTTGAAGTAGTCTCATGAAATTACTCCGGATTCTGGCTGGTCTTCTCGTGCCTCCTTTAGGCATTTTTCTGACAGTTGGTGTTGGCCCAACTTTATTCATCAACATTTTGCTTACGGTTCTGGGTTGGCTTCCCGGTAGTATTCATGCAGTTTGGGTAATCGTGAAGCACGAAGAAAGAATGGCTGGAGGAGAAAACGTATACTAAACCAAGGTTAGTTAGACGCTTCTATCCCTTGTAGCGCTAGTAGTGGGAGTAGAAGTCTTTCTCGAGTGCTGGTTGCGTGTTAAAACCCTACTGCAAGTTTAAAAATTGAGTTTAAAAAACAGAACCAGCTAAGTCTTAGCTGGTTCTGTTTTAATTAATGGTGAGAATCTTTAGGAGTCCCTGATTTACTGACATGTTCCTTTTCGCGAATTGCATCTGCTGCTGTTCGTAACAACTCACTCAAGATTTGACGTACCTGACGTTCTTTCTTAGCGATCGCTACCCCAGCATCACCCAGTTTTTCTTCAACCTGCGATCGCTTTTGTTCTACCTGCTGAACCATTATTTCAGCTTGAGGGCGCGAACGGTCGTACCAGTGCTTCGCTTCGTCCAGGTACCCTTTCACGTCCTCGGCGCGTCCCCCGTAACGTGCAGCTAAATTCGCTCGGAGAATCGCTAATTGAGCTTGCAGTTGAGCATAACGCTCTTTCAGCGATGCGACCTCATCGCTGTTTTTGAGATTATTAATCGCAGACTCCAGGGCAGTTTTGGTAGAAGGCGAGGTATCTTTACCAGATTCTTCGATGTCTACTAGCAGCTTATCAATTTCTTGCTGGAGTTCATTTTCTTCGTTGTCCAGTTGAGCTTGTAGCTGTTTAACCTCTGCTTGCGTTTTCGCAATATTTCGATGTCTTAGATGGCTAAAACCTTCAACCGCTCCCTCAATCGTAGCCGTGACTTCTTCTTTGAGTTCGCCACCTTTATCTTGCAAGTTTTCCAGAACCACAGAAACCGCATCTTTAACAATTGAGCGAAGTTCGGTGGAACCTTCCTTAAACTCCGAACCCACCTGAGATACAGCAGATTGAACAATTTCCCGAATCCGCTCTGCTCTGAGCTGTCCTGTTTCTTTAGCTTGATGGAGATCGGTTGTAATTTGTTCTTTGATTTTATTATTAGGCATTTTCTTCCTCGGTTTGTAGTAGTTGATTTAGATGAAGCTTTAATTAAACTACTTGTACAAGCTTTCCAGCAAAAAAAAGAGGTTATAATTCGCTTCTTCTATCTTGGCGCGATCGCTTAAAAATCGGTACTTCCTTTAGGTAGAAAACTTCTAATTCTGTATTCGCTAACTTGCGAGCGGGAAAGCAGCAACGATCGCCCAACCGAAAAACAACGCACTCCCCAGTGCATAACTCCACACATTATTAAGTTGGCTGCCAGCAAAGGAGAAAATACCCATCGCTAGCGGAAATAGCGGCAGCAACAGGTAGATAAAACCAAGTTGCGGAACCAAGTACACCGCCAAAATAAAGCCGCCTACTAGCAGCACGCTTTGCCACAACCACCACGCTACCCGCGAGAGTACCCCAGCATCCTGTTGCGCCACTCCCGACGCTAGAAACCAAGGAAGGCAAGCCAACGACAGCAAAGGCCAAAGCTTCAGACGTGCTGGAATTAGCCACCATTGCAGCCACACCGACTGTGCCATTGCCCCAAAACCCACCCAAAGCAGTACAAACAGCCCCAAGCCTATCCCCAGCGCCCTGAGTGTAGGACGTTGTAGGCGCAAGAGAATCCCCAGCCAGACGATGCCTGCCACAAAGAACCAAATTCCGATTGCACCGCCGACGAGGACGCCACCCAAGCTGTCAATTTCCCCCATACGGCTCAGCAATAGGAGTGAAGCGCTGGCAAGGAATGGAGCTAAGAACGAACCTAGCAAGCTTTGTAGCGGATGCACCTTTGCCTTGGGTGTAGTCGCCGGGTCAGCAACAGCAGGGGCAACGGCGAAAAGGAACAACAGCCATGCCACCAGATGCAATGCATACCAAGCCATCCGACGGTCAATATAGTTACTGCTACTCTGAATTCTGAAGGTAGCATCGAGCCACGTTCGGGCAGCTTGGTGGCTGATATTGCGGAGGAGAATGGTGATGTGTTCGGCGTTCGGGATGATAACGAGCGATCGCGC
Source organism: Trichocoleus sp. Lan (assembly GCF_039961855.1). Taxonomy (NCBI): domain Bacteria; kingdom Bacillati; phylum Cyanobacteriota; class Cyanophyceae; order Leptolyngbyales; family Trichocoleusaceae; genus Trichocoleus; species Trichocoleus sp. Lan. The sequence continues at coordinate 266,648 of NZ_JAMPKA010000003.1, read as the reverse complement.
CCTTCCCCCAGCAAAGTTATCGTTTTCTCCTCCTGCCGCCGCCAGCAACCGCTGGGCATTCGTCACAAATCCACCTTCCCAACTCCCGGCTTGTAGCTGAAGATTGCGCGGGATAGAAGGCGTCACTCCCGCACCCGTTGGCGAGACGGCAACCGTTGCCGCAAAGCGGTCGGGATTGCGGATACCCGCCGACATCACCGCACCGCTACCCATTGAGTGCCCCAGCAGCGCCAAGCGGCTGGGATCGACCTCTGGTTGCTCCAACAGGGCTGCATAAGCCACATTCAGGTCTTGCTGAAGTGAATCGCGCTCTAGGGGTGCTGGATTCGCGCCATGTCCGCCGAAATCCCACAACATCACGGCATACCCCGCGTGCGCCAAAACGTGCGCGTAGCCCAGCATTAACTGCTTAGAACCTGCATAGCCGTGCGCCACCAGGACACCGGGTATTTTCTCAGAACCCTGTGGTGCGACGTACAGCATCGGCAACCCTTTATCTGAGAATGTTCGCGTCACCAATCCAGTCCGCGCCGCCGCCACCCCCCACCAGGAAAGTGCAATCAGCAACAGCGCCACAATTAGCGAAAATAAGCGCTTGCGAGTCATATCAATCCTTAACTCCGGAGTTAGGCTTAGGGTGATAACCCTTGATATGATGCATCAGATTGCGTCAGAGAAACTCAGAGTTTTCGCGATCGCAACCTCCCCACTATCAATGGAGACTGAAGTTATGTGGCTGGTAACGATTCACTGTTCGGGCGATGCGTGGAAACAGAATGGGACTACCTGTAAAGCGATCGCAGACAAGTATCACAGCACTTGTATCTCTTCCAAAAAAACGCCAGACGGTCAGCGCTTCATGGAATACAAGGTTGAAGAGGTCGGAGACGCCGAATCTTTCCAAGACGAGTGTTTAAGTCTTGAAGGATTCACGGCTTCCTTTGAGGCACTTTGACATGAAGCACTTTGACCTCGGTGCTTTTGGTCGCTTGCTTTTCCGAATCATTTCCCCCATTCCCACCCACCGCTTCAGCTTCAAATTAGGAAGTCAAGAAAGAAGCCCAAGCTTATGTTTAAAGTTATCACCCGTGAATTTTCCCAAGAGTTTGAAAGATGGACGGACGCATTAAATACAGCTAAGTCGCTGCAACCGAAATGCAAAGGTCTGTTTCAAGATATCCGCATTTTTGATGGCAAAGAACTGGTATGGGTGTACAGCCGTTCTCATACTTATCCTCAATTTGTTGGCCCTGGCACCTATAACAGATTGGCACGCTTATTTCTTCAGGAAGCGACAGAAGAGGGCGAAGAAATTGAGGGAGAGGACAGCGATTCATAAAATAGCGGATGTGCCACTGGTTATTAATTTAATAAAAACCGAGGAAAAGTTCCTTGAGGAAGCTACTAACCGTCTTACTTCTTACTTTCACCGTGCTAATTGCCTTTCGCATTCCAGCTTTAGCCGCAGATACTGCTAACGGTGCCAAAATCTTTAGCGTCCAATGTGCAGGTTGTCATCTCAATGGCGGCAATATCATCAGGCGCGGGAAGAATCTGAAACTCAAGGCATTAAAACGAAATGGCATGGATAACGTGGATGCGATCGCATCCATCGTCGCCAACGGCAAAAACAATATGTCCGCCTACAAAGACCGCTTAACGGGGCAAGAAATCCAAGATGTTTCTGCTTACGTGTTAGAACAAGCTGAGAAAGACTGGCGTTTTTAATAAGTTGCTGGTTGCTGACACATAACTAAGAAACACAAATCTCAGTCGAGAGGTGATAAATGTCTGAACTACAGCAAATAAAGACCACAACTTTTAACAGCTTTGCTGACTGGTGTTTGCACAAAAATAGCATCTCAGAAGCAGCAAGACACACAGTTGAGGTGCTGTTAGAGGAAGCTGACACTTGGGACTGCTATGAAGCGGATCTGATACTTTCATACTGCACTGAGCTGGATCTCAGCAGTAATAGAATTATCGACTTGAATCCGCTTTCTGGGTTAACCAACCTCACCCAACTGTATCTAAATAACAATTGGATTACCGACTTGAGTCCGCTTTCTGGGTTAACCAATCTCACCCATCTGTATCTCGGTAACAATAAAATTACCGATTTAAGTCCACTTTCTGGGTTGACTAACCTCACCCAACTGTATCTCAATATCAGTCGCAGCAATAAAATTACCGATTTAAGTCCACTTTCTGGGTTGACTAACCTCACCCAACTGTATCTCAATAGCAATAAAATTACCGATTTAAGTCTACTTTCTGGGTTGACTAACCTCACCCATCTGTATCTCAGTAGCAATAAAATTACCGATTTAAGTCTACTTTCTGGGTTGACTAACCTCACCCACCTGTTTCTAAATAACAATCAAATTACCGATTTGAGTCCGCTTTCTGGGTTAACCAACCTCACCCACCTGTTTCTAAATAACAATCAAATTACCGATTTGAGTCCGCTTTCTGGGTTAACCAACCTCACCCATCTGTATCTCAGTTGCAATCAAATTAGCGACTTAAGTGGGCTTTCTAGATTAACTAACCTCACCCATCTGTATCTAAATCACAATCAAGTTACCGACTTGAGTCCACTTCCTGAGTTAATCAGCCTCACCCACGTGGATCTCCAAGCTAATCCAATTTTTCATCTCAGTTGCTTTTCATGGCTTCTACAGAAGCGGCGCACTCTCTTAACGAAGCCCATTGATTTTCAAAAAGCCAAAAAAGCTATTGAATCTGTCTACGCAACGATTGACAAAGAAGAACCAGAAGTTCTTTTTTCCCCTAGCCCACACGCGGGGTGTACTCAACTATTCAACTTGCTCAAACTAGACAATACACCAGAAGAACAAACATTTGAGATGTGGAAATCCCTGAATATGTTGGGAGAGTCACTATCAAACCAGCTCGGTTGGTTTTTGGAAAGACTTTCGTGCCTATCTCTGTGGAATCATATCCGGAATGAAATAGCGTTATACAAGATAGCACTAGAGCCGACAGCAGGCGACGAAGAAGTATGGTGGGAGTTGCGTAAACTAATTCATAACTCTCCAGAACTCATCGGAGCTGATTCCAGCTCTTTTGATGCAGAGGATATTTATCCAGTAACCCCCACAGAGATTTTTAAGCAAATCTACGCAACTGAATTTTATGTTTCTTCGTTAGGTGTCACTCTTGACCAAAAGACACGGGAAGCATTTGACTGTCTGAACCAGCTTTTCGAGAATTGTGGTTTGATTTTCCCGTTTGAGAAGGTTTGTGTAGTATGCGATCGCCCTACTAAACTATCCCTCGACAGCCAAAACCGCCTGCACGCCGAAGGTGAACCTGCGATTCAGTTTGCCGATGGATGGCATACGGGATATTATTATCACGGTGTAAAGTTGCCTGAAAAATATGGCAAATTGCATCCCCATCAATGGCAGGCGCAATGGATTTTAGAAGAAGACAACGCCGAACTGAGGCGAGTATTAATTCAGGGGATTGGCTATGCACGAATCTGTCAAGAATTACAAGCAACTGAATTAGATTCCTGGCAAGAATACACCTTGCTAAAACTTGATGCTGATATTGATGGTTTCCAGCCTGATGATCTTGATGATGATGCTCCTCAAAAAGAGCCAATTCACTTGCTAAAAATGACCTGTCCTAGCACAAGGTTTATTCATGCTATGCGAGTTCCACCAGATATTACATCGGCTCGTGCAGCGATTCGCTGGATCAATTGGGACATCGATCCAGAAGAATTTTCCGTGCAAACCTGAATAGTAAGTTTTAGAGTAATTAACCACAGATAAACACTAATAAATTATCTTGCGTTTCTTTGGGGTTTAATTTTGAAAAGGTTGATTTTTAGCGCTACTTACTTAAATAAAATACAGACCTAACCCCTAGCCCTTTACCTACTAGGGAAACTACCGTGTATACATAAGTCTTCTTGAACTTGCAAGTCCCGTTTTGATCCCCCCAACCCCCCTTAAAAAGGGGGGCAATCAAGTCAAAGTCCCCCTTTTTAAGGGGGATTTAGGGGGATCAATTAACGTTTTGCCAATTAATGAAAGATGTGTATACACCGTAGACTAGGGAAGAGGGAAAGACCCTCTCCTCGTAGGAGAGGGGTTTGGGGAGAGGTTAAGTTTGTGTATCGCATCCAACTTCTGGCACTATAGGCAATAATTTTATCTATACATAACAAAGCGTCAACATGAATTTACCAGAATCAAGTAGATTACAATTTACCCCAGATTTGAATATCTGCCGCGTACTGAATGGAATGTGGCAAGTGTCAGGCGCACATGGAAGAATTGACTCAAAAGCCGCAATCCAAAATATGTTTGATTACATGGATGCAGGCTTCACGACTTGGGATTTAGCAGACCATTATGGCCCCGCTGAGGACTTTATTGGAGAGTTCCGGCGGCAATTGGTCGCAAGTCGTGGTGAAGAGTCGCTGTCTAACTTGCAAGCTTTCACAAAATGGGTACCAAGACCTACTAAAATGACGCGCAAGTTGGTAGAAGATAACATTAATATTTCCCTAAAAAGAATGGGAGTTCATTCCTTAGGCTTGATGCAGTTTCATTGGTGGGATTACCGTGATAAAAACTACTTGGATGCGCTCAAGTATATGACGGAACTCCAAGAGGAGGGAAAAATCAAGCATCTAGCTTTGACAAATTTTGATACAGAACGTCTGAAAATTATTACCGAAGCAGGTATCAAAATTGTGTCCAATCAGGTGCAATTTTCTCTAATTGACCAGCGCCCTTTAGTGAACATGGTGCAATTTTGTCAAGAGAATAATATCCAGCTTTTTGCTTACGGGACACTCTGCGGCGGCTTGCTGTCAGAAAAGTACCTGGGACAACCAGAACCGCGAGCAGGAGAACTGAAGACGGCTAGCTTGCGAAAATACAAGAATATGGTGGATGCATGGGGTGGCTGGAGTTTATTTCAAGAGTTACTTTCTGTCCTCCAAGAGATTGCTCAGAAGCACGGGGTAAATATCTCGAATGTGGCGGTGCGTTATATTCTAGAGCAGCCAGCAGTCGCCGGTGCAATCGTCGGCGCACGGTTAGGGGTGTCGGAACATATTGAAGACAATGCCAGGGTGTTTGATTTGATACTGGATGCAGAGGATGATAGGCGAACGAATGCGATCGCTCAACAATCGCGCGATCTATACCAGGTCATCGGTGACTGCGGCGACGAGTACCGACGATAAGCAGCAACTTCGCTACGGTTAACCACCCTGTAAGGGTAGCTGATTTTTTTCTTAAGATCGGATAACAAGGACGATTCAGCCCAAACACGTTTACAAACAAATCACCTATGAGTGCAAACGCCATTATTACTGATAACCCGTTACTCATCGGCAAAGGGCTGCCCCCGTTTGATGCCATCAAGCCGGAACACGTCGTTCCGGCGATGACGCAGCTACTGGCTGAACTAGAACAGGAACTTGCCACCCTAGAAACTCAGGTAGAACCGACTTGGAGCGGTTTAGTCGATCCACTCCAACAACTGGTTGAACGCTTAACCTGGAGTTGGGGCATTGTCGGTCATTTGATGGCTGTGAAGAATAGCCCCGAAATCCGCGAAGCTCACGAAACCGTTCAGCCAAAAGTGGTGCAGTTTTCCAACCAGCTGAACCAAAGTAAGCCGCTGTATGAAGCATTCAAGGCACTGCAAAGTAGCAACGCTTGGGATAGCCTGGAACCAGCCCAAAAGCGGATTGTCGAATCAGCGATTAAAGATGCCGAACTTTCCGGCGTTGGGTTGGAAGGAGAAAAGCGCGATCGCTTCAACGCTATTCAACTCGAATTAGCAGAACTTTCCACCAAGTTCTCTAACCACGTCCTCGACGCCACCAAAGCGTTTAGCTTGACACTCACCAACAAAGACGAAGTTGACGGCTTACCGCCCAGTTTAGTGAGTCTAGGCGCTCAAACTGCCCGTGCTGCTGGCGAAGAAAACGCCACCCCTGAAAATGGCCCTTGGCGCATCACCCTGGATTTTCCCAGCTTTGGCCCTTTCTTGCAGCACAGCACCCGTCGGGACTTGCGCGAAAAGCTTTATAAAGCCTATATCAGCCGTGCATCGAGTGGCGAGTTAGATAACACCCCACTCATCGAACGCATATTGCAACTGCGCCAAGAAAAGGCAAAGCTACTCGGTTTTGACAGTTTTGCCGAGTTAAGCTTAGCCCGAAAAATGGCTCCCAGCGTTGAAGCAGTTGAGGCGCTGCTAGATGAACTGCGCGGCGCTAGTTATGATGCGGCTAAGAAGGAATTAGAAGAATTAAAAGCGTATGCTGCAAGTAAAGGAGCCGCAGAAAGCAGCGACTTGAAGCACTGGGATATCAGCTTTTGGTCGGAACGCCAGCGGGAAGAAAAGTTCGCCTTCAGCGCAGAAGAGTTACGCCCTTACTTCCCCTTACCACAAGTGCTAGATGGGCTATTCAGTCTCGTAAAACGGTTATTTGGAATTACCGTCACGGCGGCTGATGGTCAAGCCCCAGTGTGGAATGAGGATGTGCGTTACTTCCAGATTGCCGATGAAACAGGCAATGCGATCGCATACTTCTATTTAGATCCTTTCAGCCGTCCCGCCGAAAAGCGCGGCGGTGCCTGGATGGACGAGTGCCTAGTCCGTGCCAAAATTATCGAAGCTGGCACGCCCACTACACGCTTACCTGTCGCCTATTTGGTCTGCAACCAAACCCCCCCAGTCGATGGCAAACCCAGCCTGATGACCTTTGGCGAGGTAGAAACCTTATTCCACGAATTCGGTCACGGCTTGCAGCATATGCTGACCAAGGTGGATTATCCTGGGGCGGCAGGCATCAACAATGTGGAATGGGATGCGGTAGAATTACCCAGCCAGTTCATGGAAAACTGGTGCTATGACCGACCCACTTTGATGGGAATGGCGAAGCACTACGAAACCGGGGAAACCTTACCAGAGCATTATTACCAAAAGCTTTTGGCAGCACGCAACTACATGAGCGGTACTGGCACGCTGCGGCAATTGCACTTTAGCTTAGTGGATATCGAACTGCACCATCGCTATCAACCGGGTGGGAAGGAAACGGTGGCTGATGTGCGAAACCGCATTGCCCAAACCACAACAATTTTGTCCCCTCTGCCAGAAGACTCCTTTTTATGCGGGTTCGGACATATCTTTGCTGGCGGCTATGCGGCGGGTTATTACAGCTACAAGTGGGCTGAAGTTCTCAGTGCTGATGCCTTTGCAGCTTTTGAAGACGCTGGCTTAGAAGATGAGACGGCTGTAGCTTCTACAGGTAAGCGCTTCCGCGACACCGTGTTGGCGCTGGGTGGTAGCTTGCACCCAATGGAAGTGTTCAAGTCCTTCCGGGGACGGGAACCGAGTACCGAGCCTTTACTGCGCCATAGCGGCTTAGCCGTGGCGTCCCGTTAAGGAACATCTCGCCGGGAGTAGAGAGAAATCCCATCCTGTAGAGACGTAGAATTTTGCGTCTCTACAATCCCTAATATTTTGCACAATCTTTGTGCGTTCACACTTGTGCCTTAACACTTGTGCGTTAACACTTAGTCATCCGACTTGATAATTTTGCTGAGTTTTATAAAATTAATACTTGCATATAAGCAAGGATTCGCAAATGCCGTCTAATGTTGTTGTTGGGAATGCTCATAGTGAAGGTGCAAATCGTTCTGGTTGGTTTCTCGGTCATTTTATAAACCCAATCGATGACATTCGATCGACTTCCAGCCTAGAAGTGAAATGGGGGATTCACCCAGCAGGAGACGGTAGATCCGAATGGGCAATGAATGAGGAAGCAACGACACTTTCTATCCTGATTAAAGGACGATTTCACGTTAAATTTCCAGAGCAAGAAGTCTTATTATCTCGTGAAGGCGACTACGTTCTCTGGTCTCCAGGCGTGCCCCATTCTTGGTCTGCTGAGTCAGATTGTACCATTCTGACTGTCCGCTGGCCCTCGAAGTTGGGAGATAGTGTAGCAGTTAGTTAATTGCTTTCAATATCGCGTTAATCATCAAAAAAATTCATGTTTGCACAGAAAATTATTCTGGATTAATTCCCCAATTCACCCAAGCGATCGCTTCCCGCGCCGATATCATCTCAGGTGGTACGCGCAACACATGAATAAATCCGGTGCTTGGGCAAGTCATCTTCAACAAAGATATCGGCTCTATATCAATATCGGTATCAATTTTTAATAAACTGTATTTTTGATAAGAATCTAACGCAATTGCCCCTAATTCCTGGGCGATTCTTTCGTAGCCAATTCCTTGAATTAGCACTCGCCGCAGTTCGGCGTTATCTTCATCTATTATCCATTTTGCTTCCCACTGATTCGGATGCAGCTTCCCAGATTTTTCAAGTATTTTATTACGCAGTTCATAACTATGGCGATTAGAAATCGCAGCTAGACAAACAAAGTCCGCCTGCGCGGACTAACGGAAAATTTGACATCTTAAAACCTGCGTAGGCAGGTTTCGTCTGTATAGCCGCGAATTCCATTCGTCAAGGCATTCTCATTACCCAACCTTCAAGGGCACAGGGCGCAATCTTCCGGCTACTTCGACACTGGGAAAATTTGGATCGAAAGTCAAATTTTCCAATCCATCTTTGAGAAGTACAAAAGTATCCTCAATCTTTGCACCCCGTACACTGGGATTCCAGGCGATAGCCATATTTTCTTCCAACGTGTCATTAGTCGTCGGATTCGCTACAACTTCTCGCGCCAAATATCCAGTCGTTCCACCTTGATGATGTTCTCGGATGGCATTAGGATATCCGTGCTTTTGATAAACATCAGCTAAAGTGTCATAAACTGCATTCAGAGCGATTCCAGGCTTTAAAAAATTCAAAGCTTCCGCTTCAATTTGACGCACATCACCATGCAATTTGGCGCTTTCATCCGACGAACCGAATGATACAAATCGGGTCAGATTCGCATACAAACCATGTCTTCTGGCGCAAAATACCAGCATCGCTTGCCGTCCAATCTCTTCACCTGTGGCGGTAGCATGACGGTATAGGGGCAAACGTCTCTCGCCTGCTACCAGCGTCAGCGCTGGATGTATCCCCCGCGCCCATAATGCCTCCGCACCCGCACCGGCAAGCTGATATTCTGTCCAATCCGGCTTGGCGGCTTTGAGTACCTCTGTCATCGCCTCGCTTGCCTGACGCCCTAACTGGCGATATCGCTCCAGCTCGCTCGACATCAGGGTTCGTTTATGCTGTTGTAGAGACGCGGGTAATCGTTTCTCGACATGAGGAATCGGGCGATCGCTTAAAATTTTCCCCCCATTGGTCGCCTGTTGCACAAAAGATTCACGCGCCGCAGCATCAGCCCAAGGATTCGCATAATGCTGGAAATTTCCGGGAATTTCCTCATCTTTTAACCGCTGCGCTTCGATTTCATCGGTTAATATCCAGGCATCCTCAGCAGTCACCAGCACTTCTGCGATTCCAGTTTCAGCCGTCAGCAGTACGGTGCTGGAACCGCCAGCAGTCGCCCAGGCGAACCAATCGGTGCCGCGCAATCGCAACCCCTGCGCGTCAGCTTCCGTTAAGGCGTTTCGGATTAACTCTAGTTTCTGAGAGACTTCTTCACTAACTTGATTCATAACTCACCTCTTACAGCAGGAAATTCCTCCCCCAGCCCCTCCCGGAAACGGGGAGGAAACTGAAGTTCTTGCCCCTTCCCTGCAAACGAAGGGATTCGGGGGTTAAGTTTTGATTCACAACCGCACAGGATTCTCAAGTGTGATGACGACAGCTTGCAACTCCTTCACCTTCTCCTCTGGAAGCGCATCATTGGCAAACATACCTGCGGCTAGTTCGGTTCCCGCCAGGTACTTAAGCCGATCCTGAGTCCGATAGGGAGGATACAACTCTGCGTGCAGGTGTGCTTCTGGATGCGGATTTCCATCGGTGGGCGCTTGGAACCACGCCATCAAGTAAGGGAAAGGACGATTCCACAAGCCGTCATACTTGAGAGTAACCGTTTTTAAGGCTTTGGCGAGTCCTTGACGCTGCCCATCTGTCAGCTCCACAAATGTAGGGACGGGCTGAATCGGGGCAATCCAGACTTCGTAAGGGTAACGGGCGAAAGCGGGGACAAAGGCGATCGCTTCCTCATCCAGATAAATAATTCGCTGATTATCCAAAATCTCTTTTTGGATCAAATCTTGCAGCAAACCCTGCTGATGCTCCTGATAATACGCTTGTTGCCTCTCTAACATCCGCGCTGGGACGGGTGGAACAAAGGGATAAGCGTAAATTTGCCCGTGGGGATGCTGTAAAGTTACCCCCATCTCGACCCCTTTGTTCTCAAAGGGCAGTACATACTGAATCTGCGGCGTTTCGCCTAAAGCGCGAGTGCGATCGCCCCAAACTTGCAACAATAACTCTAATTGATCCAGTTCTAAAGAACTGAGGGAAGCTTGCGGATCTTGCGTAAATACGACCACTTCGCACGCGCCGTTTGCTGGGAGAGTCTGCACAATGCTAGCGGGTGGATTGTGCGCCCCCAAAGCCATTGAGGGAAAGCGGTTGTCGAACACCGCCATATCATATTTCCCCTGCGGGAGTTCCGTCGGAAACTGAGGATCTTTGGTAGGTGCTAACGGGTTGTATTCTGGGGGCGGCATAAAAGTCCGCCCCTGACGGTGACTTGCATAAGCAATCCATTCGCCCCGCAACGGATGCCAGCGCAGGTGAGGATTCGCCTGCACTGGCTCATTACTAGGGCTAGTGGCTGTAATTTCCTCCGCAATGGGGAATCTGCTGTATAGAATCAGCTTGCGACCATCCGGCTTCAACAGCTCCTGGGAATACATTGTTTTCTTGCCCCAATGCAGCTTTAACTGTTGTGAGCATAACGTCCTCTTCGTCTTCCTCACCCCTGCCTAGAGTTGCATATGCGATCGCTTCGATGGGAAATTTCGGAGTCCGGTCAGCATATAGCAGTCCGTTTGCTTCTTGGTAGGTATCGGTCAACTGGGTGTAACAAAAACCGCTAAATAACTCGACTCGGTTTACCACATCTAGTAGCGCCGTATACCGGATTTGCAGTTCGGAGACATCATGGGAACGCACATATCCCCAAGCTTTTTTATCTTCCCGACCCGCATAAGCAATACCGCCAAACTCAGTCAGCATAATCGGCTGTCCTTGATGAGGATAGCCATCCAGCGTCAGAACCCGCCCACCCGGACGTTGGCGATCGAAAAGGTCTGATAGCTTCACTTCTGGACCGTAGCGTTTTGCCATCCGAGTCGGCTTATTATCGTAGTCGTGGATAGCCAAAATATCGGTCGCCGCACTTTCCCAACCGTCGTTACCGATGACTGGACGAGTTGGATCGAGAGTCTTGGTCAAATGATACAGTGCTTGGACGCAGTGCTGGTGGGCTGCTGTCGCCGTCAAGTCGGGAACGCCCCAAGATTCGTTGAAGGGCACCCAGACCACAATGCAAGGATGGCTGGCATCGCGTTCAATGACCTCAGTCCACTCCTTGGTAATCCGTTCCACCGCTTTAGGAGAGAAGCGATAGGCGCTGGGCATTTCTTCCCAAACCATCAGTCCTAGCACATCTGCCCAATACAAGAAGCGGGGGTCTTCAATCTTCTGGTGCTTGCGAACCCCGTTGAATCCCATTGCTTTGACTAGCTCAACATCTTGCCGCAACGCTTCATCGGAAGGTGCGGTCATCAGAGTTTCAGGCCAATAGCCTTGGTCTAGAACCAGTCGCAGATAGTAGGGACGACCATTGAGCATAAAGCGATCGCGCTGGATTCCCACCGTCCGCATTGCGGTATAAGACTTGATTTCATCCAGCAACTCGCCATTAGACCACAACTGCACTTCAACATCGATCAGAGTTGGCTTTTCTGGACTCCAAAGCAATTCGTTGCGGTAGTCGTCAATACCAGGGTCAGAAAGGGCAATCCGTCGGTGAATCTCTCCGTGAATTACTTCATAGGTATCGTTGACTAGCAACTGGCAGCCAACGGTTAGTTTTACCTTTACCTCGATGCCATCGCACTGGTCACCTGCAACAAAAGCTTCAAAGCCAATTTCCCAACGCTCAAAGTGCGGCGTCCAGCGGATGCGCTCAATATAAGTAGAAGGAACGATCTCCGCCCAAACGGTCTGCCAAATCCCAGTGGTGCGCGGGTACCAAATACTGTGCGGTTCCAGTTGCCAATCTTGCTTACCACGAGGTTTTGCCAAGTCTTGGGGGTCGTCTTGCGCCCACACTGTTACCCGCTGCGGTCCGTCCTCATTAAATACTGGCGTAATATCGATGCTGAAGGGAGTATGTCCGCCTTCATGGTCAGCCATAAATTGACCGTTGATCCACACGCGGGCGCGATAATCTACCGCCCCGAAGTGAAGCAGCACCCGACCTGCACCCTTAACAATGTTAAATTCCCGCTCATACCAGCAGTTCGGGTGAAACCCTGTGTCGCCAATGCCACTTTTTGAGGATTCTGGCGCGAAGGGAACTTCAATTGTATGCGTCCACCCGGAAACATCTGAGGGTCGAGTTATTTTCCCCTCATCGTCATAAGTAAACTTCCACGGACCGTTGAGACAAATCCAATGCGATCGCTGTAACTGCGGACGCGGATATGCTCTGTCGAACTGGTCAAAATTAGACTGAGTAGCGCCGCCAGACGCGATATAACAATTCTCCAGCCATTTCCCCAAAGAGTGCATATAGTCATCTATCCAAGGTTATATTTCTAGAGTACCCATAAATATCTGAGTACTAACTCTTTTAAGTGTTTTTCTATAAAATTTTTTAAATGTCTACACAGTCTGGATTTCAGCGATTTAAGGTTATTTTTTTCTAGCAAAAATACAGTTTAAGAACCAAGACTGTTTAATGCCATTAATAGGATAAGTAATGCCTATCATTATTACTACATCCATTTGCCGATCTTTTCCGGAGCGAGGTACGTTGCCTCTGTACCACATATCCGGCTACTGTGTTATCGACGCCTCAAAATTGTAAGTCTTATCGTGACTCAGATACGTAACTTTTTGTTTGAGTTCCGTTGCCGTAATCGCTTGCATAAAATCCTCTAACGACGATTTAAAATTCGTGTAATCGTTGGAGTGAATTGGGATGGCGTAGAACTAACAATTTATTGAATTGCCTTAACGCCTCGCTTGGCATCGATTATCAGACGAATTGCGAATGCTTTTGTTCCATACAAGTGCAGCAAAACCAAATCGATATCCGAATACTGTCGAGGAATTTCCTTCAGTTGTTGGTTAGCGAAGGTATTGCCAGTAATAAAGAGACGAAATGCCGTCTTCCCAGAAGCAGGTTGAAGCTTTAGCAGACTCGCATAACAGGTGGTAGTACGGCTGTGAGGAGCATCGACCCGTGTTTTCCAGGCATCGACTTAAGCTAAAAATCAACATTCCCCTTGGTAACAGTTAAAGGTTCCAAGTTTTGAGCAGATTAGGTTGCATTAAACTCCCTTCTTTATTAATTGTAGCAGTTGCGGAAAGGGAAGATATGATGGGAATGTTTGTATTCAGTTTTTGCTCGGCAATGCACTCGAAACGAGCTTTGTGCATTTGCGAGAGTAGAATCAAATCGATCGACGGCAGATCGTTAAGATTTATGGCGGGATTTTTCCAGTGAGGTGAGCGAAGATATTCACCCAAATGCACTCTCTCTGGCTAATGGAAAAAATTTGGATTGGTCAGAATCGTAAATCCGGCGTTATGTCAGGATAACTGTGATGGTTGCAATTAAGAAAATTGGGAGATTTTATTAAATTGGGTTATTTGCCGTTCGCAGAAAGAGTATATTACTGTTGCTTCATTGATAACGTACCTTTTCTCAAGAGTAGGATACGTTAGCACAACGCTTGTCAGGCATTGTTAGAAGCAAAAGAGTAATAATTTTGCTGCGTTCATCGTTCAGGAACACACGCTCCAATTTCGGAGAAGAATCGCGAAAACTTAACGATTTAACGAGCCGAAGCAGGCTGGACAGGCGAGCTGGTAGATTTCAGCTTTGGTGAATATGCTGACTTTGACAAGGTTTCTGATATAGGATTAACATTAGCTCGCGCTAAGCTTCCTAAACTTTGAAATCCTTCTGACTTATTAAAGGTTTCCAAAACCTGATCTAAACCCGTCATCTCCAATAAAATCCTAACCTGTTCGCTCTTGGAATAAAGTAAAATTTTGCAACCTGCGGAGCGGGTAAGCCTCACCATTGAAACAAGAGCCATTAAGCCAGAACTACTGATAAAAGTGACATTTTTGAGATCGAGGAGAACAAATTTGACTCCTGCGTCGATCAGATTCTCAATTTCTTGATGAAACTGAGCTGCTCTAGAGCTATCAAAAATGTCTGGGGATTTAACGATTTTAAAAAGAATGCTCATCTTAAAAACCTCAATGGGTAAATGGACTAAGGTGAGCAGTGCCCACCTTAGAGTGGGTTAAAGTATCGATTTTTACAGGGAAATTTTGGATTCTTGGAAGTAGCGGGCGATCGCATTTTCCAGCGACGGCAACAGTACCCCTCGTTCGCTGCCCAGAACGCTGTAGATTGGGCGTGGTGCCAATAGCCTCAGCGCTTGCATGGGACAAGCTTCAATTCGGGTAGCATCGAAACCAGCTTTCTTTGCAGCAAACCGTGCCAAATCTGCCCAAGAACTCTCACCAGGGTTCGCAATGTGCCACAAACCGTTCTCGCTATCAATTAAGAGGTCAAGGCTGGCATTGACCAGATCCGGAACGTAGGTCGGTGAAACGACCGAATCTTCTGCCGCAATAAAGGGTTTTCCTGCCGCTAGGGTGCGGAGCGCCATTGTAATAAAGTTGTACTCGTCCCACGGCCCGAAGAAGGCGCTGGTGCGGACGACGAGCGACGAGGGATGAAACTTTAGAACTTGCGACTCAGCTTCTACTTTGCTGCGTCCATACACATTGAGCGGTGCAACAGCATCGCTCTCCACATAAGGAGCAACACCAGTTCCATCAAATACCAGATCCGATGAGAAGGTGAGCAACGCCACTTTCTGCATCGCGCAAGCAGCCGCAAGAGTTGCTGGGCCAACTGCGTTTTCGCGCAGACAAGCATCCGGTTCGCGCTCCGCATCATCTACGCGAACATATCCAGCCGCATTTACAACCGCCCAAGGCTTGAGTTCAGCCAGTACCCGCTTAACCGAGGCAGGATCGGCAATATCCAGTTCCTGACGGTTAAGGAGGTGATAGGGGATACCCCGGATGTCGCAAATTCGAGCAAAAGCTTTCCCCAGCGTGCCTCTCGCTCCAATAATGGCGAGCGGACGCGGTGAGGAAGAACGGACAGGTGTGGAGGTGCTTAGGTACTGAGGACTGAGGTGCGTTTCTGGGTTTTTGTGCCTCTGCGCCTCTGCGCCGTTGCTCTCCGCAACGGGTGGATAGAGCAGTCGCTGGTTTCTATGCCACCATCCTGGCACATCCAAAAGGGGATGGTGAGGCATCTCGCCGCGTGCCAACTCGCGCAGCATATGGGCGATCGCAGTTGGGCGGGGTTCGGGCGATCGCAAGTCGAACACCCCAGGCTCGTAATGACCGTTATCTTTTGTTACCAAGCTAGTCCAGTCATAAGAACCCAGGAGCGACCAAGCGGTGATAGCCCGCAGATCGATGCCTTCGGAACGCAGACGGGTTGCTGCTTCCCACACCTCTTTAACCCAGCGCAGTTGTTCCTCGCGGGTGCAACCGTGATGGACTTCAGTGACCGCAATTGGCAAGCCGTAGCGTTCCCATGTCTCTTTGATTAGCGTGTAGGGTCCGGCGATTCCTTCAGCACGCACCCGCACTGCCTCGACATCTGCGTACTGCTGCCGCCCATTTCCCCCATGCGTCCATTGGGGATAGCGTTCTAGGCGCTCATCCAGAAAGCGATCGCTCGTTAAGTAGTGGTTAATCCCAATGATGTCCGGCGGGCAGGGATTTTCTAAAAACCACTCCAGTTCAGCTTCAGGAATTCCAACTTTACATAGATATTGCCACATCGGGCGATCGGGATTGAGGCGACCAGACAGCAGATCGAAACTCAGCCAGCGACGCTCATTTTCAAACTCTGCTTGGTACGCCATCTGTGGCGTGCTGAACACCTTGCACAAGTCCTCGGTTTGCACCAGCTTTGCGTCTGGGTTAACTTGGCGAATGGCCTGCATTGACAGGATTGTGCCGCGGAGTTGCGTCAGCAATGCCTGCAAGAAAGTTAAACTATCCCGACCGTGAGGATACCAGTGACCGTATAATCCGCTAAAACGCGCTGTCGTGAGCGGCTCGTTAACAGGGGTGTAATTTTCCACCCACGGATAGCGTTGGGCAACGGCTTCGGCGAACTGGGCAAGCCCAGGGGCAAAGGTGGGATTCACCAGGCTCGTATGGCGAGGGCCACTGCCGTGGTGAACTAAACCGACAATGGGACGGATACCGAGTTCGCGCAAACGTCCCAGTCGTTCATCCGCCCAAGACCAATCGGCACTATCTGGCCCATCAGGGGCGGTTAATTCCCAGAGGATCGGGTAGCGAATGGCACTCACGCCGAGTTCGGCAAACAAATTGAGGTCACTTAAGCGCGTTTTGTGACCGTTTCGTTCCAACTGGTTGAAATAGCGATCGCCTACGCGGTTAACGGTACACTCTACTCCAGCCCACATCTCCAATTTAGAGTTTTGAGTTTTGGGCTTTGAGTTTTGAGTTCGTTCAGAATTGCTAATGATTAGTTCTTTACTTAAGGCTGCTCTTATCATTCCTCACCCCCGAATAACTTGTGCATGAAGTGTCAGTAGCCCATGACTCATGGCTATTGTTTCCGATGTTTTATTCATCGTTCATGGCAGTAAAAATGATTCAAGCAAGCATTAGTCATTAGCAAATCCCTAATGACTAATGACTGTTGACTACTGACTAATGACTAACGGCTTTTCCGTGACCGTTTCCGTTTGTAGTTGCAACTTCTGTCTGCGGGCGTTGTTCAACGATTTCACTGAGAGAAACATTCTGGGTGTAGTTGCTTCTCGCTTCCACAGGTTCTAAAGTGATTGGTTCTTGTTTCGTGCCAATCTGTTTGTGAACCGTGAGCGCCTGAGCCACGCATTGATCCATGTTGTAATACTTGTAGGTCGCCAAGCGTCCGACAAAATGTACCCCCGGGGTTGCATCAGCCAATGCCTTGTATTTCTTGTAGAGTTCGGCATTTTCTGGGCGCGGTACTGGGTAGTAAGGATCTCCCTCTGCCTGGGGGTACTCGTAAACAATGCTAGTTTTACTATGTTCTTGTCCGGTCAGATACTTGAACTCAGTGATGCGCGTGTATAAATGCTCATTGGGGTAGTTTACGACTGGCGCTGATTGATGCACAGGCTTGTTGTGCGTTTCATGCTTGAATTCAAGGGAACGGTAGGGAAGCTTTCCATAGCGGTAATCGAAGTAAGCATCAACAGGCCCGCTGTAAATCATTTCCCGGTACGGAATGACTTTCTGAATTTCCCGATAATCGGTGTTCAGCATGATTTTGATGTTCGGATGAGACAACATCTTCTCGAACATCCGGGTATAGCCGTGCAATGGCATCGCTTGATAGCTATCGGTGAAATATCGATCGTCTCGATTGGTACGGGTAGGCACCCGTGAGGTGACTGACTTATCGAGATCCGAGGGATCGATTCCCCATTGCTTGCGCGTGTAGTTCCGGAAGAATTTTTCGTACAATTCCCGCCCTACTTTGCTGACAACTACATCTTCGCTGGTACGGATCTGTTCTTTTTTCTCAGCAACCGAGGCGAAAAATTCTTCGAGTTGAAAGGAGGTGAGACTCAGTCCGTAAAGTTTATTAACGGTGTCGAGGTTGATGGGCATGGGTACCAGTTGACCGTCTACACTCGCCAAAACGCGGTGTTCGTAAGAGCGCCATTCGGTGAATTTGGAAAGGTACTCAAAGACTTCGCGGGAGTTGGTATGAAAGATGTGAGGGCCGTATTTGTGTACGAGAACGCCCGCATCATCGTAATGATCGTAAGCATTGCCGCCAATGTGCGATCGCTTGTCAACCACTAGAACCTTCTTGCCCGACTGAGTCGCCAGCCGCTCTGCAAGGACACTTCCAGCGAACCCTGCACCCACAATAAGATAATCGAACATTCTAAAAGCCTCGCTTATTTAATAGAAATATGGCGGTGAAACCCTTACGGGAGTAAGGGAAAAATGAAACGGCTACCCTTGGGTAGAAAGTAAAAATTGAAAAACTGAAAAGTCAGAAAATCAACCAAAAACCAGTCCTGATTCGCTTTGAGCGGACTAGCTCAGGATGTTTGTTGAGGTTTGTTAACCGAGGTAACTCCTGCACGCTCGTCCATTTGAGACGCTGAAGTTTTGGCAACGCGATCGCGCAATTCTTGAGATACACTCGTGTCGTTCATTACACCCTCAATCAGTTGCATCATCCGCGCCCAAGTGGAATCCCACGAATTCTGCGCTAAGAAAGCATCCACCTGACTCAGCCATGCCGATCGATCGTAATTTTGCTCGATTGCTGCTTCGGCTGCGGCGACGAAATCTGCGACGGTATCTGCAATCTGCACTAAACCCATCTCTCCGTAAGGACGAACGACATCCCGGATCGAGGTAGATACGACTGGCTTCCCAGCAGCGAGGTATTCTGGAGTTTTGGTAGGGCTAATAAAGCGGGTTGACTCGTTACGAGCAAAAGGCAACAACGCTACATCCCACCCAGCAAGATATGCAGGCAACTCTTGATAAGACTTCCCACCCAGATAATGAAGATTGGGATGTTGGGGCAGCTCTTTGGGGTCTATTTTGACGACTGGGCCAATGATAACCAGATGCCAGTCAGGTCGCGCTTGGGCCATGCCACTCAGCAGTTCCAGATCCATGCGCTCATCAATTACCCCATAGAATCCCAGACGCGGGTGGGGAATATTTTTTTGATCTGCTGGTTCCTCTGTCAGAGTTTTTGCTTGTGCAAAGTGCGCTCTTTCAATGCTACTGGGGAAGGCGTGGGCATTCGGGTGCTGGTTGCGCTTGGCTTCGTAAAGGCTCTGTCCGCCTGTAAATACCAAATCTGCACGTTTAAAGAGTTCGGCTTCGCGCTCAATCATCACGGGTGGCGCTCCCTTAAATGCAGATAGCTCATCCATACAGTCGTAGACAACGACTAAAGGATCTAAGTGGTCTGCGATCGCGATCGCCATCGGTGTGTAATACCACAGGATATACTCGCGGATCTGCGCTTGTGCTAACAAATCATCAAGCATTCCCTTTTGAGCAGCAATGATTTCTTCCTCACTCATTCCTTCGCTCAAGTAAGGCACCACCACCGAGACACCACTCTCGCGGAGGCTAACATCCAGCCGCCAAGATGGATCGGAACTGAAAATCGGTTCTTCAATGAAGAATACTCTTCGCTGCTTTGCACAGCGGCTCAAGAGATGTTGCGGTCGTTGGTAGACAAAATCCCAACGCAAATGCGACAAACAAATGAGCGCCGGTGTATTTGACAAGGAATCAGAACCATCCGACTGTAATGTTGGAAATGCACTCGCTGAGGGAGACTCAAGTGCATCTTTTATGGAGAACTGTATCTCCCATGCCCCACCATTACTCACACTATTCTTTATCAAATTTTTGGGCTGGGACATAAATAGCCTCAGATATTTCGTAGATTGGATTTAAGCTTTCAGAATCGCCTACCTACACACAAAGAAGAACAAAGTGGAAAGCCTTGAAGTGAAAAGAACACTTAAAATTAATTCCTAGCTATAACTACAAAAAGCAGCTAGAAATGATGTTTTCCTGCCTTGTTTACCCTTTTTGCGACTCTAAAGCAGTTTTATTGACTTCGCACTTCTGCTTAATTTATCGGGTTTTATTACCATCCGCTTCTGCCTGGAGAAGGAATTTGCTGCCACTGCTAAAAAAATAATAGCTATTGTTGAGTTCTAGCTTCTACCAGAGGAATGACGCGACTTCTTCCTAAAGAATAAATTTAATGTTAAATTAGTTTGTGCTAAATAATACAAAACACCTAAGTATAGTGACTTCTAATGGGAGTAAACAAGAGATGCGGGTGGGTTGCAGGACTTAGAAGACAATGCTTCCAAGTAGCAGCATTATTGCATCCCTTTTCGATGGCTGTAGTAGCTTCAGTAACGAGCGCACGTAATCTCACGTAATTTGTTTTACGCCGGTTTATCATTTTAGGTGCTTGCGTTTTAGGTTATTCAATAAGAGTTATGTTCGCCGAAGCTGTGTGCTTAGCGATCGCTCTAAATGGATTGAATAAAGGTGAATTAAATGCTTGTATCCTAAAAAAATACAGCACTAAATTTATATAATTTATGCTTTATGTATCACCTTTAGTAGCAAATACAAAAGGTGTGCAAAAGTTTTTCGTAAGTATTTTAATAGCTAAAGCTACTAAAGAAAATATCTTATTTAGGCTTTAAATAAAAACCTTAATAATATATTAATAATTTTTATTGAGCGTGGAGTATACTTCGAGGAATTGCCTCGAAAGGCCTTCTGCAAAGTTACTGAACAGTAGATAGTAACTTCTCTAGGAGAATTTGGCGAACCTCCCAAAGGGAGTGATGAATCTTGACTCTGTTTTACAAACTGAGCGTTGAGCGATCGCTTGCTCAGAGAAACTGTAAAGCAGATGGATGAAAGGGGAAAATAGCCAAGGAAAGTTAATAACGAAAGGAAAATATTTTCCCCTCGATGACACAGTCTCAACTAATCACTAAGCTTATCTGCTGTGCTATCGGGAGAAGCATAGCATAGCTCCCCATAGAACTGTTTGTATTCTTAAGCACACACTGGCTTAAAGTAAAGTCAATCCTTCAGGGAGAGGTGGGTCTGTTCCTCTGGTAGAAGTAAAGAGAACTGATGGCAGTTATTCTTCCTAAGAGCGATCGCATCTGAGGAGAATAGCAAAACGCTCTGGTAATTCCAGACCCGTATTCTAAACCACGATCGTCCTAGATCGGGACTTCATGAGCGGGAAGTATATCCAGTCTTCGTAATTTAGCTGCCCATGAAGTTAACAAGACTGTTTTTGAATAATAACAAATCGCAGAGTTCTAGAGAATAAGAAAAACCACTACGATGAAACCTTCTAATTTGTCCAAAGTTCTTTTTGCAAGTACCTTTGCCCTCACTGTAGCGGCTCTACCCTTAACTCTGCCTTCTGTTGCCCAAACAGGCGGTGGTGCTGGTGGTTCAGCTTCCGGTACTGGTACGGGTGCAGGTGGCGCAACTTCTGGTACGACGGGTGCAGGCGGTGCAACTGCCGGTACCACAGGCGCAGGCGGTGCAACTTCTGGTACTACTGGCATCGGTGGCGGAACTGCCGGTACTACAGGCGCAGGCGGTGCAACTTCTGGTACCACTGGCATCGGTGGCGGAACTGTCGGGACAACGGGCGCGGGTGGCGGAACTGTCGGGACAACGGGCGCGGGTGGCGGAACTGCTGGTACCACTGGCATCGGTGGCGGAACTGCTGGTACTACTGGCATCGGTGGCGGAACTGCCGGAACCACAGGCACAGGCGGTGCAACTTCCGGTACCACTGGCATCGGTGGCGGAACTGCCGGAACCACAGGCACAGGTGGCGCAACTTCTGGTACCACGGGTGCAGGTGCTACTTCCGGTACCACGGGTGCAGGTGGCACTACTTCAGGGACTTCTACTGCTCCTTACGGCACAGTCACAACGCCTGGGGGTGCAACAGGGACTACCGCTGCTCCTGACGCCACGACTACGACGCCTGGAGGCACTACTTCAGACACAACTACGGTTCCCGGTAGCACAACTCCCAACGGCGCTACTACAGACACCACTTCTTACCAAGGAGTTCAGTCTGCAAGAGGCGATCGCAACTCCAGTTGGGGCTGGTTAGGCTTGCTGGGTCTAATCGGTCTAGCTAATCTGTTCCGCAAGCAGAACCATGAAACTGCACGTCAGCGTTAAACCAGCGTTAAACCAAGGCGTGCAAGTCTTTAAAAACCAAAGCTAACAACAAAGCCCTGGCTGTAAACCAGGGCTTTACTCATATATATGTAATTTTTCAAAGTTTAGGAAAGTTTAGGCGATCGCTTTCAAGCTTTACACAGATCCCAGAATTGAATCCAGACCCCATTGATGCTTCAGCAAGTTCTGATAGATAGTGTCTCGAATTATCATTTGCTTATGTAGCTGAACCAAAAATTGTTGAGCTTGCTCGCGAGACATATGCTGCACTTGATCTGCAAAAGAAATTAGGCTAAATTCTTGCTCTAAAGACAATTCAATGGGGCGTTCCATAATATTCTCCTGTGCCCAACTAGGCCAAAAACTAAAGTTAAGTAATTGATATGTGTCTGAAAATGAAGCTAAATGAACTAGTTTATTTAAACTTCTTTTGTTGCCTGACAATTACAAAATATCATTTTCAAGTTTGCAGCTTCCTCTTCCACCCGATGTAACTTTAATTTCCTTAAGAAATAATCCGATAGATTTATTCAATAAGGATTAGCCAAATATGTAACACTTCTTTGCACTCAGGCTGTTTGAGCTGTCGGAGAGTGAAGGGCAGCACGAGCAGACTAAAGTTGGATAATGCCCATCTGCTTGCGTGTCAGATTGAGAGAGTCCTTTGTCACTATCGGATCTATCTGAACTTTTTTACAGGACACAAGAAAAATAAACTCTCTTTCCGCAGTGATGGGTAAAAAATAGGCATCTCAGGGAAGGAAGGCTAGAAGGTTAGGCTATTCTGCCGTATTTGCTTCAAATAAAAATCGCTAATTCCTGAATTAAAGCGAATCTGCACAAATTAAGCCATTTATTAATGCTTTTGACCATTTTTGGATCTATCCCCAAACAAGGAACATACTTCTAAGCAACCCTTCTAAGAGAAAATATCCACTTAAACTAAATAGCAAGCTCCTTCATCTATAGACCTGTCCGAAAGCTCAACTCCAAGCGAACAGCACAAAATATAACTACTTGTCAGCCAGGTTTAGTGACTCGCTAGCAGCGTAGGTTATCAAACCGAGCGCCCCTCACCGTCGCCGGGAGGGATTGGGAGATGCAGGTTTGCCTCTGAAGATAAGAGGAGGGGGTTCTACTGTCCCCCTTAAACGGGTATCCCTAATCTACATAGCGATTGTCCTGATATAGCTAGCTCAAAGCTGAAGCCAACAGATAACAAAAAGGCTTCCTAGACCCTTCTTCTTCCAGGCTCTGATCTAATGAAACAACTCGCTATTTCTCAATTCCGTAAATATGGCTTAATTGGCGTTATCTCATGCGCCACCATGCTAGGGACAAGTTTCTGCCTCTTGAGTCAAGCAAAAGACTATTCCGCTACTCAAGGTCATCCCTCCCTTGCTTCTGGCTTAATATGGCCCACTCAAGGGAATCTCACTCAAGGCTTTAATACTTATCACGAAGGAATTGATATTGCTAATAGCACTGGAACTCCGATTGTTGCTGCCGCATCGGGTACAGTCATCAAAGCTGGTCGTGATGATTCGGGATGGGGATTAGGCAACGTAATAGAAATCCAGCATCCTGATGGAAGCCACACGGTGTATGGTCACAATAGTCGTCTTTTGGTGAGTAAAGGTCAACAAGTTACTCAGGGTCAAGTAATTGCTGAGATGGGTTCGACAGGGAATAGTACAGGCCCTCATCTCCACTTTGAGTATCATCCTGATGGTCGTCTAGCGGTTGACCCGGCTGCCGGATTGCCCTCTTTAGTCGCAGGCAGGATTCCACCGCCGCAAAGAGCAACCGCTGCGCCTAAACCGATTGATCCGCCTCCAGTGGTTTCTCAGACTGTACGCAACAACGCGGACACGAGAGGCAACACCAAACTTTACCCGAATCTAAATGTTTATTCTGGGGGTCGTCAGCAAGGGAACTCTCTTCGAGTACCGCGCGCGATCGCACCCAAACCACTGCAACCGATTGCAGTGACTCCGGCACCAGCGACTTATGCTGTTGCTGCGACTTTCAATCAATGCGGCAACCCCTTGATTGAAGGTGAGACGGCAAGCTCTCTGGTGAAAGTTTGTCGGGAAAATGGTCAATTGTTTTATATGGGGCAATTAAAGCAACAACCGAGCGCTTCGATGCAGCTTGCTGCTTGGCGTGTTGGGCAGGATCGGTATCAAGCGGATAACGGCAGTTATTCTTATTTTATTAGTCCACGCGGAGTAGAAGTTTGGCGAAATGGTCGTCAGCTACGTTCTGAGCCTTTTAACGGTTCTTTGAAGATTTCACGGTTCTAAAAGCTTTGGTTTGACGACTGATGGTTACGAATCTTCAAAGAACGTGCTAAGAGAAAGTGCTACCCGATTTCTTCTCTAGATAGACTATCAGGTTCTCTATGGGCGATCGCTCTTTCTACCCTGATTTTCCAAGGGAGGTGACAAAGCGATCGCCTTTTCTTTACTTCTTCTTAATAAAACTTATTTTTCTTCACTTTTTTTCTGAATAAAAAATTAAGATTTTAAGATTGCGATAATGTCTACCTTATTGTTTGACTATTGTGAGGAGTTAAAGCCTTACAGTATTGATTAACCAGATAGACAAAGCGTTCTGACCGACACGAGCATTACCATCTCGCATCGATGCAACTTTTCTGAAGGTGCGTCAGTGCGGGAAAACAGCGATCGGACAACTGAGCAAACGATTTATTCTAAAGCGGGGATAGACCAGATATTTCTGGAACTTGACTCGTTGATTGAATTGCCATCTGTCAGTTCACATTATTTGTGTATTGCTGAATTGTCTGTATGTCTTGGAACGGCTACACTTGAACGTCTCATTTAGAAAGTAAATTACACATTAGGTTCCTCTAATGTGGCTGAAACTCAACAATTCATAAAAAATCACCTGAGTTTCCGAAAAATGTTTCCGAAAAACTCAGCAGCCATCCTGAAGCATCACAAAGTGTTTCTCAACCATACGGAGAAAAATCATGGAAACTCTTGCTTACATTCATGTTTCTAATACCTATGAAGAGGCAGAAGCTGGTATCGAGTATACTCTGCGTGACTTTTCGCTGAACTGGAAGCAACCACCGAGTTCAGCTTGGCTGGGTTTACTTGGTGTAGCTTTCTTGTTCGGAGGTCTCAGCGAGATCCAACCAGCTAACGCAGCACAGTATTTTGTAAATACAAACGGCAGTTGTCTCAATGCTCGCTACGGTCCCAGCACACGTTACGGAGTGCATAGCTGCGTCCGTAATGGAGCTGCACTTGCACCAGTTGTGGCTTATCGCAACGGGTATGCAAAGCTTTCTACGGGCCGTTATGTTGCTGCTAACTATATCAGCACGAGACCAGGTTCTGGTTCTAATCCTGGTTCTGGTGTTGGCGGTTCCTTTCTCCGCCTAGGCTCTAGAGGTTCTGCTGTTCGACAAGTTCAATCTGCTTTAGGGGTTTCACCGACTGGATATTATGGTTCGGTGACTCAAAGAGCAGTCCGGAATTTTCAGTCGAGAAATGGCTTACGTGCAGATGGAGTAGTGGGACCGCAAACTCGCAGAGCGCTGGGAGTATAGAGAAGATTTAGCTAAGAAGCTGGTCTATCTATCCTAGAACGAGCTGAGTTAACCTCATTTCATCGAATTGATTTTACTGTTTAACAAGAATAGGGCGCACAACTGCGCCCTATTCTTTTGGGTTTCACTCAAATTTGGGATGGGGTGAGTTTGCAGTCGATTGGTAGCAAAACTCAGTTAAATATCCCATCCTAAAGACTTCGCAACTTGATCTGCCAGAGTCATCGGGTCGAAAGGTTTCGCAATTACTGCCTTTACTCCTAGTTGAGCAAAACGGCGTTGGTCAGCAGCCTGCATTTTAGCCGTCAACAACAGCACGGGGATGTGCTGGGTTACTGGATTGGCTTGCAGCTGTTGAAAAGTCGTTGTACCGTCCCAGTCGGGCATCATCACATCTAGAAGGATGGCGTCAAGTGGTTCAACTTCAGCCTTGGCAAGCCCTTCCCTTCCGGAACTCGCTGTCATAACGTCCCAGCTGGCGACCATTTCTAAGCTTAGCTGAGCCACTTCCCGAATATCCTCTTCATCATCAATTACCAGGATGCGCTTCGTTGTCACCATTGCAGTTTTCCTTCCTGTTGGGAACCATCCGATTCAGCAAGGCAATGATGCGCCCTTCAAATTGTTCTGGAGTAATCCGACCTTTAGTTAGAAACTCGGTTTGTTCTAGCCGCAGCCGCTCTCTTTCGGCGTTGTTCAAATCCTTAGCAGAATATACCACGATTGGAATTTGGCGCAGGCGATTGCACTGACGCAGCCAGTCTACTACAGCAAAACCATCGTACTCCGGCAGTACGATATCCAGCACTAGCAGATCGGGATTGATATTTGCTAATTTTTGAATTGCCTCGCGTCCGTTCTTCGCGTGAATCGTTTCCAAACCGTGGCGCTCAAACCGAGCAATCAGTACCCGCGCCAGATCCAGGTCGTCTTCCACCAGCAAAACTCTAGCAATCTTTGCCTGTTGCAACGACTGCTCTAGCGCTTGAAATAAGGATGCTTCATTTAAGGGTTTGCGAACCCAGCCGGTAAAATCAGGAGGGCGCGGCTTGTCATCATCTGAGTTTGGTGGAAGCAATACCTGAGGCGGAATGTCGTTGATTGTAGAATCCGCGCTGTCAATATTAGAACTGGCTGCATTTTCCATTGCAATTGCATTGGAAGCGATCGCATCTGAAGACTCAGACGGCTGCAACTGACCCAGATCGGTTTGCAGAAGGTTTCCATCTAGCAGGCTACTTAAGGTCTGATTCTCTAAAGAAGATTTGAGGAGATTACTCTGCTCTGGGGATAAAACGCTGAAAATGACGATGGGAATTTCCCTTGTATCGGGTCGCTGTTTCAAAACCGCCATTGTTTGCCAGCCGTTCATACCGGGCATAATCAGGTCGAGCAGAATCACCGCAGGTTGCTCCTGTAGCGCCAATTGTACCGCTTCTTGACCTGAGAAAGCCGTCTTGACTTGGTAGCCGCGCTGTTCTAATAAAGTTTGGACTACAGCACAGACCGCAGGCTCATCATCGCACACCAGCACGAGAGGCGTACCTAGTGCATTCTCAGCATCCGAAGGTAAGGGCACGGCACTGTCCTGAGTATCCACAGGGGAGTATTCGGCTTGGGCTGTCGTCACATCTCCCAAAGACAGATTCTCCCGTTCATCCTCAGCATTCAGCATTCGTGTCTCACCACTCAAAAGGGGCAGTGTAAAGAAAAAGGTACTGCCTTCATTCAGCGTACTTTCGACCCAGATACGACCTCCATGCTGTTGCACAATGCTGCGACAGATTGCTAACCCCAGACCTGTGCCACCTTTATCGCGCGAGTCAGAGGCATCAACTTGTTGGAATCGGTCAAAGATGCTTTCCAGCTTCTGTGCGGGAATCCCTCGTCCCTGGTCTTTCACTTTGAACAATACTGTGAGGGTGAGAGGTTGAGGAAGTGAGGGGGTAAATTCTTTCCCTGTTCCACCCTCCCCGACTCCAGAAGCGGGAAATCGCGTCTCTACAAGCGGCTCCCTGGTCTGCTGAATTTCGGCGCTGAGATAGACGTTGCTGCTAGGAGGCGAGAATTTGATGGCATTGCTGAGTAGGTTCGTCAGGGTCTGGATGATCCGGTCAGGATCGGCGTACAGTTGGGCGGATAGGGGAGACACGGATAGGGTGACTCCAGCTTTGTCAGCCATTGCCCGCATCACCTCTGATGCCTGAAGCATTAGAGTTGCCGCATCGCAAATCTGATTCTCCATCGCCACCTGACCCGACTCGATGCGCTCAATATCGAGGATGTCGTTAATCAGGCGCACTAAGCGGTCGGTATTCGAGACGGCAATCTCCAGCATCCGTTGAGCCTTTTCCGGTTTAGCAGTCAGCAGACCCCCTGCCAGCAAGCCGAGGGCACCGCGAATCGAGGTTAGGGGCGTCCGCAGTTCGTGACTGACGATAGAGACAAACTCATCTTTGAGGCGTTCTATGGCGCGGCGATCGCTAATGTCACGAGCGATCGCTGAGGCACCCGTCACCTGACCCGCCCGATTCTTAATTGGAGAAATCGTAATGGCAACATCAATTTGGCTGCCGTCTTTTTTAAGGCGCACGGTTTCATAAGGGGGGATGCGTTCTCCCTGCTTGATTCTTGCCAAAATTGACGGCATCTCATTGAAGCGGTCGGGTGTCAACAGAATCGAGATTGGCTGTCCCTTGACTTCTTGGGCGGTATAGCCATAGATTCGTTCAGCCCCTGAGTTCCAGCTGGTAATGATTCCATCTAGTGTTTTGCCCACGATTGCATCCTCTGAGGACTCAACAATCGAGGCTAGTTGGGATAAAGCTTCCTCCCCCCGCTTGCGTTCGGTGATGTCTCGTAAAATTACGGTAAATATTTTTTCCCCAGCTAATTCCAGCTTAGAAATGGAAGCTTCCGCTGGAAACTCCACACCATTTTTACGCTGTCCAAAAACCTCGTTGCGCTCTCCCATCTTCCGGGCGGTACCCACAGAAGTGTCAAAATTGCGAATATGCTGACGGTGAGCGATCGCAGCCCGCTTTGGCAACAGCAAATCCAGGGACTGACCAATTACCTCATTGGCGGTATAGCCAAATATTTTTTCCGCCCCTTGGTTAAATAAGGTAATTTGTTGAGTTTCGTTTACGGAAATAATTGCATCCTCAGCAATATCTAAAATCCCAGCCAGTCGCGCTTGCGATGCCTTTGTCTCCTCCTCTGCCAACTTGCGCTGCGTGATGTCTTGAATCTGAGCAGTAAACAACGGTTCACCCTTGGCATTATGCACCAGCGATCCACTCAAGAAAATCCATACAATGTGTCCCTGTTTGTGGAGGTATCGCTTCTCCACGTTGTAATGCTGAATCTTGCCAGCCAGCATTTGGTGCATATATTCCAGATTGGTTTCTAAATCGTCTGGATGCGTAATCGCTTGGAAGTTCCTAGCCAATAATTCTTGCTCCGAATAGCCAACGATCTCGCATAAAGAACGATTGACTTCCAGCCAGCGTCCATCTGTTGCCACCAGCGCCATTCCCACCGCCGCATAGTCAAAGGCACTCCGAAATCGTTCTTCGCTTGCTTGCAGCGCCTCTTCCATCTGCAAGCGGTAAGCGATTTGGTTTTCCAGTTCTCGGTTCGTTGCTTCCAACACTGCGGGGCTTGGGAGAGCAAGCGCTTTAGGAACTAATGGCACCAGAGATGCAGCAGTGTAAACCGAGACTAAAGCGGTAATTGCTTTGACGAACCCAGACAGCCAATAGGTAGGATGCCAAAGCGTCCAAATCTCCATGACATGGGTGGTACCACACGCGATGATAAATGAGCCAAATAGTAGAAAAATCCAGTCAAATGGGAGATCCTCACGCTTTCGGACAAAGTAGAACAGCGTCACTGGGATCGAATAATAAGCAAGGGCAATCAGAGAATCGGACACGATGTGAAGCCACACCAAACCAGGCTTCCATAGGTAGCAATGACCGTGAGGGATAAACCCTCCTGAACTAAAAAAGACGTTTAAAAATTCCAGCATCCAGCTTCTTTCCTTACCCTTGAAGTAAAAAAGACGTTTAAAAATTCCAGTATTAAGCTTCTTTCCTTAGCAGCTTGAGTCTACCTTAAAGTAAATTTTCTGGCAGGGCGATAAGATACTCTCAGAAGAGGCTTTAATAACCTCCATTCCCCTCGTTGGTAATCCCATTTTGTTTGACCGTTACCATACTTAATTTTCTGAGTTTGATTTTCTGAAGCTACGGACTGGTAGAGACAAGGAAAATCGTAAGTATTTGACAATCCAAAATAGTATAGCAATCAGATTTTAGTTATGAGCTAGAGGTTCAGCTACCCGACTTCTTAGAGAATTCGGGTAGCTCGCCTTCTAATCATTTAGTAAACTTGCTATCAACTCATTCTGCTGGTGGAGGGATGCATAGCTTTCCTAGCCTAACTTATAAATTTTCTCTGTATTTGTTTTCTCTGCCGCCTCTGCGGTTCGTAAAAAACAACATTTTTAAAGTCAAATGTAATTACGATAGCCTTTATTATTTTATTAATACATCTTTTTCATTTAAAATGGTTTATATAGGTAGGATTAGCCTCATATTATTAAATACAGATTTTAGCAAAGGTGCGTTTGCCAATTAGTCTATGAATCCAGAAGACATTCGGATAGCGATCGCGCAAGCTAGAGACGCTTGGATTGCGCGTGACGGCGAGGCTCTAGCAGCACTGTTTACGCCCAACGGTGAAATCATCGTACCGGGTCAACGATGGCAGGGGCAAGAGAGAATTCGGCAAGAAGTCGCTCATTTTGCTCAGCAGTATTCAGATGTAAGAATTGAGATTCAGCAGGTTATCGTTGATGGCGATCGCGCAGTAGTCGAGTGGTATTACGAAGATACTGAAAATGCAACAGGTCGTTGTAACAAAGCCGATGATGTTATTGTTATTAATTTCCAAGCGGGTCGGATTAGTCGCTGGCGTGAATATTTTGATACTGAAACGCCTAAGTTAAGAACATGATAATTGATTCTGTCAAAATTTAAATGAGGTGAGGCAACTATGAGCGACGAGCAAGAGGTATTAGCCGCCAATCAAGCTTTCTATCGAGGCTTCGAGAAAAAAGATATCGAAGCCATGAGTGCAATCTGTTCGCAAGGAACCGGGACTCTTTGTATACACCCCGGACGCAAAGCACTGAAAGGCGGCAAGGAAATTCGCTCTTCCTGGGAACAGATATTTAAAAACACCAGCTACATTGAAATAGAAACGGAGATTATCGCTACAGAGATTCGAGATAATATTGCCTACGTCGTGCTTGTCGAAAATGTGTTTCAAGTCAGCGGTGGTAGAAGAGTCAAAGCCCAGTCGATGGCAACGAATATTTTTGAGCGAATGGCACAAAAGTGGTATTTAGTCCATCACCACGGGAGTCCTTTAATGCGTTAAAGGTTGGGAAGCCACCTGAAAACGGAGGCTTCCCAACTCTTGTGACGTGGCGTTTGAGGAACGAAACTTAATGTTGACATAGAGATAGAATGAGGAACTACAAATAATTCTCTCCATCTAATTAGTGATTTTCGTTCCTCAATCTCCGAAGTGGGTAACAACGTCTCCTGAAGTTTCTGTTGTACCTTACAGAACCCCGGATTAGAGTTGCTTCGCGATAGATTCTAGAGGATTAGGTTGAGCGTTTTTTGGAGGTTGTGGCACCACAGTTGGGTAAGGATTGATAAGAGCATCGTCAATCCAGCCAGAATAATACTTGATGCTGGTAGAATTTTTCGACAAATTTACTAACTCCAGATCGCCTCGCATAGCATTAAGATTAATGCCACCGCTAGGATCGCGCTCTATAGAACCAATGCCTCTAGTACCTCCCCCAGAGTGACACTCACACACTTCATCAAATCCTCGGACAAAGCGCGAACCGTCCCAATGCCAGTCATTACCAGGCCAGGAGACAGGAGAAAACCACACCGGCGGCTTTTCCGATGATCCAAAAATTTCAGACCAAGAAGTTGCCCCCTGCCCATCCAGCGTCACTGTGAAGCCTGTTTCATATCTGACTTCGTAACGACCTTTCCGGCGCGGCAGAGGTTGATCGTTACTGGTATAGTCTGTAGGCAACCACCAGAGAACTTCAACGGTTTGTCCCGCAGTCGCATCGAGAGTAGCCGCAGGGGTGTCGTTCAACAATGCGCTGTAGAGAGGTACTTTCTCGGTCGGCAGTTGTGCGGTGATGGCAAAGCGCCAGCATTTCCAATCAGGATTATCGGGAACTGACAATTGCAACTGGCAGACCCCGTTGCCTGTACCAACCCAAAGCCGATCTGATTCCAGCAATAGCTTATCGGGAATTGTACCGATGAGCGGACTGTTGTCTACGCGGTACGAAGTCACAGAACCAGATTGCAGGTCAGAAGAGTTGGGACGGTACGCGACTAATCCCATTCCTGGTGAATAGTTGTTGCCTTCTCCACTAATTTTTGTTGCCATCCAGAATGTTGGGCGATCGCGAGTTCCTGAAATCTCGAAATCCAGAATCTCTTGTCTATCCATCCCTTGTGGATGAATAACTGTCCATTTCTGCTGCTGCGGCTGATAACCAACGAGAGTTGTTTTGCCGGTATACCCTTCTCCTTGCGGAAAGGCAAGCGACCACCACAAGCGATCGCCTACAATTTTAGCGGCGGTAATGTAAGGAAAGCTCAGACAACTACCTGTATATAAGGTTTGAGTTTTCGATTGCTTATCAGGAGTAATTAGCTTAATTACGACTTTTGCTTCTTTTTGGCAATCTGGAGTTTCTGAATTCCCTTCACGACTTACCCGATATTGATAAGTCTTGCCTTCATATTCAATCGTTTCGTAACGAGAAGGCAGATTTAACTCTCCCCCTAGCGCTTTTTGATGCTTCTCTGGCTGAGAAACAAAATTTTTGGGGAGGCTTCCTGGTTGCACAGAAAAATTACTACTATTTTTGTCAAAAACAAAATCATACTTGCGGGATTGAAACTTTACAGTATCGCCAGCAGTCACAATGTTGCGGATGTGAAAATCAAATTGCTGAGAAGGCAATTCATCTTTATCGGAAACCAGTTTTGGCAATTTAGTTGCTGAATTATCCGAATTCGCTATCTGGGAACTTTTGTCAGTTTGTGAAGTCGTTTTTGAGTTTGAAGCCGTCGATTTAGTAGAATTAGTTGCTTGCTCAATTGCCTGAGGTGATTGAGGAGTTTGAGCTGCACAGGCATTGAGAATTCCAACAATACCGAAAATTGCCACGAGACGCTTCATAGAGAGGTTTTCTCTCTTTTTGGAAAAATCATTTAATAGGGAAATCACGTCTAAACACAGATGAACACGATAGAGATAGATACAATCTTCGTTTTTGAATTTCCCGATAAGTAAGGATGCGAAAAAAGCTTATTTAAATAACACTTTCGCTAACGTTTATTAAAGGTCTACAAAACAGATTTTTTCCCGTTTCAGCCTTTTCGAGATGTGTCCGTGCCTTGTAGTCGAGAACACGTGGATCTCTTGAAAATTAAATTGTGCGCTTACGTGCTGTCTCGACTAACGCCTGAAAGATCCGTTGCTGATAGGGATCTTGGAGAGCGAGTTCTGGATGCCACTGAAGCGCGATCGCCCAAGGATGCTGTTCGTGTTCCATCGCTTCAATTACGCCATCAGAAGCGCGTGCCGTAACCCTCCACCCTGGTGGTACTGTCCGCACCGCTTGATGATGCCACGAGACTATCTCCGACTCTGTAATGCCAATCATCGCTGCTAGGCGACTATCGGGGTCAATTTGCACATGATGTTCGCAGAAGCGAGACTGATGGGTGCGGTGCGCGATCGCGTCACCAAATTCATCCGGCAGATGCTGCACCAAATTGCCACCCGTTGCGACTACCAAAATTTCCAAGCCGCGACAAATCCCTAGCACTGGGATATCTGTATCTAAAACCAGCTTGGCTAAAGCTAGCTCAAAGGTATCGCGCTGATGATCGACGTTATAAACTGTGGGATGGGATGAGTCGTTGTAAACCGCGGGGTCAATATCACCCCCGCCAGAAAAGATTAAACCATCAATTCTTTCTAAAATGGCTGCGGGATCGGGTTCTCCCGGCGGTAGTAACATCGGTAAGCCACCCGCTAAGCGCACTGCCTCTACATAGTCGCCTCTAATACTAAACAGGCGCGTATCCATCTGACCAGCGGTAGTAATTCCAATGAGTGGCGGCTTAGATTTCATTTTCTGATGTTAGCAGTTGATCGGGCGATCGCTCTGGCTCTTTAACCTCAGCATTGCGAGATTTTATCCCTGATGCTGGGAATCGAAAAACCTCTCCTATTGCTTCCAGTCTCCATCCTGAGAGAAGCTTCCGGCAATAAAAAGCGATCGCTGTCTGTGCAAGGTAGCCAATTGCGAAATCTACCGAAACATCAAACGAGCGATCGCCGTCTTTGCATTCTTAGGCTGAGTTCCCCTTAAGCATGACTGTTTTTGCAGATTTAGCGTGTCGCAGGCAATACAGTTTGCTGTGGTGTCTTGGGACTTTCAACAGCGTATTGAGGCAAGGAGAAAGTAGCTGAATTTTTGAGGGAGACGCGATCGGCTTTAGATCGCCTTTGTTGGGTGCAACGTGCCGTAAACTCTGCATCGGTGAAGCCAAGCCAGAACATCATCCCTGCTGTTTAGTAATTCAGGAAAGTTGATATTTGTGAATATTCCCTAGGGGGTAATCAAATTAGGTTAAATTTAGGTTAAGGTAACATCTACAAGAGATTTTGAAATTAAGACTCAATGTCATAAAAAGATAGCCATGATTAATCCTGACCAAGCGAGCAAAAACAGCTTTCTTTACCCTCAAAGCCGCTATTACGGCTCATTTACGCCCGAACAACTCGCTTTTAATGCCAATTTGCAAGAGTTTGCTCATAAAGTTGGCTACATTTCTGCTCTAGAGACCGGAGGCAAGCTTGCTCCCGAACAGGCATATGAACAAGTGAAGCGTCTCTGGAAACAGTTGAAACAGAGCAAGAAGGCACTCTCGATTGGTGGAGATCGACCCTCAGAAATAAGATAGTTTTTAGAGAGTCGCATTATAAAACTGATACAAGCCAGTTGAGCAATGGAATTGCTGAATACCCCTTTTGTTGTCAGAGCGTCATTGAATGGCTAGATAGGAACTGATGACAAAAGTGTTGGTGATTGAAGATGAAGAAGTAATCCGTGAGAGCATCCTAGACATCCTGATTGAAGGAGAATTTATTGCCATTGGTGCTGAAAATGGCAGCATCGGAGTGCAATTGGCAAAAGAATTGCGTCCCGATTTGATTTTATGTGATGTGAGAATGCCAGAACTTGATGGGTACGAAGTTCTCAGGGCGCTTCGTTCCGATCCGGTTACAGCTCCAATTCCCTTCATCTTTCTCACGGCTGATACTACTGAAAACTTCTTTCACCAAGGGCAACTCTTAGGTGCAAACGGTTATCTTGCTAAACCGTTTACAACTGCTTCACTTTTAGAAGCGATCGCTACTCATATGAGAAAATAATCCGACTTTCTTATTCTTAAGCAGGTGCTTGGGAATGTCTATTTAAATTTACGACTAAAGGGGGAGGCGGAGCCTCTCTTTTTTTGTCTTTAGGCAGATGCCAGTGAACCAGGAAACTTTGGCATGAACAAGCGGCTATTTCTCATTGCTTTCTCATCACGCTTGTAGACTTTCAACGCATACTTGTAGAGAGAGTGCAGGAAGCAATGCCGTGGAAAAAACGGAAAAACAGAAGATGCTGGCAGGCGAGCTATATCTAGCGTCTGACCCGGAACTCGCTGCTGGAAGCAAACGGGCGTCTCGTCTATTAAGAATGTACAATGCGACAACTGAGGAAGAGCTAGAGTTGCGATCGCAAATTCTCAACGACTTGTTCGCTCAGGTAGGCTCAACGGTTCAAATTGTACCTCCATTTCACTGTGACTACGGTAGCAATATTTACGCTGGCAACGGGTTGTACATGAATTATGGATGCGTAATTCTAGACTGCAATACCGTTCATATCGGTGACAATGTTTTGTTTGGTCCCTACGTGCAAATTTACACCGCCTATCATCCGACCGATCCTGAAATCCGTCAAACAGGTCTGGAACTCGCCGCACCCATTAATATTGGCAATAATGTCTGGATTGGAGGCGGCACTATCATTTGTCCAGGGGTAACAATTGGCGACAACACCACAATTGGAGCTGGAAGTGTTGTTGTTAAAGATATTCCTGAAAATGTTGTGGCTGCTGGAAATCCCTGTCGCATTATTCGATCAGCAACTTAAATTTTTGTTGAGTTTAATTAGAATTCATTAGAAAATTTTTAATCATTTAACAGTAGGATGACTCCAGAAGAAACTAGATTACAAGAAGACCGCGATCGCAAAGCTCATTGGCGGCGATGGGGGTCTTATTTGAGCGAACGACAGTGGGGAACGGTGAGAGAAGATTATAGTCCTGATGGCTCGGCTTGGGACTATTTTACTCACGATCAGGCTCGTTCTCGTGCTTATCGCTGGGGAGAAGATGGGATTGCCGGAATTTCGGATAACCATCAGCGACTTTGTTTTGCGATCGCGCTTTGGAATGGGGAAGATCCGATCCTTAAAGAAAGGCTTTTTGGTTTAACTGGGAAGGAAGGAAATCATGGGGAAGATGTCAAAGAATATTACTTTTATCTGGACAATACTCCCACGCATTCTTACATGAAATGTCTCTATAAATATCCATACCAAGCTTTTCCATATTCTGAACTCGTTGAAGAAAATAAGTGCAGAGGTTATCAAGACCGAGAATTTGAATTACTTGATACTGGAGTCTTTGATTCCGATGCCTATTTCGATATTTTTGTTGAGTATGCCAAAGCTTCACCAGAGGATATTTTAATTCAAATCAGTGCTGTCAACCGAGGAACCGAAGAGAAAACTCTGCATCTTCTCCCAACTCTCTGGTTTCGCAATACCTGGTCTTGGAATAATTCTGAAGATAAGCCCAAAATCAAAAAGCTCAAAAGTGACGAAAATCTAAGTATTTTAGAAGCTACTGAAGCAACGCTGGGCGAACGCTGGCTTTATTGTGAGGGGAATCAGGGTGCGGAAACGCCGCCTCTACTGTTGTTTACAGAAAATGAAACAAATCAGGAAAGATTGTTTGGGGTAAATAATCCCTCGCCCTACGTAAAAGATGGAATTAATAATTATATTGTCAGCGGTCAAAAAGATGCTGTAAATCCTAACCAAACAGGAACTAAATTTGCTGCCAATTATAGATTAAGAATTGCTGCGGGCGAAACCAAGGTGATTCGACTACGACTAACTGATTCACCTGACTTTGCAGAACCATTTGGTGCGGATTTTGACACAGCTTTCCAAAATCGCAAACAAGAAGCTGATGAATTTTACGAAAAAGTTACTTCTCCCTGTTCGCTAATGGAAGACAGGCGAAATGTGCAACGACAAGCTTTCGCGGGAATGTTATGGAATAAGCAATATTATTACTATGTTGTAGAGGAATGGTTAAAAGGCGATCCGATTCATCCGTCACCCAAGTCGCGCCAAAGCATTAGAAATTCTGAGTGGATTCATCTTTTCAATGATGACATTATTTCCATGCCGGACAAGTGGGAATATCCTTGGTTTGCAGCCTGGGATTTAGCCTTTCATGTCATTCCCTTAGCAACAATCGATCCGAATTTTGCAAAGCGGCAACTCGATAGATTGACACGGGAATGGTATATGCATCCCAATGGTCAATTACCAGCCTATGAATGGGATTTCAGCGATGGTAATCCGCCGGTTCATGCTTGGGCAACATTCCGCATTTACAAGATTGAACAAAAAATGTATGGTCGCGCTGATAAGAAGTTTTTAGAGCGCGTGTTTCAAAAATTACTACTCAATTTTACCTGGTGGGTGAACCGCAAAGATATCGGAGGGAAAAATGTATTTCAGGGAGGTTTCTTAGGAATGGATAACATTGGTGTCTTTGACAGAAATGTAGAACTTCCTACAGGCGGAAACCTAGAACAGTCTGATGGTACAAGTTGGATGGGAATGTACTGTCTAAATATGTTAGCGATCGCGCTTGAGTTGGCGCAAGAAAATTCCGCTTACGAAGATATCGCTAGCAAATTTTTTGAACACTTCCTTTATATCGCTGATGCGATGAACTGTATGGGCGATGCAGAGACATCTCTGTGGGATGAAGCTGATGGCTTTTACTACGATATGCTGCATTTACCCGATGGTACTTATTTGCCCCTAAAAGTGCGTTCAATGGTTGGGCTGATTCCCCTATTAGCAGTTGCGACGATTGAACCAGGAATGTTGGAGAAACTTCCAGGTTTTCAACAACGAATGCAATGGTTTATTCAAAATCGCCCGAACCTGAAACAAAATGTCGCGTGTATGGAAACGCCTGGGGTTGGTGCTAGAAGATTACTCGCGATCGCTTATCGAGATAAACTCCGCCGGATCTTAGAGAAAATGCTCGATGAAAATGAATTCTTAAGCCCCTATGGGATTCGCTCCGTTTCAAAATTTCATGCGAGTAATCCATACATTTTTGAGGTAAATGGAGAAGAATACCGGGTAGATTATGAACCCGCAGAATCCAGGAGCGGCTTATTTGGGGGAAATTCTAACTGGCGCGGGCCTATCTGGTTTCCGATTAATTATTTAATTATTGAAGCTCTTCAAAAATTTCATTACTACCTGGGTGATGATTTCCAAGTCGAGTGTCCCACAGGTTCTGGTCAAATGATGAATCTCTGGGAAGTTGCGACAATATTGTCGCAAAGGCTAATCCGAATTTTCCTTCAGGATGAATCAGGTCAACGCCCCGTTTATGGCGATTCGGAAATCTTTCAAAATAACCCGCATTGGCGCGATTTAATTCTGTTCTACGAATATTTTCATGGCGATAATGGCGCAGGACTGGGCGCTAGTCATCAAACTGGCTGGACAGGTGTAGTCGCTAAACTCATTCAGCAATGCGGCGAATACGGCGGACAAAATCAAGCATCCGAACCCACTCAAAAATAGACTGAACGGTGAACTATTATCAGTAGCAGTGTAATTTTTGCTTACCACTGCAAACTGGACGGGCAAAGTGTTGGGAATTGGGAACCTGGGTAAACCGGAATTCAAGGCTGGAGTCAAATGGTTAGCTTGGTCAGCAGGTCTAGCAGTCGCCAGCGTAGGAGGTTGGCTAGTTTATGGGTTGCTGCTAAATCGCTCCAGCGATCCGGTGGCGGTGCGTTTGGTAAAAGTAGAGCGAGGCACCGTTGAGAACACGATCAATGAAAGTGGCGTGGTTGAATTAGGCGGTCAGCAAACCCTCAAATCCCCAGCGGAAAGCGCTGTGGAACGGGTGTTAGTACAACTTGGCGATCGCGTTCAAGCTGGTCAAAAACTCATCGTTCTGCGCGACACCAAGCAAGAAACAAGCCTCGACGCCCAGCAGTTGGAGATTACTAAACAGGAACTCACTTTGGCACGCAGTCGCCAGAAAGTTGAAGAAGCCCAGGAAAGGCTAACAACTGCCCGAAGAGAACTTCAAAATCGTGTCAATCAGCAGGCGGCAATTCGGAAACAGGAACTTAGCATCAAACGCAATCAGCAGAAGATTGCCGAAGCTCAGGAAAAGCTAACGGCTGCCCAACAGGAACTCAAGCAGCTGCAAGTCCTCGCTGACAAAGGCTTCATTCCAGCCAACGAACTCCAGAATCAGCAAGAACAAGTCCGCGATGCCCAGTCTGCTTTACGAGATGCTCAGTTAGAAGCGAGTACAAGTAACTTAGAACTCCAGAACCTTCAGCAGCAGCGTCAAACTGACCAGCAAGAAATCTTAGACAAGGTGGCGACTGCACAAACTGAACTGCGGCAGGCACAATTAGAAGTCGCTACCACCAGTCGGGACATCCAGATGAAGGTGCTGGAAATCAAAAATCTTCAGCAGCAACTCCAAAACAACATCGTCACTGCACCCATTCAAGGGAAAGTTCTCAACATCATGGTTAAGAATGGGAATGGCGTCAACATTGGGAATGACCTGCTGACTTTAGGCGATCCAACGCAAGAGTTGGTGAAACTCAATCTTTCCACGCTGAATGCTGCCAAAGTGAAGAGCAATCAACGTGTCCGCATTAGTGTGATTGGTCCCGATGCGAAGAAATTTACCGGACGAGTGCAAAGCTTGTATCCCCAAGCGATCGCTAGCACTTCTAGCAGCAGCGAGCAGGAAAGCCAATCCGGACAAGCCACCGTGCCTGCAACTGTCAAGCTTGACCAACCCACCCGCAGATTAATTCCTAGCAGCCAAGTCAGCGTCGAAATCATTTTGCAGCAGCGCCAGAACGTCGTGGTTTTGAATACGGAAGCCATACAGCGCTCTGGTTCTAAACCCTTTGTCTGGGTACGAGATCAAGGCAAGGCGCAAAAACGGGACGTATCTTTGGGGCTAGAGGGATTAACAACCGTAGAAGTGACTTCAGGTTTGCAACCGGGGGACTCCGTGGTGCTGCCCCCACCGGATGCTTCCTTAGAGCCAGGAACGCCGGTTATTGTTCAAGAGAAATTAGAAAAGAAAGATGAAAAGTGATTGGTAATTGGTGATTGGTAATTGGTAATTGGTAATTGGTAATTAATATCCTTGCTCTCATGCTCAGCCTGGGAAACAGAAAAAAGAAACATGAGAAGTAATTGGTAATTCCTAATTTTTAAGTTGATATGAGCCTCTCCCCCTTCGACCTCCTCGCGCTCACCTGTAACTCGCTACGCAGTAACCCTGTGCGTTCAACCCTTACCACTTTGGGCGTTTTTATGGGTGTAGCAGCAGTCAGCGCCACGCTTCAAGTGGGCAGCATCAGTCGAGCGGTAATTGCCAAGCAACTCGCTGAGAGAGACGCCCCTCAAGTCTCTGTCTACATGAATGGGGAACTCCGGTCAGAAGACATGGAATACTTGCGACAGCGGCTAGAGGGCGTGCGGGCAATCAGTGCCTCTAGTGGGTTCTATCCGAATCCTCAAACCTTATTTCAGGATGAAGAAGCCCAACCTAATATGAGGTCTGTTACTCAAGACTTTCTGCTCACGTCGGGAAAGCAATTGGTAGCGGGGCGCTTCTTCACTCCTGCCGATTTTGAAAACTATCGCCCTGTCGTGGTGCTCGATCAATTTTTAGTAGACAAACTTTTTAAAGGTCAGAAAGCTGTTGGAGAAACCATTTATGCTAATTCAAGACCCTACGTCGTTGTCGGGGTCGTGCCAACCGTTACCCCATCTTTTGGGGAACCTGAAGGTGAGGTATTGATACCGATGTCGTTTTACTACGCCCTGACGGGTAGCCGCGACCTTGGCTCCTTCAAGATACGCCCTTACAAAATAGAAGACTTAGAAGATTTGGCAGACAAAGCCAAGCAACTGATGGAGCAGCGCTTCCCAGGCAAAGAGGTTTATGCCTGGAACAACGTAGACGAAATCTTGGCGCAGCAGCAAACCTTGGAAATGGCATCCAATGGGCTGACAGCCGTGGGAATCATTTCGCTACTCATCGGTGGCGTTGGCATTGCCAATATCACAATCGCAGCAGTAATGGAGCGTACCCCAGAAATTGGGCTGAGGCGGGCAATTGGGGCAAAAAGGCGGGACATCTTGCTGCAATTTATTCTGGAAGCGGCAATCCTGAGTTTATTGGGGGGAACTGCCGCTATTATCTCGGTGCATGGCTTGACGATGGTTGTCGCCGAAACTTTTAAGTTACCTTACGAATTTGAAAGCAAGACGGCTGCTTTGTCCCTAGGATCTGCACTCTTGGTAGGAGTAGGCGCTGGATTTTTGCCTGCTGTGAGAGCTAGTCGGCTCGATCCCGTGAAAGCATTGCGTAACTCTTAGCCTCAGTTACAGGCATTGCGTAAAGCAACTCAATTTTGGATTTTGGATTAAATCGGCAATTGTTCAATCTAAAATCTAAAATCAACCAGCTAAAAGCTATCCGCGATCATGCACAAGCTCGACGACCCAGATTCAAAACCTCCAGCTTCTAGCGGTAGGTTTTTGCCGCCTATCCGCTCTCTTTTTGGGGGGGTCGTTCTGCTTGTGAGTGCAACTTTGGGCACGACGTTAACGTTAGCCACCGTTTTTAAGCTTCATTCAACGGCGGTAAGAGCGACGACAGCTAATGTTCGGACAGCAGCTCAGACACAGACGCCGGAACTCGCACGCCCGATTATGGTTTCGCCAACGGATAGAGCAAAGCTCAAAACGGCTCCAGTCTCAGAAAGTCCGGGGGTGAACATAGGCAAAGCAATAGTTTTAGGGGGAACTGGTGTAAAGAATGCGATCGCTCCTTCTTCTGTTTCCCCACTCGCAACTAAAACCAGTCCAACTTTTACGCTTAACACCCAGCCAAGACAATTCCCACCCTCTCCGACTACTAGCCCGCCTTTACAAACAGAGTTGGAGGGATCTAGTATCTCCCCATCGGCAAAAAGTATTCGCCCCCAATCTTCGCCTCCCGTTGCCGCATCTCGGTCAATTTTAAAGACGTTCTCTGAAGCCAGGAAACCAGCCGCTTTATTGGCTCAAGCGAAACCAAAACCCAACCAACAAGAAACCGTAACAACTGGGCGGGGGATTCAATTAACCCTAGCTGATGTTGTTATCTTGGTATTGCAAAACAATAAAGATATCAAAAATGCTTATTTAGAAAGAATCGCCCAAAGACAAGACTTAGCAGTGGCAGAAGATAGATTTGTCCCTGATTTTACGCCTAGATTATCATTTAATCTCGATCGCTTTGGTTCGGGTGGAAACACTAGCACGAATAGCGATCTTGGTGTTGGTGCCACTGTTGAGGTCACGGTTCCTACGGGAGGTAGGCTGAGTTTTGGTTGGGAAACGAACGGTCAAACGTCAAATATAAATAATTTCAATGTTGATAGAGATAACAATCTATTTGGCTCAAATCTTCAGCTACGTTTAACTCAACCTCTATTACGAGGTGCTGGTGTTGCAGTTAATCAAGCTCCTATTGAAATTGCTCGACTCGATGAAAGAGCAAATATTCAAGGTTTAAAATCAACTCTCATTAATACCATCACTGAAGCTATCTTAGCCTACCGCAATTTACTTAGAGCGCAGGAAAGACTGAATATTGAGCAGATTTCTCTAGAAAGCGCCCGCCAAATTTTAGAATTTAACCAAGCCTTGATTGAGGCTGGGCGACTCGCGCCAGTTGAAATTGTTCAAAGCCAGACAGACATTGCAAATAGAGAAGTCAGCTTGTTAGAGGCTCGGAATAATTTGGAGTCTGTCAAATTAATTTTGTTAGATATTCTAGATATCGAGCAAACTCTTAATATTGAACCTGTAGAAAAAATAGTATTGCAATCGAAGTCTTTAGATTTAAATAATCTAAAACAAATTGCCTTTCAAAACAGACCGGATTATTTGCAAGCACAGTTCAGCTTGGAAAGAACAAAATTTGAAAGATTAATTGCAGATAATAACCGGCGCTGGAACTTAGACTTAGATGCAGGTTACGGCGATTCCTTAGATGACACCACCCAACTAACAGCTGGGTTAATCTTGTCCCGTACCTTCGGCGATCTCACTGTGGAACGAGATTATCAACGAAGTCAAGTAAACTTCCAGAAAGCAGAAAATACTTTAGAAAGTCTGCGTCAAAGTATCGATATTGAAGTAACAGATAGAGTTAGAAATGTAAATCTAAGTCTTCGACAGGTGCAACTTGCCCAGCAAGCAAGGCAATTGGCTGAGAGAACACTACAAATAGAACAAGAAAAACTGAGATTGGGAAGAGGGTCAATTTTTCAGGTTGTGAGTTTTCAGAATAATTTAGTAGAGGCAAGAAACCGAGAACTGGATGCAACGATTGATTATCTCAATGCCTTGACAAATCTCGATCAATCTGTCGGTACCACACTGGAAACTTGGCAGGTGAAAATTGAAAGAAAATGATATTAAGTCTCAGGAAAAAAACCATTGTTAAACTACCTGAGTCTCTGTCTCCAATAGGGTTTGCTGAACTTAGGCGAAGGGAAAACTATCTTTTTCCAGCTACTTATTAGCCCTGACAGATTCTATCGGCATCACATCATGAAAGCGGGTATAGTCGATCGAGCGCCGCCCGTCCGGCATCCTAGATAAGATGTCCACAAAACGCATATTCCACAGGATATCGGACGTGGCAAAGGAGTGACGGGCATGGATCGTCTGTGAAACGATTTCGTCTAACCCAGTCAGCATCACGACGATCTCGCTTTCCGACTCAGCCAGGGAGTCTACCGTAACCCCATAAAGCGGACTCGTCTCGTCAATCTGATGCATCACCGTCCAGCTCAATGCAAACATGGATGTATGACTGCGAACTAATTTGAGATCGTAAAACCGACGCATGAATTCTCCCTCCCGATTGACTTCGTTGCGAACTAAAGTCACCCGGATCTGCGCTTCTACAATTACGTCGCGCCGCTGGTTAGCCGTCCGAAACATCAGAGTCGGCACCCCATCATAGGGAGCGATCGCTGCCACGCGACTGAAAAGCACGCTTGCCGTTGGCACGGAGAACCGCGCAAACGCCAGTCCAGTCGCCATTGCCACTCCGAAAAGACCCGCCAGCGCTTCGACTGTCACCACCGCATTCGCGTAAGGCGTACGCGGATACATCGCACCGTAGCCGATAGTCGCCATCGTCTGGACGCTGAAAAAGAAGGCGTCAAGGAAGGAACCCGGTTGAGCGTTCTGGATGCAATCTCCTCCAGCTAGATAGATGAGGGCAAATACCGTGTTGGAGACTAAATACAACAGACTGAACAGCGCTAAGAACCATCCCCAGGAAAGGGTAAGCAGCAAATGATATAGATCGCCCCGATGAAATCCCGATACCCCTCGCCGCACGATGTTCAACTGCCCATCCCGGCTCACAAAGCGCGTTAATGAGGGCGAACGATATCTTTTGCCCATAGATTTTTGTTATTAGGAATCGGCGTCACGCAGGCGATCTTTCCTAGAAAGCTATCCCATCAAGAGGACAAACACAAGCATCTCGGTTGAGCCATCGTTCTCCCACCTGCTTTAGC
Organism: Trichocoleus sp. Lan; assembly: GCF_039961855.1. NCBI lineage: Bacteria > Bacillati > Cyanobacteriota > Cyanophyceae > Leptolyngbyales > Trichocoleusaceae > Trichocoleus > Trichocoleus sp. Lan. The sequence goes on along the minus strand of NZ_JAMPKA010000003.1, from coordinate 221,854 downwards.
GCTGTCATCACAGGTTGAATTTCTCGCCCCTTCTGGGTGAGCGAATACTCTACGCGGGGAGGAATTTCTGCGTAGACTCGGCGTTCTACCAAACCATACTCTTCTAGTTCTCTGAGCCGTATCATCAACGTTTTGGTGCTAATTCCAGGCAATGCTTCTAGGAACTCGTGGGTACGGCGATCGCTTGTAAACAACTCTCTGAGAATCAGAATAGACCATTTACTGCCGATTAAGTCCACGGTGAACTGGATTGGGCATTTTGTCTCTATGCACTGGCTGCTGTTAAGCATTGATGCCTCTAGATATCGCTCTTTTCTTTGCTTATTCTGACCAATCTTCTGAACAGAGGGACGCTGAAGTTAGCTCCCGCCAAATATTTTAATCTTTCTTAATAAAGCTCTGGACAAGTTGCAGCGGGTCAATCTTTTACTTTTGGTAACTATAGTGTCCTTCCAGCCACTGTCAGATTTACGGATTTTCTATTTTTAGGAGTTGAGTAGGATGCAAATAGAAAGAACGAACAGCCTTCCTTTCCGCTCAACTTCTTCAATAAATCAAAATATTTGGGGTTCTTCAAATGATTCGATTACTTGTCGGTGTATTAGTCTTTGTTATCAACACAATTTACCGCGATCGCCCTTATCCCCGTTTTTACGTCCTAGAAACAGTTGCTCGTGTTCCTTACTTTGCCTATTTATCAGTTTTGCACCTTTACGAAACAGTTGGAATGTGGCGCAGAGCAGATTGGTTAAAAGTTCACTTTGCGGAATCTTGGAACGAACTCCATCACCTCCTGATTATGGAATCTTTAGGGGGTAATCAGCAGTGGTTCGATAGATTTTTAGCACAACATACTGCTTTACTTTATTATTGGGTGATCGTTGTTCTTTACATTCTCTCGCCTCGTTCTGCCTACAATTTCATGGAATTAGTTGAAGGACACGCTTATCATACTTACGATACATTTTTGCAAGAAAATGAATCAGAATTAAAAGCTACATCTGCCCCACAAATTGCTATCAATTACTATCGAGACGGCGACTTGTATATGTTCGATGAGTTTCAAACTGGAGGAGTTCCAGAAGAACGCCGTCCCGTCATCAACAACCTCTACGATGTGTTTGTAAACATTCGAGATGATGAAGCGGAACACGTCAAGACAATGATAGCTTGCCAGAAGCCTGATGCTCAATTAACCTTCAAGAGTCCCCATACGATAGAAGTAGGTGCAACATTCCTTGCCCCAGATGAAGAAGTTAAATCAGTTGTTATGCAATAGGATGTTCTGATAAAAAAACAAAAGGAGAGATATTTACAATATCTCTCCTTTTGTTTTTTTGAAGGATTTAAAAACGGCTGTATCTCGTTTTTGTCAATACATTAACGCCATTTATCACCACAGAAAAAACAAGTAATGAAAATTAAGCGATCGCATTCTTGTGAAATCTCAGTCGCTCAATCAATTCATAAAACGGTGTCCAGTTATCTTCTTGGTCAATTTTCTCCCAAACCGCTTCTATTTCGGGTCTGACTAATGCAGTTTTAGGATTATGACGACGTAACCGTGTTGCTATATTATCCAGTTCGCTATCTGGGAAACTGAGTAAAGTTTGCAGGTATAAATTTCTCCAGTCTTCCAATAATGCTGTAGCCTCAGGCGCATTCAAAAATTCTTCTGCTTTCAGAATATTTGTCGCATCGTCACGCCAATTGCGGTCAAACTGATTTGTTACTTCCCAAAAGAAACTGTGATAGCTTACTTGTGTTTCTACCAGGAGTTTCAGAGTTTGCATCACTAATTCTTCTGCGGCTAAATCGGGCAGATTCTCGAATCCCAATTTACCGATCATCCGCGCGGTGTAAGTTCGGTTATAATGCTCGGCAAATTGGGATAGAGCAACTTCCATCTCTGGCATAGGAATAACCGCAGATAGGGGTTGTTGGAGCATTTCTAAATTTAGCTGGCAAATTCCTGGTTGATTGCCGTAGCTGTAGCGTCCGTAATAGTCAAAGTAGGCAGCAGTAAATTTGGGGTCGTAGGTGTTAATAAAAGCGTAGGGACCATAGTCGAAACTTTCCCCAGTAATAGACATATTATCGGTGTTTAAAACCGCATGACAAAACCCAACGGACATCCATTGAGCAACAAGTTCTGCAACCCGCTTGACTAATTCTGCATAAAACAGAATGTAGCGGTCTTGCTTATCTTTGAGGTGAGGATAATATTGTTCAATTACATGGTCTAAAAGCTTTTCAGTTAAATCCTTGCGTCCAAAAAAGTGCAATCGCTCAAATGTACCAAAACGAATGTGGGAACGGCTGAAACGAATCATTACCGAGGATCTTGTTGGAGAAGGTTCATCGCCTCGCCAGAGTCCTTCTCCCGTTTCAATCATTGATAAACAGCGGGAAGTACGAACTCCTAAATAATGAAGTGCTTCAGCAGCTAAAACTTCTCTGACACCACCTTTAAGCGTGAGTCTACCATCGCCGCCTCTAGAATACGGAGTCGTACCAGACCCTTTCGTTCCAAAGTCATAAAGTTCGCCATCCGTACCGCGCACTTGTCCGTAGAGAAATCCTCTGCCATCGCCTAAGCGAGAGTTATATTCTCCAAATTGATAGCCGTGATAACGCAAAGCTAAAAATGGTCTAACTCCTTGAAACATCCCAAATGCTTCGATAAAATCATCGTCTGTCACCGTGTCTGGTTTCAGTCCCAATATTGGTAATAATTCATCGTTGCGAAAGCGCAGAATATATTTAGGAAAGTCTGCCGCTGCTACTCGATCAAAATAATCATCGCCTAAAGCTTCTAAGGCAGACTCATAATTGAGATTTAAAAAAGGATTGGAAAACTTTTCAGGAGTCATAAGTTACTAAAATACCCAATGAATGTAATTCGTGCCTATACAAACATACGGACTGAAACAAACATTATAAAGACTGCGTAGGCAGTCTTTGTTTGTATAGCGCCAGACTTTAGTCTGTTAGCGAAGCGGCACGAAGTGCGCGCACCTTTGCCAGATGTTTCATTTCTATGCTACGGATAAGCAAGTATACAGTTTCAGCATCAAAAGACTGAAATATGCTTATTCGTCCTGCTACACCTGCTGACGTGCCATCTGTCCTCCCGATGGTTGCCAAGATTTGTGCCTTGCATGAAGCTTGGGATTCAGCAAAGTATGGATTCTTGCCGAATCCAGAGTTGCGTTATGAGAAGTGGTTGAGTCGGATAGCCTCTAGCACAGCTCTAGAAGCGTCACCGCAACGCGATCGCAATATCTTCCTAGCCGCTGAGGCTGAAAATAAGCAAGTGGTGGCGTTTCTGGTGGCGACGGTAGAACGGGAAATCCCGATTTACCGTTTACAAGAATATGCTTTTATTCACGACCTCTGGGTTGAAGAGGAATATCGCCAAGCTGGAATTGCGAAGGCGATGGTGATGCAGGCGATTGAACGCTTTAACTCGATTGGAGTCAAACAAATTCGCCTCGATACGACTGTTGCTAACGAGGCGGCGCGGCGATTATTTTCTTCCTGCGGCTTTCGCGTCAGTACGATAGAAATGCTGATTGAATTAGGCTGATACCAAGAGAACGGCTTTTTTTGTAAGTAGAGGCATCGGGTTGAACAGCTCTACCGTACTCGACACTCTTGTTTGGACAGGGACCCGCACCAGAGTGTGACCGTTCCCTTCTCGTTCAGACCAAGGTGTGTTTTTCGAGAAGCTTAGCCAATCCCGGTATCCCTTCCTCCACGTTTTTCTTAGCCGAGCCGCGCAATTTTTTATAGGTACCCAATACGAGGCTGCTTCTGACGCTCTCCATCCTGGCATCGGTAACGCTCAGGATAGCATCTGCTGCGGGAGAGCGGCTGGCAACGAAGTGCGCGACTGGATCTCCTTTCTGGACACTCTCGCTCCAAATGGGATCGAGTGCTGTACACCATCCTGGCAGGAACTGCTCGACAGCGTAGCCAATGTACCCTGGCTTTATACCCTTGACGGCGTTGTAGCCTGCCTTTATGGCAAGACCAGATATACCTGACTTGGAAGCGACCTCCTCATCGAGCAATTTGCAGAAGTCATCTACAACTTCAGCCTTTTTGCTTGGGTTCAAGAGCTGGTCGCTAAGTGCCATTTCGATCCTCCTAAGTGTAAAAGCGCTGGATTTTGATTCCACTAATTGTTTAGGGAAAAGACAGAATAGATGCTATCACAGTTACAAACTGTAATAAAGAAAAACTTAAGCGCATAGTTAATCTGGGGGAAGCGATCGCCCCTATCTTCTACCTGTTACAACAAGGGTGTCAATGCGGGTATTGCATAATTTGGCAAGATTGCACCAAAAAATTTTGTATTCTTCAAAGTCGATTGAGATTACGACTAATCAATCAAACTTGCTATGACTAATGCCCTGCGGGTAATTTAGCACTAGAGCCTTTCCCTAACAGGACTTACGCAGTTAATTAGTGAATGCATAATTTTATCGTAGGGGCATGGCAATCAAAAAGCCCCTACAGCGTGTTGACGTGCGTAAGCCCTACCTGAAACTGACTCAGGCTAGATTTGAATATCTTCAGCAACTCCGCCAGACAACTCATGCCAAAATTGCCCAAATGTTTGTCAATTTGTCAGAGGATCAGCTACTGCGTGTAATACAAGGACTGGCAATCATTAACGATGTGTTTGAGGGCAAGGCATCCGAACCACCCAGTTAATACTACGGTTTAATTTGACTTGAGCGAGAAACCCCGGCGTGTCTGCCGATATTTACCTAACTGCACTTGGAAACTTACCGTATCAGTCTTTTCCCCACTTCTTGCTTCCAAAATCCACTGACCGGGACGAAGCTGCCAAAATAGGGAATTCGATGGCTGCGTTGCCAGTTTTTCCCCATTCAACCACCACTCTACTGACTGGCTGCGCGTTCCAGCGACTTTAAACTCTAGTTGTTGCATTTCTGTCTGTACATTCTCTGTACCTTTGGGATTCGTTTTTTCACCTGGGTGCAATAAGAAAACATCGCCATTGTGAGGAGACAAAATCTTGACGCCACTAGAGACAAAACTTGGTTGATGCTGCCTTGCTAACCACTCATCGTACTCTGGAGGCAACTTTGCAGTCCCTGACTGACGCTCATAATCGCTAATATCTTCTGCGTAAAAATATTCTTGCACTACTGAGGGACAATCTGGGGTAGGGCGTAAGCCAGAAATTGCACAGATTGGGCGTTGCACCAGATTTTCTGGAGGGGGAAAGATGGCAGGTTCTCGATTCTGATGGAGGTGTAACATGATGCGATTCCAGAGGGGTGCTGCACCTGTCACCCCCGAAACTTGTCGCATGGGATCGCCGTTAAAATTGCCCACCCACACGGCTACGGTGTAGTCGGTGGTAAACCCGACCGTCCAAGTATCTCGAAAATCGGAGGAAGTGCCTGTTTTAACTGCTGCGGGGAATGGTAAAGCTAGCACTGAGTCTACCCCAAAGGCACTTGCACGAGCATGGCGATCGCTCAACATATCCGCAATCAATCCCCAGGTGGAAGGGTTGGCAGATGGCACTTTGGAAGGTTTTCGGTCGGCAGATGGCAGGTTGGAGAATGTTGTGACTAGCGGTGTAGCTTCTCCACGTCTTGCTAAAGTCACATACGCCCTCGCCAACTCCCATAAACTGACTTCACCGCTACCCAAAATTAACCCCAAACCGTAATATTCGGGCGACCGATTTAAATGCTCAAACCCTAATTGATGCAAATGATTTAGAAAATTTTGCACGCCGACTTTTTCTAATACCCGCACCGCCGGAACATTTAGGGAATTTGCTAAAGCGACGCGAACTCGTACCGGCCCTAAAAAAGTTTCATCATAATCTGTAGGACTATAGAGTTTTGCACCGGGAATCGCGTAATGAGTTGGCACATCCGCCAAGATAGTATTCGGACGAATCGTGCGGTTTTGTAGGGCAAATTCATATAAAAAAGGCTTCAAAGTAGAACCGGGTTGACGTAATGCCTGTACTCCGTCGTTGCGACCCAGTTGTGCTTCATTAAAGTAATCGGGAGAACCTACATAAGCCAAAACTTCCCCCGTGTGGTTGTCAATGACTAAGGCAGCAGCATGATGAACATTATTGGGGGTGAGGGTACGAATCACTTGCTGCACTTGCGCTTCCACAAATTGCTGCAAAGGGCGATCGATACTGGTGCGGATTTGGGACATCCTATTGGGGATAGCGTTTTCTGGGGCTTTGCTCGAAGATTTTTGATTTTGAATTGAAGAATTAGATAGTTGATTAGATACCCAAAATAAAAAATGAGGAGCGGCAATAATTCCCTGTTGTCTCGGTGCTAGGGAAATCTCTTCTTTGTAAGCTCGATCTGCTTGTGCGCGAGTAATATAACCGTCTTCAACCATGCGATTCAGAACATAAATCTGCCGCTTCTTGAGGCGTTTCCAATGGTCGTAGGGATTGAAGTAAGTGGGATTATTCGGAACAGCAGCGAGAAGACTTGCTTGGGCAAGATTGAGTTCGCTTGCCGGAATATCGAAATAGTTACGGGATGCAGCTTCTAACCCATAAATATTCCCCCCCATTGGCAGGCGATTGATGTAAGCAGAGAGGATTGCATCTTTATTCATCCCGGCGGCGATGCGCCAAGATAGCCAAATTTCGCGCAACTTGCCCGGTAAGGTGCGGGGAACGGGATCTAACATCCGCGCTAGTTGCATCGTAATCGTGGATGCACCGGAGGTAATCCTTTTCGCCTGAAGTGAATCTTTAAGCGATCGCGCTACAGCCTTCAGATCCAGCGCCCCGTGATGATAATATGAGCCATCTTCAGCAGCTAAAATCGCGTTGATAAAGTGGGGCGAAACTTGATTCAGCGGCACCACAGCGGTATGCTCTTGGTCGCGGGTCAGCAATCTTCCTAAAGGAAGTCCATTGCGATCGCTAAATTCAATCGCTTGCGTATCCTGGGCAATATCTTTGGCACGAACGGGTGCCAGATAAGGAAGCGATCGCACGATTAAACCCAGCAACACCAAAGCTAAGAATCCGCGAAATTTCTGGTTTCTCCCCCAACGCCAAAAGAGTTCCTGCATTTGAATTTGCCACTGTTTGGGTTGTCTCATCGCTTAACCCTTTCGCCAACGAAGACTTACCCCCTTATCTTCATTGTGGCGATCGCCTTTACCGGATGAGGGTGTTTTTAGGGGATGCGCGATCGCATCTTCCCTCTAAGCGCTTGAAACTGGCAGATGGTACGCTTCCACCTCAAGACAATGATGGGTAATTCTTCCTAATCACCCACTAGGGTCAGCCAATCGGATGAAGCAAGTACCCTTAAACCGCCGTAGTTTTGTAGTAATACAAGTAACTCATCTATAAAAAGATACGGTAGCCATTATGAAGATTGTTCTACACACTTATGGTTCGCTAGGCGACCTGCATCCTTATATAGCGATCGCCTTAGAATTAAAGGCACGCGGGTATCAAGCAGTAATTGCCACCGCTGAGTTTTACCATAACAAAATCGAAGCGGCTGGTCTTGAGTTCCGCCCAGTCCGTCCAGATTTTCCTACAGACGTCGAACAGCAACGAGAACTTGTGCGTCTGATCATGGACAAGCAAAACGGTACAGAATACGTCTTTCGCCAAGCAATCTTACCCTATGTCCAAGAAACTTATGAGGATCTGATGTCGGCAGTGCGCGATGCAGAGCTGTTGGTGACACACCCCCTCAGCTTCGCAGCAACGCCCGTTGTTGAGAAAACGGGAATTCGTTGGGTTTCCAGCGTACTGTCTCCGATGTCGTTCCTCTCCGCCTACGATCCCCCAGTAGTGGCGACTTTCCCCAGTTGGCTGAATCTACGCATACTTGGCCCTGGGTTTAATGGAGCGCTCATCCGCCTCGCTAAAAATCGTTTCAGCTCGTGGGATGAACCCCTACGACAATTACGGGCGAAGCTTGGTTTATCTCCCCTTGCTGATTCTATGTTTGAAGGGATGAACTCCCCCGACTTAGTGCTGGCTTTATTTTCAGAAGCTCTCGCAACTCCTCAACCCGACTGGCCAAAACAAACTTGCGTTACCGGATTTACTTTTTACGATCGCAATGGCGATACTGGTCTATCTCCGGAACTGGCATCATTTTTGGATGCGGGAGATCCGCCAATTGTGTTTACTTTGGGAAGTTCCGCCGTGTGGGTTGCTGACAAGTTTTACCTCGAAAGTGCCAAAGCTGCCTTAAAGTTGGGCTATCGGGCTGTATTGCTGGTTGGCAACAATAACCCCTCTCTGCCAAAAGAGTTGCAATCTAAAGATATTGGTGTTTTTGACTACGCTCCCTACTCGGAACTGTTTCATCGGGCTGCTGCTATTGTGCATCAAGGAGGCGTGGGCACAACCGCGCAGGTGTTGCGTTCCGGTCGCCCGATGTTGGTGGTACCCTTTAGCAACGACCAACCAGACAATGCTGCACGGATTACTCGTTTAGGAGTCGGACGAACTATCGATCGCGATCGCTACACAGCTTCCCGTGCGGCTAAGGAACTCGATCGCCTGTTGCGCGAACCTCGTTACCAGGCTAAAGCTACAGAAGTTGGCAATAAGGTACGAGCAGAAAACGGGGTTAAAGTTGCCTGCGATGCAATCGAAGCACAATTGAACAAAGATAAGAACGCTACCAACCTTCAAAGTGCGTCCGTCTCGCCTGTTTAACTATTTTGTAGAGAGATGCGATCGCGCTTTAGAAGATTGGAGCGATTTGGATAGACGCGATCGCATCTTTGAATCAGGAAAATTTGTCAAACCCTTAATGACTAAACAAGGGGATTCCATTCTATAAGTTTATGTTATAACATATGTAGTTACTATCCAATTAAGAGGTGATAGTATGCATACTCTAAAAATTCGACGGATTGGCAATTCTTTAGGAGCAACCTTCCCTAAAGAAGTATTGCAAAAGCTAAATGTCAGTGAGGGAGACAGCATTTTCCTGACAGAAACTCCAGATGGAGTTCAAATAACTGCTTACGATCCTGATTTTGAAGCCGCAATGCAGGCTTTTGCAGAGACCCGTAAAAACTACCGCAATGCCTTTCGTGAATTAGCTAAATGAAGGAACCCAGATGGGTGCCTGAGACAGCAGTAAGCGCCATACATGAAGAGCTAATTGCAGAACATGGGGGGAGGTCTGGATTGAGAGATGCAGGGTTACTTTCAGCGAGTCTAGCCAGACCTCGGCACTTATTCTCTTACAGTGAAAATGCAAAGCTATTTGATCTGGCAGCAGCCTACGGCTATGGTCTGGCAAAAAATCATAGTTTCGTCGATGGCAACAAGCGAATCGCTCTTGCTGTCATCGACGTTTTTTTACGACTGAATGGCTATAAATTAGTGGCACCAGAACCAGAAGCGGTAGTAATGATGAACTATGTAGTGGAAGGAGTGGAGAATCAAGATAGCCTAGCCGCTTGGATTGCGGAAAAATCTCAAAAATTCTAAGTTGTATTAAAAGATGCTAGCCGTATTGAATGATATTTAGTAAACTCTCTTGTGGTTAACAACTAGAAATGGTATATTTGTAATAATCGTACGACAAATACAGAAATTGATATATTTTGAGTAGATGCTAGCAATTTTACCTAGCAGCTGCTTTGTAGCAAATATTTTTTCTTGATAGTTAAACTCCCTTGGCTTTAAGCCAAGGGAGTTTAACTATCAACCAGGCGATCCACTTCAAAAGCGTCATGTTGGTCGCCCCTTAAATATCTAGGGTTGTAAATTACGTAATACAACTCACTTAGCTGGGCATATTTTGTCTGCTTCTCGTCGTATCCTCCCCTGTAAGTTTGAGAAACGACTTTTAATACAAAAATTGGGACAACATAATTTTCTTCCCACAAAAACACAGCTTAAAAGTCGCTTAGCATTTTTACGCCGTTCTACGTTCAAGCTGAGAATACCATCAGGAACAATAGTAGTTTGACGAACTCTATCTGTCATGTGGTAGATACCCATATTTACCCCAAAAAAACAGTCCATGCGCTATTGCCAAATGAAAGTAAGAATCGCTCTCAGCAAGTTGGAACTAGGTTTTGCAGTTCATTATCCATTGGGGTATCGTCAGAATCAGGTAGTTCTGTTGAGGATGGTGGATAAGGCAATGGGTTGGACTGCTTTCCCTAGACTTGTTGCCTAGAGCTTAGCCGAGCGTGAGTAGCGTTAGCTCAATATAAAGTAAAGATTTTGAGCGGAATGATTCAGCTACCCGGAAGACCGAGTCGTTGAGATGTAGACCTCTTGTTAGTGGGTCATGTAGGGATAACTCTTGTAGTTTACCCTCCGATGAATTACCTGCAATGAGGGAAAAAGTTATGCCAGTTTCAATTCCTGATACAGATTCGCTGTCTTCCCTTCTTGCACAGGATAGTACAGATAAATCCTTTCAACAGATAGGCACAATCGTGAGAATTTGGATGCGGTTTCTGGTTGTCGTAGCATTCGTACTGGGGATAGCCGGATGTGGCGTGATTAATCTCTCTGGAAATGAACCGCTTCCAGCAGTTCCTTCGCTAGCGACGCCGCAACTCCCAGACTGGATTGAGGAAATTAGCCCGACTGGGGAAGTTGAACCTCTAGCGCAGATTCGCATTCGATTTAAAGATGCTTTAATTCCTGTTGAGAGTCTTGATAGCCCCGAGCAACAGCAAAAGCTGAAACAATTTGAGATTTTGCCGCCGCTACCGGGACAATTTCGATTTTTAACGCCACGAATGGTGGGATTTCAAGCCGACAAAGCATTGCCGAAAGCGACGCGAGTCAGAGTTACTCTGAAAGCTGGTTTGGCGGATCTAAAAAATCATCGTCTGGATAAGGATTTGGCGTGGACTTTCAATACCGAACCGATTAAACTAACTAATTTACCGACTACTAATCCTGAAAATCCTGATAATCAAGCAATCGCTCTAAAGCCAACTCTAAAATTTAACTCAAATGTAGAACTGGATATCGCTTCAGTCCAAGAGCATTTGAAGCTAATTCCGGAAGGAAAACAGAAGGATATACGGCTGAAAGTTGATTTAGAAAAAAAAGAGACACCCTCAGAGAATGGACAGCCACAGGAGAAACTTGACCCTTCAACCCGCAACTGGACATATAATTTAGTACCGCAGCAGACTTTAGAAAAAGCGACTCGTTACCGCTTAGAATTTTCTCCGGGTTTGCGTCCTAATCGGGGGAATCTCCCCAGTGAGATGTCTTATGCTAGTCAGCTAGCTACTTATTCACCTTTGAAATTACTGATAATTAAATATTACGGAGTACCCGATGCCGGAGGGACTTATGGTCGGTTTGTCAAAGGAAGCCCTCAACTGCAATTTAATAACGGGCTTGACGCAGATTCAGCGATTGAGAATATTACTGTAACTCCTACGCCAAAAGAAACTCCTAAATTGGTTCAAGTTCCTGATGGAGAAAGTCTTGTTAGTCTCAACCCTTGGGCATTAGAACCTGCCACTACTTATACAATTACTATCGGTAAAAAACTCAAGGATAAGTTTGGGCAAACATTGGAAAAGCCAGTTACGCTCAAATATGAGACAGGCGACGTAGCTGGAGATATTTGGGTACCATCAAATCTAAATATTTTCCCATCTGGTAAAGATTTACAGTTAAATGTTTCCACTGTAAACTTGCCCGAATCAAAGTATAAAGCGGCTTATCGGGTATTGCAGCCGACAGATTTAGTTTATGTAGATTCCACTTATCCCAAAGGCGATGGGAATGATTTATTACCGAATCCCAATTCTTGGCAAAGTGTCAAGGTATCGAGTAAGAAAAATCAGTTAATTGATGTACCTGTTCCCATCCAGGAAAAACTGGGTACTGCTACGGGAATGTTAGCTTATGGAGTTCAGGCGCGAACTAATCGCTATGAAGAAAATGGTAAGCAACAATGGCGCGAACCGACGACTTATGGAATGGTGGAATTGACTAATTTGGGAGTGTTTGCACAGTGGTTCCCAGATTCGGGATTGATTCGCGTGCATCATCTCTCAGATGGTTCTCCCGTAGCATCTGCACCTGTAGAGATTTATGAGTCGAAATTAGAGACAAAATCTCGTCCTCAACCCGTACCTTGTGCATCAGGGAAAACGGATGAAGCGGGGACATTACTGTTGCGTCGTGAGGATATGCAGCAATGCACAAAATCCAGAACTGGATTTGAACAAGGGCCTAAATTGCTCGTAATTGCCCGTGAAAATCAAGATTGGGCATTTGTCCGCACGGAAGAATATAGCGGTGCTTATGGCTATGGTGTTGATGCTGGATGGGATGATGGGAAGCCAGTCTCACGGGGGGTAATCTTCTCGGATAGACAGCTTTACCAGCCAGGGGAAAAAGCATCGTTTACGGGTTTTGCCTACTACTTACAAAATGGCAAGATTCAGCAGGACAAAAATGCTAGTTATAAAGTCACTCTCCTAAATCCAGATGGTAAAAACACGGATTTAGGTACTCAAAAAACCAATGAATTTGGAAGTTTTTCTCTAGAAATGTCGTTTAAGGCTAATCAACCGCTTGGCTATTATTCGATTCAAGCGAAAGGCAAAAGTGGTGTAGAGGTTTTGGGTGACTTTCGCGTTGCCGAGTTTAAACCGCCTAATTTTAAGGTTGAGCTAAATCTAGATAAAGAATTTGCTCTAAAAGACCAGCAAGTTGAAGCGAAATCCACGAGCAATTATTTATTTGGTGCGCCTGTAGAAGGCGGGAAGGCAGAATATTACGTCACGCGATCGCAAGCTGATTTTAAACCGAAAGGGTGGGAGCAATTTTCCTTTGGGCGACAGTGGTTTTGGCCTGAGGAAAGTCCGACTGTTTCCAGTGATGTGTTGCAATCAAACCAGGTATTAGATGGTAAGGGGAACAGTCAAATTGTCAAGATAGCGAAGGATGTGCCTTACCCGATGACTTATCGGGTGGATGTGCAAGTCTCCGATGTGTCGAATTTGTCAGTATCGGATTCTAAGACGTTTACGGTATTGCCAAGCGATCGCTTAATCGGTTTACAATCCAATTTCGTTGCGGATGCGCTTCAATCTTTACCCGTCCAAGTTATCGTTACCGATCCTACAGGCAAGGCGATAGAAGGACAACGGGTGCGCGTGGAACTGCAACAGATGAAATTTAGCAGCGTCACGCGGGTGGTAGAAGGCAGTAATACTGCTAAAAATCAGGTTGAATATAAGACAGTTGCACAGACCGAAGTAAAATCTGGAACCATTCCTCAATCTGTTTCGCTGACACCTCCGGAATCGGGTTCTTACCGGATTCGAGCAAACTTTGCAAACACCAAGGATGAAGTTACCGCAACCGATTTGCAGATTTGGGCGACGGGTGGCAATGCGGTGAGTTGGGGAGAAAGCGATCGCGATCGCTTGGAAGTCAAACTCGATAAAGACACCTATAAACCGGGTGAAACGGCTACCGCTTTAATTCAATCTCCTTATCCGGAAGCCGAGTTATATTTTGCCGTTGTCCGCGACAAACCCCTGTACAAGACAATTACCAAAGTGAAAGGGGGTGCGCCGCAAATTCAATTCCAAGTAACGCCGGAAATGTTGCCAAATGCCGCAGTAGAAGCGGTATTAGTTCGCCAAGGCGTTCCCCTAAGCCAAGTGGAACCCGGAAGCTTAGAAAACTTGGTGCGGATTGGGTTTGCTCCTTTTAAAACTAACTTGGATGATAAGTATTTAAAAGTCCAAGTTACCCCCATTCAAACGCAACTAGAACCGGGTGTCCCAGAAACCGTACAGCTAGAACTCAAGGATGCACAAGGCAACCCAGCCCAAGGACAGTTTACCGTCATGGCGGTAAATGAAGCGGTGCTGCAACTGAGCGGTTATCGTCCGCCGGATTTGGTGCAGACTGTTTATGCAGAACAGCCGATTTCAACTCGATTTAGCGATAATCGTCCTAATGTGGTGGTGCAACCAACCTCAATGACGAAACCCAAAGGTTGGGGTTATGGCGGGGGACAATCAGCAGGCGCAGCGAATACCCGCACCCGCAAGGATTTCCAAGCCTTAGCTTACTACAACGGCTCGGTTCTCACAGACGCGACAGGGAAGGCAGAGGTGACATTTAAGTTGCCGGATGACTTGACAACGTGGCGGGTGATGGCAGTTGCTACCGATGGTAATCTGCACTTTGGCAACGGCGAAGCGACATTTATCACGACGAAACCGCTGCTGTCTAACCCGATCTTGCCGCAATTTGCACGTCCGGGCGATCGCTTGGAAGCTGGCTTATCTGTCACGAACAATACCCAACAAACCGGAAATCTGGCAATTAACGGTGTGGCGAACGGTTCGCTTCAGTTTGCAAATAAACCCGCTAATCTGCAAACCAAAGCAGAATCTGGCACTCGTGCGTATCGCTTTCCTATCGTGGCAGGAAGTCCCGGTAAATCTCAGGTGAAGTTTACTACTCAGTTGAATGGAACTGCTGATGCGTTTGAAGTGCCTTTGGAGGTGAAAGCGCTAGAGATTACCGAACAAGTCGTAGAAAGCGGTACCACTACGAATCAGGTAAAAATTCCCCTGAATGTGGATAAAAAGGTTGTCCCTGATGCGGGAGGTTTGGAGATTTCCCTTGCCAGTACGCTGATACCGGAAATTACCGCACCAGCGCGTCAAGTATTGCAGGATGAGCAATTGCCATTCTTGGAACCGGCGGCGAGTCAATTAGCGATCGCATCCAGCTTGCAAACGCTTTCTCAAAAATACGGTCAAACCTTTGCACAATTCAACCCAACTCAACAAGCGAACCAATCTCTAGAACACCTGCAAAAACTCCAGCAACCGGATGGTGGATTCGCCGCTTGGCCTGGTCAACAGAAGTCCGATCCGTTAGTATCTCCTTACGCAGCTCAAGCTTTGGCAAGAGCCTCGAAAGCGGGACTGACGATAGAACCGAGAATGGTGTCTCGCTTGACGACTTACTTGAAGAAAATTCTTGCAGATCCCGGTCAATATGATTTTTGTAAGCAACCACTCTGCAAGAATCAGGTACGACTAGAAGCACTCTCTGCTTTGGCGGAACTGGGAGAAAAGCGCAATGACTTCCTTGCAGACATCTACGCACAGCGCAGTCAATTCGATCCGGTTACGCAGATTAAGCTGGCGCGTTACCTATCTCAGTTTCCAGAGTGGCAAGAAGAATCTCAAACTCTGTCGAAACAATTCCAGCAGAATATTTATCAAACGGGTCGCACTGCTACGGTAAATTTACCCCAAGGTTTATCTTGGCTCAACTCGGCAACAACAGCGCAAGCTCAAGCTTTACGCCTTGCGATCGCGCAAAAGACTAACCCAGAAATCCTGGATCGGTTGTTGCAAAGTCTCCTGACACTGCGACGAAACGGCACTTGGCAGAATACCTACGACAACGCTCAAGCACTCACGGCTTTGGTGGAATATAGTCAGACGCAGCCAACACCGCCTAACTTTGCCGCAACGGTGAAACTCGCTGGCAAAAAATTGACATCGGCCCAGTTTAAGGGATACACCAACCCCAGCCAGGATCTTAAGGTGCCGATGACCCAGTTGCCACGCGATCGCCACGATCTGATTGTGCAAAAATCTGGTCAAGGCACGTTGCACTACTTGGTTGCCTACCGCTATCGCCTACAGGGAAATCAACCGGGAAGATTTAACGGCTTACGGGTGACACGCGAAATCCGTCCCGCTAGTGAAGAAAAGGTGTTGCGAAAGCTCAGTCTTTATGCTTCTGATGAGCCGTTGACGGTGAAAAGCGGTCAGGTGTTTGATATCGGTTTGGAGATTATTACCGATCGTCCAGTGAATCGTGTGGTCATTACCGATCCGCTCCCAGCCGGGTTTGAGGCAGTGGATGCAAGTTTCCAAACTTCTACGGCTGCATTGCAGGCAAAAGAAGATAACTTTGGCTTCAAGACAATTTACCGCGATCGCATTGTTGCCTATAGCGATCGCCTGGAAGCCGGAGTCTACTCCCTGCACTACCTCGTCCGTTCCGTCACTCCAGGCACTTTCCTTTGGCCTGGTGCAGAAGCTCATCTACAATATGCACCAGAAGAATTTGGACGCTCAGCTTCTTCTACTTTGAAAGTGTCGGATTAGAGCGCAAAGGAAACATAAAGTTTCTTCCCGGCTGACGTTAGGGAAGGAGAACTATGGGGTGCCATCATCTGTTTTGCGAATGATAGCACCTCTTTTTTGCCTGATTTTGCCTTTTGTGTGACTTTTGCTTTTTAACTTTTGCTTGTTTGCCGATTAGTTTTGCCGCGATCGCCCTTTCTTTGCAAAGATTAGTTAGATTGTTATGCCACAACGGCAGTTATGGCGATATCAAGACTAAGTAAATTCATAAGGGAAGCAACATGGCTGGAAAAACAATAAATAGTAGTGCCAGTGGTTTTCTTGTTGTCCTCTTGCCATTGGCGTTTGCGATCGCCTTCCTGTTTGTAGCATGGCCTGTAGTGCTGGCACTGGTGTTGGTGGGCATCTGTTTAAGGCTTTGGCAAAACTATCAATGGCAAAAGTGGAGCCAGCAAGTCAATCCTTTTTTCCATCAGCTGATTCAGGAAACCCAAGGGCGCGTTACAGCACTAGACTTGGCAATGAAAGCGAATCTCTCTGGAGCAGCAGCGCAGCGGTACTTGGATACAAAAGCCCAAGAATTTGGGGCAAGTGCCCTTGACTATCAAGACAAAGGCAAAGTGTATTACTTTATCACTGCCAACACTTTAGGTAGCATCTTTGATGACAGCGAACCTTCCCGCCAATCTTATGTCAATGATGCTCCAGAAGCTGTGGCACCTGCCCGCAAAGAGCAGCAACCACAGGAATTAGCTGATGACGAGGAGTTTGAGGAACCTGAAAACGAACCCACTGACGAACAGAGGGCTTCTAAAGCGCTGATTCAATCTGAACTTGCAAGGCGGCTGGATGTTCATTCCAGTACCATTTACAAACGCAGAAGTGAGCCATACTTCGCAGATTGGAGCCAAGGTCGAGATCCAGAAGGAATATCCTGGAGATTTGAACCCGATAGTATGCTGTTTTTTCCTATCGAAACCGAGTCTTAAAAGGAAAGCTGAACCGGCTCCAAGGTAAAAGATAAATTTTCTGGAAAGAGGCTCAGTTTGGAAAGGCAAAAAGGGTAAGGGACGATTCCCTTGCCTTTTGCCGTTTTTAGGGGATCTGCTTGCCAACAACTTGCCTATAACACGGTTATCCCTCCCTAGAGGATTGAGAAGCATTAAGAAATTAAAATGATCCTTAAAAAAAAGGCAAAATAAGAAAACAAAGGTTAATAAAACGGGTTTGCATCCTATCTGTGTCCAACCTGTCGAAAGCATTTATGAATGATCGAACCAAAACGGCCTGCGAATCAAGCAGTTAAGCTGGATACGAATTATCACCCTCGTATCTTTGATAAAAATATAAGCTTCGTGCCGCGTCAGATTAGCCCAAAACAATCCGAAGCACTGCGAATCATCGCTCGTCAGGTTGCGGCTCAACAAGAACTACGCCGTGGTTTGAACCGCTTAACCCGTGCCCCCCAATCGCACCCACCAGGGGAAGAACAGCAGGAGCGTTTCTTTACGCTCTCTGAGGAGCGCCTGCGCCTACTAGAATCCATTGTTATCAATGCAAATGACGCGATTGTCATTACAGAAGCTGAGCCATTGGAAGAGCCGCTTGGCCCCAGAATTGTCTATGTAAATCAGACCTTTACCCAAATGACCGGCTATCAACCGGAAGAGGTAATCGGTAAGACTCCGCGGTTGTTGCAAGGGCCGAAAACTGAGCGATCGCAACTCGATAAAATTCGTCAAGCTTTGTCACGATGGGAGCCAGTCAGAGTCGAGTTGATTAACTACCGTAAAGACGGTTCCGATTTTTGGGTAGAACTGAATATCTTACCGCTGGCAGATAGTACGGGTTGGTTTACCCATTTGCTAGCGGTGCAACGAGATATTACCGAACGCAAAGCTGCTGAGTACGAACTAAAATCCCATGCGCGGGCTTCAGCAGTCGTGGCGCAACTGGGGCAAGGGGCGCTCTCTGGCACCAATCTAGATACGCTGATGCAAGAAGCGGTGAAGCTGGTTGCCCAAACCCTGGAAGTGCCCTATTGCCAGGTTCTGGAACTGATGCCGGGAGGCAATGCTTTGTTCATGCGAGCGGGCGTTGGTTGGCAGGAAGGGTTGGTGGGTTCGGCAATCATCGGTGCCCACGATCGTTCCCAGGCAGGATATACCTTGCTGACGGGGAAGCCAGTGATTGTGGAAGACCTCCGGATCGAAACGCGGTTTTCTGGAACGCCACTGCTGCACAACCACCGTGCGATCGCTGGCATGAGTGTGATTATTCATAGTCAGGGGAACCCGTTCGGTGTTTTGAGCGTTCACACCCCTGACTACCGAAGGTTTACGGAAGACGAAGTTCATTTTTTGCAAGCGGTTGCGAATGTCTTGGCAACGGCGAACGAACGCCAGCTGGCGGAAGAGGCGCTGCGAGAAAGCGAAGAGCGGTATGCGCTGGCGGTTCGCGGGAGTAATGAAGGTTTGTGGGATTGGAACCTGAAAGCGGAAACCTTCTATTTTTCGCCGCGATGGAAATCGATGTTGGGTTGCCAGGAGGATGAAATTGGCGACAGCCCGGAGGAGTGGTTTAACCGCGTACATCCAGAAGACTTGGAGCGAGTCAAAAGCGCGATCGCTGCCCATGTAGAAGGGTTGACTCACCACTTCGAGAAAGAATATCGGATGTTACATAAGGATAAAACCTACCGATGGATGCTTTGTCGAGGAATGGCGATTCGAGATGCCAATGACAAAGCCTACCGGATGGCAGGATCGCAGACGGATATTACCGACCGCAAGGTGGCTGAGGAACATCTCATCTATGATGCCTTTCACGATCCGCTGACAGGTTTGCCCAATCGAGCCTTATTTATGGAGCGACTGTCCCAGGCGATCGCGCGAACCAGAAGACAGCCAGAATATCTGTTTGCCGTCTTATTTCTAGATCTCGATCGCTTCAAAGTCGTCAATGATAGCCTCGGTCATGTCATCGGAGACCAGCTGCTGATTGCGTTAGCAAAGCGACTGCAAAGTAGCGTCGCTTCTTGCCTGCAAGCCTCTGTGTGTAGCAGCAATACTGTGGCACGGCTTGGGGGCGATGAATTCGTCATCCTCTTAGAAGAAATTCAAGATATCGACGTTGTAGAAGCGATCGCCAAAAGCATCCAAAAAGACCTCCGGCATCCTTTCAACCTAGACAGACACGAAGTCGTTGTGACAGCCAGCATTGGCATTACCTTAAGTGCAATCGAGCAACGAGGTTCATCAGGCACTTACAAAACTTGCCCCTACCCCGGAGACATTCTGCGTGACGCCGACATCGCCTTATATCAAGCCAAGGCACTAGGCAAAGCCCGTTACGAAGTTTTTACCACCGCTATGCACACTCATGCGGTGGCTCGCTTGCAACTAGAAAACGATCTCAGACAAGCCCTAGCCAGAACTGAGGTAAAAGACCGGCTTCAAACAAAAACTGTCAATTCTTCTGGTTACTCTTCACTCAGTCGTGAGTCCGCATCCTTCAGTCATTCTTTCCTGCTTCACTATCAGCCCATTGTCTGCTTCATGACTGGCAGAATTACTGGTTTCGAGGCACTGGTACGCTTGTCTCACCCGTTTCGCGGCTTGATTTCCCCAGTTGATTTTATCCCGATCGCAGAAGAAACAGGTTTAATCATCCCTTTGGGAGCGTGGGTTCTGCGCGAAGCCTGCCGTCAAATGCGGCTTTGGCAACAAGAATTTTCTGACTTAGCACCATTAACCATCAGCGTTAATCTTTCCGGCAGACAGTTTTCCAAACCTAATTTAGTCGAGCAAATTCAGCAAATTCTCCAAGAAACCGAGTTACCAGCACCAAGTCTAAAACTGGAAATTACCGAAAGTGTGGTGATGGAAAATGCTGCCGCCGCTACGGCTAGTTTAGAGCAACTAAGCAACTCCGGAATTCAACTTAGTATTGATGACTTCGGAACCGGCTATTCTTCTTTGAGCTATTTGCACCGCTTTCCGCTCAATACTCTGAAGATTGACCGCTCCTTTGTTAGCCGGATGGATGCAGGCGAAAATTCTGAGATTGTAAAAACGATTGTTACGCTGGCTCATCATCTGGGATTAGATGTGATCGCAGAAGGTGTAGAAACGGCGGCTCAGATGGAACAACTGCGATCGCTACGCTGCGAAGCTGGGCAAGGATTCTTCTTTTCCAAGCCACTAGATAGCGAATCTGCTAGAGCATTAATCGCCGCAATGCCCCAATGGTAAGACCATTCAAAATCATCTTATTTTTAATTTTTCTGAGTCTGCTAACTATTTATAAAATCCCTCAACGATCTTTGCACTTGTGGTAGGTTGATGTAGACTTTGGCGGCTTCAATTAGATTCATGACATTTGCCGGACTCGCATCATCGATATCGTCACTCAATCGTTTCCCAGTCAACTTGCTATCGAGTTTAAATTGCAAGCGCAAGTAACGACTATCCTCATCAATCACCTGTTTAGCAATGTAACTATTAATATCTGACGAAGCATCAAAAATTACATCAAGAATCGGGAGTGCCCACTGAATCGCACCCCATTGTTGGGCACTTTCAAGCGGAATTGCGCGGGTAAGACTTCCCGTACCGAGGGATAAAACTGAAATTTCGTGGGGTTTATAACCTAACCGCAGGGCTTCAGCGATCGCGCAAGCTGTGGGATTATTTGCCCCAACACCACCGTCAATCACCGAGTATACGTTAGTAATCCGGTAAGCAGAAGTATTATTAGGCACTACGTTCCACGGCTCATCCACAAGCGCCATCCGAGTCCCGCCTCTGTAACCAATGATGCTACGAATCTGACCGCGTCCCGCCCCGCCGATGATTTCAATTTGCATTTGATTGTAATCACCATTGTCTTCTGCGGCTTCTTGCCCTAACGTAATCGAGTTTGTATCTCCGCCTTGGGCAATCCCTTCTTCTTTTTTATCCAGTCTATAGGCAGGAAAAAAAGTTGGGGCAGAAGCAGAACAGAGGCACGCTTCCCATAAGGGAAGTTCAGCAAATATTTTGCGCCAGCTTTTAAAAATAATCGGTTCTCGCTTAATTGTGTCGTAGGCAGTAATTAAGAGTTTTGTTGAAGTGATATCCGACAGTTTTTTGTATTTAAATTCTTCTTTAAGAGATTCAATCAAACCTTTGTTTGAGTATTTAGGGGCAGAAGGGCCGTACTGAAGAAGCAACCCTACCCGTTGCGCCGACCAAAGGTTTCGGTAGGGAAAGATTCGAGTCCCTTTGTTCTGGTACACATCCACGATGTCCTGGGCTGTGCGATCGCTAGCAATCGACGCCGCCAAAATTGACCCGGTAGAGGTTCCTGCAATTAAGTGGAAGTATTGGCTTAAGGGCTGACCGATAATTTTCTCAATCTCCGTCAGCATCGTTGCCGAAATGACACCCCGGATACCGCCCCCGTCAAAGCTCAAAATGCGAAAAGTCACGCTTGTTTCCCCACAAAAAATTGCTGTCAAATCTAATCGCTAATTGCTCATCCTTCCTTGTTTACGGGTCTTCTACCCATTGCCCTTTTGATTCGCCCTCGTAATGTCAATCGTAATTTTGCCGCCAAAGTCTGGAATCGGTGCGCCCGGTTTCGTTAACCGCACTTGGACTTGTGACACTTGTTTGAATTCTAAGATGGCATCTGCGATCGCGCTGATTAACTTTTCTACGAGGGCAAACTTAGCGGTTTTTACCAAATCCTTCACTGTCGAAATCACCGCGCGGTAATCCAGAGTGTCTTCTATGGCATCGCTGATGCCTGCTGGTGCCAAATCTAGCCACAAAGTTACGTCTACTTCAAACCATTGCCCCAATACCTGTTCTTCTGGTAAGTAACCAGTGTAGCCGTAGCAGCGAATTCCTGTTAGCTGAATGCTATCCATTTTGTCAAAAACTTAATTTCCTTGCTACTTCAAACCTGAGGAGCCAAAATTTCTCCTAAACTTTGCTCCGGTATCTTCGTTAAATCTTCAAGATTCTCAATGATTGTGGTGCAAATATCATCTAATGGTAAATCATTCGGATCTCGTCCAAAAGGATTTTCAATTTCATTACCGATTTCTTCAATCCCAAATAAAATAAAACTAATTATACCGACACCTAGCCCTGTCCACCAGCCGGAAGTATCGACAAGTTGAAAAGGTAGTGCGAAGCCATAGATCAGCAACAGTCGCTTTAGGTAAATCGCATAAGCTAAAGGAATGGGGGTTTTTAAAATGCGTTCGCAGCCAGTTAAAGCTTCTACCATTTGATCTAGCAATCCATTCATTGCAGCTAACTGATTATTATTTAAGGAGTTCCGCTCGTGTTGCTGCTGTAGGTAATCCCCAATCCAAAATGCTATCTTTAGCGGAGGGTTTTTAACGCTTTTGAGCTGAAGAAATTGCGATGGAGTTACTATCTCTTCTAACTCGTCGTTTAAAGCCTCTTGTCGCAACTGTAACTTAGTTGCGATCGCAAAAGCTCCTAATAACCGCATCGCTGTTGCTTTATCCTCTCTATCTGTTGATTCTCGTTCCGCAACCGATACTTGAATTTGCCGCGCTAAATTGCGGACGTTCACCACCAAAAGCCCCCAGGATTTGCGCCCTTCCCAAAACCGCTCGTAAGCCGTATTTGTCCGGAAAACCAATAATAAGCCTAAAACCAGATTATAAACAACATTAGTAACCAGATTATCTAAAAGGTTTCCAGCAATCGGTAATTTAAAATAATCGAGAATAGAAACGAAAAAACCAAACCCTCCACACAAAAGAACGCGGGGAAAAATAGTCGGTGCGACCGATCCCCTCAACTGTAAAGCCATTGCAAACCAGTTTTTATTCTCAATCGTCATGCTGCTGTTTATTCACTGAAGCAGAAAAAGATTAAATCATCGTTATCGCCTTCATTCAACAATATCTTGCCGAGTGCTGGCAACGATATCAAATAGCTCTTTCTGTTCTGTCAGAGGAACTTCAAACTTATCTAAACTTTGTTGAAAATCCGCCAGAAATACTTCCCACTCTTCAGGAGAAATTTTCAGATGAACATGAGAATCGTGCATTGAACGACCCGTATATTGTTGCGGGCCACCTGTCGCCCAGCAAACCATTTCTGTAACCAGATACTTGAAACCTGCTTTTGACACTCGGTGATGTGCTTCATCTACGAGAGGATTTGCATTCAATTTCGGGTCAACCATGATTCTGTCAATGAAATCATCGACTACGGCTGCAATATTGTAAACACCGCCCAGGCGTTCATAAAGTGATAGTTGTGAGTTCATAATGGCTTCTTCTTGAATTAAATAATTCCTGAATTCTCCTTGGCAACTGGCAAAGTTAGCGATCGCTCGGTAAGTATTTTAAGGTTTTAAAAAACCTCAATCCTACTTTAAAGTACACCCCAGCACTCGCGAATAAAATTTTTCCTGGGCTTCTGTTGGAAAAATTTATCTTCGACCTTCACTGGGCTGCTTTCGGGGGTGAGAAAATTTAGGGAGATTCTCCGCCGAGTATTTCTACTACACCTAGATTCGGTGTCTACAAATCTCGATGAGTAAAGAGTTTGGCATCTGCACCGCTGTAGGTGGCAGCAATATGCCCATCGCCTGCGATTTGATATTTGTATGTCACCAGTCCTTCTAAGCCTACAGGGCCGCGAGGAGGCATCATTTGAGTACTGATTCCCACTTCTGCGCCTAATCCGTAACGGAAGCCATCGGCAAAGCGAGTTGAACAGTTATGAAAGACTCCAGCAGCATTGACTTGTGCCAGAAAATTAGTTGCAGCAGCAGTATCTTCTGTCACGATGGCATCAGTATGCCGAGAACCGTAGGTATTAATATGGTCAATCGCTTCTGAGAGAGAATCCACAATTTTGATTGAGAGAATTAAATCGCTGTATTCTGTCGCCCAGTCGGCTTCAGTCGCCTGTGTAATGTTCAGAATTTCGCAGGTGCTTTCATCTCCTCGCAATTCTACATTTTTTGATTGCAAAGTATTCGCAACTTGCGGTAACAATTCCGATGCGATCGCTTGATGCACTAGCAGAGTCTCCACAGCGTTGCAGGCGGCTGGGTAATGGGTTTTGGCATCTACGGTAATCGAGATAGCTTTTTGCAGATCCGCCGCTTTGTCCACATAGACGTGACAAATCCCTTCCGCATGACCCAAAACAGGAATCCGAGTATTTTCTTGCACAAAACGGACAAAAGAGTTAGAACCTCTAGGAATAATTAAATCTACAAATTGATCTAATTTCAGCAGTTCTAAGGTTTCCTCTCTCGTTGTCAGCAATTGCACTACATCTGGATTTACTTCAGTCTTCGCTAATCCCTGGCGAATCGCTTTCACCAGCGCTTCACAAGAACGCACTGCTTCCTGTCCGCATTTGAGGATAACACCGTTGCCAGATTTGATGGCAAGAGTGGAAATTTGCATCACTGCATCGGGACGCGCTTCAAAAATCACTCCCAGAACGCCTAGAGGACAGGTAACGCGCTTGAGAATTAATCCCTCATCCAGTTCCCGGTGAACCTGCACTGCGCCCACGGGATCGGGCAGACGCCCCACATCTCTCACTCCCGCGATCGCGCCTTTTAGCTTTGTTTCATCTAACTTCAAGCGAGCGTAAAGCGGTTTGGGAATTCCTGCCGCCTCCGCTGCCTTGCAATCTGCCGCATTCGCCGCCACAATCTCTGATGCTGAGGATTCTAGCGCTTGCGCGATCGCTTCAATCGCTTGATTTTTCGCCTCTGCGGACAACACTGCCAAGCTTCGCGCTGCTTGACGAGTTTTTTGAGCGATCGCACTTAAGGACATGGAAGCAATCTGGGAAGTCATGGCTCTGAATCAAACGCCTACGTTCAAGCCAAAGTTTAGCAAAATGTGGCTTCTGTTTAAATTCTAATAGATGGGATGCCTGAGTTTAAATCGGATGAACCTAAGGCTAGAGATAGGTTTACTACTTTTTAATTGATTTATAAATTAAATTTATTAGCTCGATTTTAGCTCATTTTAATAAATTCTTAATTGTTGTTTGTAAAATATATAAGTAGTATGAAAATAAAATTTTCAGAAAAATTACAAAATATAACTTAAATGAGTATACATCAAAAAAAACTGTTAGTTTCTGCTAGCCCACCCGCAGATAAACAGTTGCAATCTAGACAACAGTTACGGATTGATTTGGCTCAAGAGTGCCAAAAATCCCAGCAGTTACGAGCTGATGGCGTTAAAAAGCGCCAAAAATCCCAGCAGTTGCTGGCTAATTTGCCTAAAACCTGTCAAAAATTACAGCAATTGTTGGCTAATAGTGCTGAAGAGTGCCAAAAGTCGCAGCAGTTACGGGCTAGTTCAACTAGAAGTGTTCCGGTCGAGCTGTTAGACATTGATTTAGACATTGATTTAGATGAACGCCTCCCCGCGATAGACTTGCCCTTAGATTCATTAGAGTATTTCGACGCGCTTGTGCAATCGCAGTCTGACGTAGAGACTCGTCTCCAAATGGTAGATCGATTGCAGTTAGACTTAGTAGAAAGTTTGCGATCGCTTGAGGACTCCCTTCAGCAATTTCCACTTGATTTAGGTAAATCTCTGCTGAAAGAAGAGCTGGTGATAGAAAATCAGCAGCTAGATGTCTTAGATAGAGATATCCTCCAAGAGTCTTCCGATAGCCCTGAGTGCGGAGAAATTGTAAAAGTTATTGACAAATTTCTTGCTCAATATTTAAGCGGAGATTACTCAGAAGATGATGAATCTACCGCCAGCGATACTCTTTGAGTATCGCTGGCGGCGATGAAATTTTTTATTTAGTTTCATCCCCATAAACCCGGTTTCTTCGAGAAAGCGGGTTTTTCATTTCAATGGTTCTATCTTTTGGTAGATGAATTTCTGAAATTTTCCGAAACTACTGTGACAAACCGTGTATCTAGCGAGTATTTGGTCAACAAATACCGCTGCTCCTTCTTCAGGGAGATGCATTATGTCACTCGAAGCCGGATTTGACGCGCTCAAACAAGGACGATATCAAGAGGCAGTTCGGTTGCTCAAGCAATACTGCCATTGTTCCGATGCTCGCGCCAAGACTACCTGAGAGGTTTGATGGGGCTAGCGAAAGCCTATCAAGGTAGCGGAGAGACCCAAAAAGCGATCGCGCTTGGTTTTGTCTTCCCATCCCTGTTCTAAATTTCGGAAATTTTCTTCATCCAACCTGTAGTTTCAAAAAGGGCGAACACTGCAAGCGCACGGTTCGCCTTCTTCTTGGTGCTGAGGAACTCAAAGCAGCAAACCAGGTGCTAGAAAATTTCATCGCAAATTTATATAAGTATTGTTTTCCTATGAAGAGTATATGAAGTTACATAGATTCAGTATTTTGACGGAAGATAATCGAATCCAATGACCTCTAAGTTAAGTAAAGAACAGTCAGGAAGTGGGCTTCAGAAAATGAGTGCAGTTTCAAAAAATGGGTGGGATTCCTGGAGAATGGCATCAATCGCGATCGCTCGGAATTCAAGAGCATTGGAACAGCTATCGGAGAAACTGACTTCAAAGTACACAGATTCAGAGATGGCTGGGATATGGCGGCAGGCACGGTTGGTGCTAGCAGAAGAAGATGAGTGCTGGCTGGAAGAAGAACTGTATCGCATCCTCATTCAGGATTCCCAAATCGCGGCTTAAAAATTTAGCGTTCCTTGTTTAATTCGCCCGAAGCTGCTAACTGAGCTTTCGCTTGTTGCCAAAGCGTTTCCAACTCATCTAATGTGTAATCAGAGAGGGGACGGTCGGCAAAAGCCTCCATTTTTTTCAGACGCTGAATAAATCGCTGATTCGTTCCCTGTAAAGCTTCTGAAGGATCGAGATCGTACCAACGCGCAAGATTAATCACCGTAAATAATAAATCTCCCAGTTCCGCTTGCTGATGGGCTTCGTCTTCCTGTTGCAGTGCCTCTTCAAATTCTGCTAACTCTTCGTGAAACTTCGCCCACACGCCTTCAATATTCTCCCACTCAAACCCAGCCGCCGCAGCTTTTTGAGAGATTTTCATCCCCGCCATCAGCGGTGGCAATGTGCGGGAATAACGAGTCAGTTTGCGACTTAGCTGTTGCGTGTCTTGAGTCGTTTCTCCTTTTTCTGCGGCTTTGATCTTCTGCCAATTTTCGTGGCCTTCCTCAGCAGTTTCGACTTCAACCTCTCCAAAGACGTGAGGATGACGGCGGATCAGCTTTTGAGTCAGCCCCTGAACCACCTCGGTTAAGCTAAATTGCCCGGATTCGCTGGCAATCTGCGCTTGCAGCACCACTTGTAGCAATAAGTCCCCCAGTTCTTCAGCGATCGCATCTTTATCCCCAGTGCGAATCGCATCTACGACTTCATAAGCTTCTTCGATGACATACGGGGTAAGCGTTTGGGGAGTCTGCGCTAAATCCCACGGACAACCCCCATTGGGCGATCGCAACTGGGCAACAATCTCAATTAACTGTTGCAGCGCTTCTAGTGCAGTTTGAGGCATGGGATGAGCAGATTCTGGGGAATTTGACATAAACGAAAATTCAGTTTGCCTTTCGATCTTACCTTTGCGTCCTCTGCGTCTTGGCGGTTGGTTTCTTGACTCTACGCTGATTCGATGCGCCCGTTCGCTTCCGAGTCTTCACCCGCTTAGGCATTACCGCCTTCAATCCACTTTTTTTAAACCGCTTGTAGGCAGAACCCCCCCAGTCACTGAAAGAGTGACTCATCGCACCCAATTCCAAACCCACAAACAGCGCTATCCATTCAGCTGGGTATTGAGTAAGCGATCGCTGCACCTGATTCGCTATCACCTGCCAAGTCCACCCGACACCCCAGACTAGCTGTAGCATCCCCAATATCAACAATCCCACGAGAAAGAGCCAGCAGGAGAGATAAAGCGATCGCACGATTGTCCCAATTGCTAACCCGTGGGAAAAAACCGAGCGGTGGCGTAAACTCTTTTGGTAGGGTATCCAAATCCACCGCAACCAACCCCAGCGCTGATAAGGACGGGAGTTTAGATCCAAGTCAGGGCTAAACATTAGCCCGCTGAATAAAAATCCTCCGGAAACAATTAACGTCAGATCGCCACTGCGAGTCAGCCCGAACGTCATGCCCGCCACCCAAGGCAGGCACCATAAAGTAATGCGATCGTGCGTCCGACCAGAGGGCATCCGTTAAAATTTGAGATTTTTTAAAATTTATTCTGTTTGAATAGTAGCAGCAGCAGCGTAATCTGCTATTATCTAAAAAGTGTCTGAATTTGGGCGGTTAGCTCAGTTGGTAGAGCGCCTGCCTTACAAGCAGGATGTCACTGGTTCGAGTCCAGTACTGCCCATTAAAAATTGTATAGTGACTAACTCTCTGTCATTTGCGACAGATTAATGTCATTTAGCCGAATTCAGCTTCATCCAGATTCATTTGGAGAAGGGAAGGTATGCGCGCATCTCGGAACCACAATAGCAGATTATGGAGCCGAACGATTGGGGTCGCCTGTTGTGCTATCTTCGAGCGATCGCTCGAACCCGTGGAGTTTGGCTTACGAATAAGCGATCGCTCTTTCATACTCCGTCATTATCTCAGTACCTCAGGGAATAATATGGGGCGGCAATAGTTTACTCGCTAAATTGGAGAAATTGAGATTGCAGCTAGAGGAGAAAGTAAGTAATTGCGTCAGATGCCCCCTAGTGATTGAATTTCTACTTGCTGCTCAACCTCTATTTCAACTTGAGCTTCGACAAGAGCCGTATAAATTGGGATATTAACCCCTAAAGCCTCAAAACTAACTACTAGAGAATAGGGAACTTCAGCATTTGGATCGTTATTCCAGCCCTCATGTCCAACTACTGCAATACAGAAAGCTTCTGTGAGTTCAAATGACTTTACAGTAGTCCAATCTTTTTGAATAGTTCCTGCACTTCTAGATACATCTCTAATTATTCCGTGATTATTTTGTTTGCCTAGAGTCCATTTAAAAATTCCCTCTCCTTTTTCGGCATCTTCCGGAGCATCATATTTATCTAAAATCCTGGCAAGAAATCGTTGTGGATCTTCTCCTCT
Organism: Trichocoleus sp. Lan; assembly: GCF_039961855.1. Lineage (NCBI taxonomy): Bacteria > Bacillati > Cyanobacteriota > Cyanophyceae > Leptolyngbyales > Trichocoleusaceae > Trichocoleus > Trichocoleus sp. Lan. The sequence continues at coordinate 192,618 of NZ_JAMPKA010000003.1, read as the reverse complement.
CTTACTGCAATCCCAATCGAGCCAAGTAGAAAGATATTTTCGACGATTTCTACGAGTGCGACGTGGTTGTGCTTTGTAAGACAAGGTAACTTCCATCAAAATATCAAAATCCTCTCCCTGAGTTCGCAATTCTTCAGGTAATTTGACTTGGTAAACATGAGCCTGTCTAGCTTTGATAAGACGCTCTCCTCTGGTAATTAAAGTGATACGATTTGGAGCATTACCTAAAGCCCGTTCAAGATTTGGGATACCATAACCCATTAAACGAACAGTTTCTAATTTTGCTTTTGCTGATTCTGACCATCTGGCTGATTGTACTATCAACGCCCGGTAGAGAAGGCAATTTTCATCAGGCAAGTCAGCCGCAATACATGCAGCAATATGGCTAACTTTTGGCGCAGCAAATGATGTTCCAATAGTATCAGATGCAACGGCTGAACCACCATTTAAAGTTGAACGCACTAATTCAGGGCAAACATTTTTAGGGTAAGTAATATTGGGTGGTGTACCTTCATCTTTAACTAAATCCCCACCATATTCAACTACTTCCGGTTTAATCGTTTCCCAAATTCCTAAACCAGAGCGTGAAAAGGCTGATGGTTTATCTTTTTCTGATATCGAGTAACAAGGCGGAACATTATAAGAAACTGAAGAAATTGAGCCAACAGTTAAAGATTGAAAACTTTGTGCTGGGTTAGCAATTCTACAGGAATCTGCTAACAGATAATCAGGATATGTTCGATTTGCAGCAAGATGTTCTTGAACAGATAATCTTGTAAAGCCTTTTTTTTCGTTTAAGGGTCTGTTTAAGGGTAAATTGCCAGATGCAACAATAAAAAGAATATCCTTCTGCCATGTCAGATTATCAATAGCCGCTGCCCAAGCACTCATATATTGAGTTCGGCAAGGAACATCCCCAGTGATAGAGTGGTTAAAAAGTTTTGTTCCTGTTTGCTCGTGATAAAGTTCTACAACTTCACTTAGTAAATTAGGCGGAAATAGCTGCTTAGGTAGTTGGCATTTATCATCAAGAACTCTGGCATTTTGAATCCAGCAGACAGCTTTTTTCGTGCCACTACGAGGAATAGTTCTTGGATAAATTACTGCACCAGCGACTCTAGTTCCATGCCCACCATTACTAACGTAATCAGCCGTTTGTTGAGTCTTTCCAGGAATCCAAGACCTTGAGTTTCCTGAATCAATTGCTGCCTTGAGAAGAGAATGTCTTTCTTGAATACCACTATCTATTACACATACTTTAGGAGCATTTGATTCTGGTGATTCTAGTTGAAACGGTGGAGGAGAAACAGTATCACGTAATCCTTCCCGCTGAAGAATTTCAGCAAACTCATCTGGCTCACTAACATCAAAAATATAAGGAAAGCTTAAAACTAAATCTTTTAACCCTTGACCTGAGATTTGAATGCGGCAAGAAAAACTGTCTGACAGCTCAGAAGATTTAGGAATTATTCCATCGACTATATTTAAAATTTCTCCCTGATATGGAGGAGAGGTGACGAAATCCGTTAGTTCATCTTCTCGCTGCGATTTGAGAGCATCCCATTGCTGGTATGTAGCATCACGTTTGTCTATCCAATTATTAATTCGTTTAGCATATTTTTCATCACTCTCTCCTTCCTTCCGTTCTGGGCATTCAGGTAATTGTGACTTAGTACCTACACAGGCAACTCCTACATCCACAATATATATTTGCTCATCTCCAATCTGATCCCACTGATTTAGTAATTCTGGTGAAAGGATGTATTCTGGTCGCCTAGTTCCATCCAGAATTTCCCATATCCCCGCAACCTTATTACCCCCTCGCTCTTCTTTAATAAATTTCTCTATCTTCTTCTGTAGTTCACTAAATTCTTCTGTCTCATTGGCAGAAGCCCCAACAATATATCCATTTTCCAATTCAGCAATTAATTCAATACCATATTTCCTCAAATCTTCTGCATCAAAAGCAGTAGGATCAATTTGTAAAATGATAGGTATAGATTTTTCAGAATTTAGTGGCTTTCCCTCTTCCTCTCGTTTTTCTTGAGTATCTTGCCAATAAGAAACTAAGGAGTCTACTGAACTCTTTAGCTTACTTCCATGTCCCCATCTATCACTTAAATTTGCAGATGTTTGGGGATTTTGTTTTCTTCCTCCTCCTGGCGGAGATGCAGCAATTCCTTGTGTTGTTAGCTTAAGCTGGATATGCGGAAACCGCTCAGAGCGTTCAACCATTTAGTTCTCCAGACACCAAAATTTAACTTCAGGACACTTTGATTTCTTTAATAGCTTCTTCTAAATGTTCCTGAATAACTAGCTCCTCCCGCTCAAGAATTGCTCGTTTAGCTGCATCTTGTGCAACCCTCACAGCTTGAGCAGCAGAAAAACCTTCCATCTGCTTAATGATACTAGACCAGTTGATAGAGCCTACTTCAATTGCAGATAGTGTATCTTTAAGTATAAATCCTAACTCTTTTTCTCCAGGCTTGGGTACTTCTATCAAGTCATCAAATCGTCTCCAAAGGGCAGTATCAAGAGATTTGTTGAGGTTGGTTGCTGCTACCAGAAGACCAGAGGACGGTTCATACTCATCCAAAATCTGGAGAAATGTATTGACTACTCGCTTGATTTCTCCAACTTCTTGAGAGTCTTCTCGTGACTTAGCAATCGAATCACATTCATCAAGAAACAACAAACAGGGATTTTTTGAGGCATCTTCAAATACAAGTCTCAAATTGCTTGCAGTTTCGCCCAAAAAAGACGACACCATTGCATCAAATCGAACTTTGACGAGTGGTAAACCTGTATTCCAGGCTAAACGCTCTGCTCCCAGCGTCTTTCCACAACCTGGAGAACCGTACAAGAGAATTTTTTGCCTATAGCGCAGTCCATGATGAGCAAGTCTATCTCTTGCTGCATACTCACGCTCAATTCGCTGGAAACGTTTCTCCACAACTTCCGGCAGCACCATATGATGCCGTAGTTTCTCCCTCGGTATAACAGTAACTAGGGGAAGACTGAAGCGCTTGCTCGTCGGCAGTTCACTGAGAGACTGTAAGTTTTCCGATACCGATAGCGAAGCAGTAGCAAGTTTAGCAGCGTTAGAAGCTGTTTTGCTATTTGTTGCAGGCTTCTCCTTCTGGCTCTTTTTCTTTATGTTCTCTAACTGGTCAGCTAGCAGCGTATGTCCCTTGCTACGCTCTTCCTCGATTACTAGGTACGTAAGTTTGTCAATCGCCTCTGTGTCGGAACTGGCGATCGCTCTAAAAATTCTCTTGAGAAGCTCTGCTTTCATTACGCCCCTCAGTATAAGGGGTAGTGCAAGCCTATTTTAGCCAACTACTACCTTTATTTTATATTTTAGTACATATGTACTATATAAAAAATAATAAGCATAAAATATAGTGCATCGTGTAGAAGCGCTGACTCCTTGTTAAACAGTATTAAGTAGAATGCGATCGCTCATTCACTCCCTCCCAACTTTGACCGCATCGCTTGCCACGCCTCAATGTGTTGCTGTAACTGCTGTGTGGGCGATCGCATTTTTCCTGATAGTGCGATCGCGGTTAACCCAGCACGGGAACCGCAGGATTCATCGGTTGAGGTCGAGTAGAGCTAATTTTAGACATGACTGAAGATTGCGATCGCAATCTGGCATTGCGATTAATTTACATTAATTTACTTGGCGGGTGCCGATATAAAGAACGCACTGGGAGCAACCTGCACTGAGAACCAACGCCCGAACAGCAGGCATTCTTGCGATCGAGTTGATCCCTATTCCCTCTACAATTGAACAATTCAGAATGTCCAGCAGGACTTGCTTTTGCGCGAGAGGGAAAATGAGCCATCGTCCGATTATTCTAGGCATTGTTGGTGACAGTGCCGCTGGGAAAACAACACTAACACGAGGAATTGCTCAGATATTAGGTGAAGAAAATGTCACCATTATCTGTACCGACGATTATCACAAGTACGACCGGATTCAGCGTGCAGAGAAGGGAATTTCAGCACTGCATCCCGACTGCAACTACTTGGATATCATGGAGCAACACCTGTCCCTGCTTCAAAATGGACAGCCCATCCTGAAGCCGATTTACAACCACGACACGGGGATGTTCGATCCGCCTGAGTATATCAAGCCGAGCAAGTTTGTGATTGTTGAAGGGCTTCTCGGTTATTCAACCATGAAAACCCGTGACTATCACGATGTAAAAGTTTATTTAGCACCGCCTGAAGCTCTACGCGCTGAGTGGAAGATCAAGCGAGATACGATGAAACGGGGCTATAACGAAGAACAGGTTCGCGAACAATTGAGAAAGCGCGAACCAGACTCAGAAGCATACATCCGTCCCCAGCGCCAATGGGCAGATATCGTGGTGAGTTTCTACCCGCCTACAGACGCGCCAGAGGAGAGCAGTTCACACCTGAATGTGCAATTGGTACTCAGACCGACGATTCCACATCCAAGCTTGACCGAGATTTTGAACCCAAGCAGTCCTAATTACAAACCGGCAATTCGCCTGGAACTTGAGCGGGATATGGGTAAGCCGGTTGATGTGCTAGAAATTGACGGTCAAGCAACCAGCGAACAAGTCAAAGATTTAGAGCGGATGCTGTGTAACGACATCCCCGATTTACTGCCTTTCTGTAGCTTGGACGGCACCCCCAATCTGGGTACTCTCGTCGGGACAACTGGGGAAACGCTCCAAAGTTACCCTCTGGCACTGACTCAGCTACTAGTTGCCTATCATATGCTCAAAGCTGCAAATATTCACACAGTAAAGAATTAAAAAATTAAAAATGCAAAATTAAAAGTTGAATTTCTCAATTTTTAATTTTTAATTCTTAATTGTTTTGTTCTTGGCGCGATCGCAACTCTCACGGCACTATCGGGAAAACTAGATATAGTCTTTCCCGGTGCATTTATGACCTATTGCCTCAGAATTGCAGATATACCCCTTAGCGAACGTCCTCGCGAACGATTAATGGCTCAGGGAGCCAAAAATCTTGCAACCGCTGAGCTAATTGCGATTTTGCTAGGCACGGGTCAAGGGGCAGGAAAACTCTCCGCTGTCGGTCTTGGGCAATACATATTACAGGAATTAAGTCAACACCAACGCGATCCGCTGGATATGTTACGAGATATCAGCGTTCAAGAGTTGACAAAAATTCCCGGTGTAGGGCCAGCAAAAGCCACCACAATTCTAGCAGCGGTTGAGTTAGGAAAACGGGCGTTTCTATCTCGCCCCGGAGTTAGCACCATGATTGATAGTCCTGCTGCCGCTGCTGCTGCGCTCAGTCATGAGTTGATGTGGCAGATGCAAGAACGATTTGCCGTGGTGCTGTTGGATGTAAAGAATCGCTTGGTGGGTACTCAAGTGATTACCATTGGCACTGCAACTGAAACGTTGGCTCCTCCCCGCGAGATTTTCCGAGAAGTCCTTCGCCAGGGTGCGACGCGGCTGATTATTGCACACAATCATCCGTCAGGGAGCATTGAACCCAGTCAAGAAGATATAGATTTGACCCGTCAGTTGTTGATGGGAGCGCAATATTTAAGTATTCCACTGCTAGATCATTTGATTTTAGGCAATGGTGACTATCTGAGTCTGCGGCAAACAACCACCTTATGGGAGGAGTATCCGCAGGGGGATTGAAGTCGTTACAACGTCCCCATAACCTCTATGCTTTACCCACATCTGTTGAAAACCCTGTCACGCTACGGGAAAGGGCGAAGCCTTTGGATAGCGAGTTGCCCGTTTTTGTCCTCAAGTTATCGCTCAAATGCGAAAATCCCTACAGGGTTTTTGGACTTATGGGTAAAGCATAGCCATTAATCTTGGAGGCTTCTCAATTTCACAAGTGAGAGTTGCTGATTCATGAAGCAGTCGGGGATCTAAATCGCTGGCTCATAACTCAAATAAGATTTCTATATAGACTACTTTTAAAAAGCTTTCTAAAATTCATGAAAAGCATTGGCAAGATCCCTAGCTTCTCCAAGAAGTCTGGGAGCTGAATCGCTCGTAAAAACCGTCTTAACTAACCGGCATCTTTGTAACAATTTCTGTAACAGAACCCCTGTTCGCATCTTATTGCGTCTAGATTCAGGAGAAAGATACGGCTAATCTTACTATTAATCGGCAATGGTGCTAAAAGATGTCCGAGACTATCAAATTCTGTTTCTATCCTTGTTCCTGTTCTTAGGTATTTGGACAAGAGACTGGACGCTAAGACCGGATCTAATTCTAGTGGTGATGATAACTTGTCTAGTGACTCAGTGGCTAGCAGCATCGATTAAACAAAACTTATCCAATTTGCTTCCGGTACAAGATAATTGTCCGAATGAAATTGATTCAGGTTTAATAAATGTTCCTGTCAAGCTTTCACTACGGAGTGCTTTTATTACGGCTTTAGGTCTCAGTTTGCTACTAAGAGCCGATAGTTACAGCACAATGATTTTGGCTGGCTCTTTCGCAATTCTAAGTAAATTTATTTTTAATTTTCGGAATAAGCATTTTTTTAACCCTGCTAATTTTGGTATTATTGCCGCGCTTATCTTGACAAAAGATGCCTGGGTTTCGCCCGGACAATGGGGAGATGAATGGTGGTATGCGCTGTTATTTGCAGGCACCGGGGGCACGATTTTAAAACGAGTTGGTCGTTGGGATACAACTGCTGCTTTTTTAGGTTCTTACGCTTTATTGGAAGCAATTCGCAATATTTGGCTTGGCTGGACATGGGATGTATTTTTACATCGATTGATGAGCGGTTCTTTGTTATTATTCGCCCTGTTTATGATTACAGATCCTCGTTCTATTCCTAACGCTAGGAGTGGACGTTTAGTATGGGCAGTTTCTATTGGCTGCTTAACTTTTTTCTTGCGAAATCAATTTTTTATTTCTACTGCTGTTTTCTGGGCTTTATTCGCCCTTGCACCTATGACCGTTCTGTTAGATTTTCTCTGGTCAGCACCCCGATTTTCTTGGGCGGAGACTTCCTCACAGACCTTCAGTACTTCAGTCATTGATAAACCTGAGGAAACTGAATCTGAGACGTATCTACAAGTGTAAGTTTTTATTAATTACTAGCAGAGGTAACAATGAAGTTATTTCGGATCTGTAAAACTTTAGTGATAACGCTTCTGGCTGTTATTTGCTTTGCTCCGACAGCCTGGGGATTTTGTGGATTCTATGTAGCGAAAGCGGATACAAAGCTTTACAATAAATCCTCGCAAGTAGTAATTGCTCGCGATCGCGATCGCACTATTTTAACGATGGCGAATGACTATCAAGGCGATGTCAAAGACTTTGCCCTCGTTGTCCCCGTTCCAACAGTGCTTCAGAAAGAACAGGTTCACGTTGGCGACCCTAAAATTATCGAGCGATTGGATGCTTTTAGTGCGCCGCGACTGGTGGAATATTTTGACGAAGATCCTTGTAATCCGGTCATGTACGAGAGACTCCCTGCACCAGCAGCCGCACGAGAGTCAGGCGCTGTAAGAGGGGGCAGGAGGGATGAAGACAATAGCTTGGGTGTCACGGTAGAAGCTCGTTTCAATGTGGGAGAGTATGACATTGTTATTCTCAGTGCAAAGGAATCAAACGGTCTAGAAACCTGGCTAAATCGCAACGGATATAAGATTCCACGGGGTGCAAAACAACTGCTGCAACCCTATATCCGGCAAAACATGAAATTCTTTGTTGCAAAAGTCAATCTTAAAGAATTTCAAAATTCCGGTTCTCAATTTCTGCGGCCTCTACAGATGGCTTACGAATCGCCTAAATTTATGTTGCCGATTCGTCTAGGGATGATTAACTCCACCAGCGAGCAAGATTTGATTGTTTACGTTTTATCGCCTCAAGGTCAGGCTGAAGTTACCAATTACAGAACCGTAAAAGTTCCCTCGGATGCTGAAATCCCAGTATTCGTTAAAAGCGAATTTGGCGATTTCTACAAATCGATGTTTCAAACTTCATACACTCGTGAGGATAAAAAGGTTGCCTTTCTGGAATATGCCTGGAACATGGGGAACTGCGATCCCTGTTCTGCCGAACCTTTAAATCCAGAAGAACTGCGGAAAGCTGGTGTTTTTTGGCTAGATAATTATCCTTCGGATGCCCGCGAGTCAGCGCCTTTCCGTAGAGCCGTTGTTCCCTCTAATAATGTTTTTATCACCCGTCTCCATGTCCGGTACACCCGCGATAAATTCCCGGAAGATTTGGTGTTTCAAGAAACATCAAATGAACAAAATTTTCAAGGTCGTTATGTTCTTCGTCATCCCTTTACAGGAGATGTAAAGTGTCAAGCGGGTCAACAGTATAAACAGTCTTTGACTAAACGATTTGAACAAGAGGCGCAGACTCTCGCCAAGCTGACTGGGTGGAATATTCAGGATATTCGGAAGAAAATGCCTGTTGCACAAAGCAATTCTAGACCTTGGTGGCAAAACATCTGGCCTTAATAATGACCTAACATCCTAACCCTCTTTCCTGCAAAGGAAGGGGGAAATTTACAGCTTTTGAGTCCATCTTATTCAAGTTAAGTCGCTTCTCGTTCTAGCAGCAAAGTAACAGGGCCATCATTTTCAATTGCTACCTGCATCATCGCCCCAAATTCGCCTGTTTCCACGCGCAAACCGCTCTGGCGCAACTTAGCGATAAACTGTTCGTAAAGATTTTGAGCGATCGCAGGCGCAGCAGATTTATCAAAAGAGGGGCGGCGTCCTTTGCGACAATCTCCATAGAGGGTGAATTGGCTGACTACCAGCAGTTCACCCTCAATTTCTAGGACTGATTTCTCCCAACGTCCGCTACCATTCTGCTCATCTGGAAATAAGCGCAATTCCAGACATTTACGAGCCATCCACTCCAGTTCGGCTTCGGTATCTGTTTCGGCAATGCCTACGAGTAAATTAAGTCCGCGCCCAATTTTACCGACTACTCGATCTGAAACTTCAACTTGTGAGGATTTAACTCGCTGAATGACAACGCGCATAATTAGCTTCGATACATCTGTCGGGACATGACAATGCCATGCCCCGACCAAAAATTAGAGCCGCAATCTATTTGACCTAACTGAGAAAAGCGATTAGGAATTTAGCAATTAGCTAATTCCTAAAAACTATTTCCCAAAGCCTTTACCGCGAGAAGTAGAAGGCAGACAAACACAACTTTTGATTTGTTGTTGCAGAGTTTCTTTATCTAAATCCTGACCAATCAGTACCAACTGGTTTTTTGGTTTTCCTGCCCAGTCTTCATCATCGATGGAGAAGCGCTTGCCGCACAAGTGGAAGATATGACGCCGAGGACTTTCATCAAACCAAAGAATCCCTTTGGCACGGAAGACGGTCGAGGGCAACTGATTATCTAAGAAATTTTGAAATTTCTTGATCGCAAAAGGCTTGTCGCTTTCAAAGGAAATCGAGGTAAACCCGTCATTTTCCAAGTGGTGGGAATGATGATCGTGGTCGTGATGGTCGTGAGTGCAAACGCCATGATCGTGATCGCAACTACTATGATCGTCGTGATGATCGTGATGATCGTGGTCATGACCGTGGTCGTGGTGGTGATGGTCGTGACCCTTTTCTGCCTCGTCGTTTTGGAAATATTTGTCAGTCTCAAATAAACCGACGCTAAGAAGTAACGGCAGCGGAACCTGTCCTTTGGTGGTTCGCATAATCCGGGCACCGCCTTTCATATCCCGAATTCTGACTTCTAAGGAGTCTAAGTCGGCTTCATCCACCAAGTCTGCCTTGTTGAGCAGGATGATATCACCGTATGCGATCTGGCTGGCGGCGGCTTCGCTGTTGAATAAATCGAGACTGAAGTTTTCCGAATCTACCACCGTAATGATGGAATCTAGACGAGTCATGTCTCGCAGTTCTGTACCTAAAAAGGTAAGTGCCACTGGCAGGGGATCTGCGAGTCCGGTTGTCTCGACTACCAGATAATCGACCTTTTCTTCGCGTTCCAGAACTTTGTAAACGGCTTCGACGAGATCGTTATTAATGGTGCAGCAGATACAACCGTTACTTAACTCCACCATGTCCTCGCCGGTGGTGACAATCAGCTCATTATCAATGCCGATCTCACCAAATTCATTAACCAGAACAGCGGTTTTGACGCCTTGCTGATTGCTCAAGATGTGATTGAGGAGGGTGGTTTTGCCACTGCCAAGGAAACCTGTAATGATCGTCACGGGTAAGCCGTGCTTGGGGGCATCTATCTCTGGAGATTGACTGGGAGTGGTGGCTGGTTGCATAGTGCGACTTTCAGATTTTCTCAAAAAACGTTGATAGAGCTATACGTAAATTACTGTAGGAGCTAAGCGCTAAGCGGAGTGTAGGTTTAGCTCCCGATGATGGCTTGAAATGGAGATCCAACCTTTTACTTTATAGCAAGCGAACAGCTTCGCATACGCGCTAACAGAGCGATCGCTCTCTCCCTCCAGCTTACCTAACTCTGAAGAAGGCATTCTCCAATCCTTTTCGCATCGCCTAAGCATTTTTCATCTTGAAGCGAATTTCGATCAGTAAAGCAATGTTGTTAGCGTTAGTGTTAGCGGATGCGAACTGACAAGTCAGCGCTAGGCTAACGCCTCGCTTCGCTAACGCTATCGCGTTAAGTCGATGTTGAAGCGCATGATGTTGTGTTGAAGCCGCATTGCTCCCTAGTTACTCTCTTAAGCACCTACTTTTTGAGACTTAATTAGCGACAAAGTAAAATTTTAATTCGGATGAATGGATGGCTTGCTGACCAGGGAATTTAAAATACTGATACAGATGCACTTTATTTCTTAAGTTCTAGGAATGGCCCTAACACTCTACAACACCCTCACTCGTCGCAAGGAAGCCTTTGAACCCGTTGAACCCGGTAAAGCCGGGATGTACTACTGCGGCGTGACGGTGTATGACTATTGCCACTTGGGTCATGCAAGAGCTTGCATCGTCTGGGATGTGACGCGCCGTTATCTGCAATTTGTCGGCTATGACGTGCGCTATGTGCAGAATTTTACTGATATTGATGACAAAATCCTCAACCGGGCGCGTCTTGAAGGTTCGTCAATGGAAGAAGTCGCCGAGAAATACATCCAAGCTTATTTTGAGGATATGGCGCGGCTGAATATCAAAGAAGCCGATGAATATCCGCGTGCTACACACACGATCAATGGGATTCAGCGGCTGATTCACGAGTTGGAACAGAAAAATTTTGCCTATCCCGCTGGGGGTGATGTTTACTATGCGGTGCGTCAATTTCCGGAGTACGGCAAGTTGTCGGGACGCAAGTTAGAAGATATGCAAGCGGGCGCGAGTAACCGGGTGGAGGTGGAAGACCTGGAAGCGTCCAAGAAAAGAGATCCGTTTGATTTTGCGCTGTGGAAGGCGGCAAAACCGGGGGAACCCGCCTGGGAATCGTCTTGGGGTGCGGGTCGTCCAGGGTGGCACATTGAATGTTCGGCAATGGTGCGCGATCGCTTGGGCGATACAATCGACATCCACGCTGGCGGTGCTGACTTAATTTTCCCTCACCACGAGAACGAAATTGCCCAATCAGAAGCGGTGACTGGCAAGCCGTTAGCAAACTACTGGTTGCATAACGGGATGGTGACGGTAAATGGCGAGAAGATGTCTAAGTCTCTGGGCAACTTTATCACCATTCGCGAGTTACTCGATCGACCCGTCGATCCAATGGCAGTGCGGCTATTTGTTCTTACAGCCCAATATCGCAAGCCGATTGATTTTACCGATGAAGCAATACAAGCGGCGACAAACGGTTGGAATACGCTAAAAGAAGGTCTGTTGTTTGGCTATCAGTATCGCTCTCAGCTGGGTTGGGATACAAATCCCTCAGACAAGGATGCAAACTTAGACAATGAAACTGTAGAACGTTTTAAGACATCTGTCGATGATGATTTGAATTTTCCAGGCGGCTTAGCAATCCTATTTGAGCTGGCAAAAAGTATAAACCGCGATCGGAACCTCTTGGTGCATCAGGGCAAAACTGAGACACCCTTGCCTGTGCTTGAGCGTCAATGGCATACGCTAGTTAGTTTGGCAAATGTTTTGGGTTTAGATGTGGTAATTAGAGGCATTGTTAATGCAACACTGCCCGCCCCAACTGTTAGTGCGAGCGGCAGAGCTGGTTTAAGTGATGCAGAGATTGAAGCGATGATTCAGCAGAGACAGGAAGCGAGAAGTGCGAAAAATTTTGCTGAAAGCGATCGCATTCGCAACGAGCTACAAGCCAAGGGCATTACTCTAATTGATAGCCCGGATGGTACACGATGGCATCGTAACTAAGATGAGCATAGCGGCAACTGCCTATGTTGCACCAATAGCGATCGCCTTGACGAGATTTTCAGCAGGAGCGATCGCTTTCTTCTTTCTCACCCTCACTCTCGTCATCTGAGTCTCATCCTGACTTTGCCAGCGCTGTTTATAACGCTTTTGAGTTTAGCAATTTGGCTACCTTGGCTGATTGCTTGATTAGGAGAGTGGCTAAAAGCCTACAAAATGGCATCTACACAAAAGAAGAGTGCTAATTCACACCCGTGGTAGAGGCTTTGCGTTTAAAGTTTCCGTATAGTGTATCGAACAACACGTAAATTTACGTAAGCGATCGCGATCGCTGTTTCCGGATTAAGCGATCGCAAACGTGTAGAGATCGGTAGCACTACGCAGCTTTTTCAAAAGCTTGATAGTAGCCATACTGAATCAGGGCATTAACAGAGGTGCGATGGGACTGATGCACAAAATTCCAGAAGACACTTCTCACTGGACGGACTACTCACAAGAAATGCTAAGCAGGACTCAACAACAAGTAATGCCCTGGGCATGGATTGAGCAAGCATCAGTAACCCGGACTGAGGATTTTGAACAAAGCCAAACAGATGCGACTTCCCAACCGTCACCCCTACATTTAGATTCGACGCTAGAAGAATTAACGCTCTACGACGCTAGTATCGAGTCGGAACGTGCCGTAGAGGAAGCAATCCAGATTTTTGAAGCGAACCCATTGCTTCCTGGCATGATTATTACCGAACAAGGTAATTTCGTCGGAATGATTTCGCGACGGCGCTTCTTTGAATCTATGCGCCGTCTCTACAGCTTAGAGTTATCTTCCCCGCCCTCTCTGAAGGCACTCTACAGCATTGCCCGATGTGAGATTTTAGTATGCGATCGCAACAGTTCCATTGTCGAAACTGTACAGCAGTCCTTAAAGCGATCGCCCGAACTCATTTACGAACCGATCGTCGTGCAACTGCAATCGGGAATTTGCAGACTCTTAGACGTACATCAGTTACTCATTGCTCAATCGCAGATTCATCAACAGGCAGCAGAAGCACTGCGGCAATCAGAAGCTCAATCCAGAGAGAAAACAACCCAGTTGGAGCAAACCCTGCATGAACTCCAGCGTACTCAAGCTCAACTGATTCAGACCGAAAAAATGTCTGGGTTGGGACAAATCGTTGCCGGTATCGCCCACGAAATTAATAACTCTGTCAGCTTTATTTACGGCAATCTCACCCATGCCAGCGAGTATGCTTACGACTTGCTGCACTTGCTGCACCTGTTTATCCAGCACTATCCTCAGCCAGTGCCAGAGATACAAGCAGAAATGGAAGACATTGACCTGGATTTTCTGAGGTCAGATTTGCCGAAACTTCTATCTTCAATGCAGGTAGGTGCAGAACGGATCTCTGAGATTGTTCTTTCCCTGCGGAACTTCTCTCGGCTCGACGAAGCAGAAGTGAAGTGTGTCAATATTCACGAAGGCATCGACAACACGCTCCTGTTTCTACAAAATCGGCTCAAAGGCAGAGGTATACGCCCTGATATTGTGGTTCAAAAAGACTATGGCGACCTTCCTTTTGTAGAATGCAATGCTGGGCAACTCAACCAAGCATTCATGAATATCTTCTGCAATGCAATTGAGGCACTAGAAAAGGAAATTAGTCACAGACAAGGAAATACCCATTACCCATCACCGATAATTCGGATTCGCACGGAAGTCGGAGATAACAATCAAGTTGTAATTCGGATTGCAGACAACGGCATTGGAATGACATCTGAGGTACAGCAACGATTATTCGATCCTTTCTTTACGACTAAACCTATCGGCAAAGGAACTGGCTTAGGGTTGTCAATTAGTTATCAAATCGTGGTAGAAAAACACAGCGGTCAATTGACCTATATTTCCGAAACGGGCAAAGGAACAGAGTTTGCGATCGCGATTCCGATTCAGCAGTACAATTCATCCGCTACTCTGTCTCAGTGCGCCTGAGCCAAAATTGCTTCTTGTCTTTTTCTAAACCTTTTTAACTCAATTGTTATGGCAATCCTATTTGAGTGTGGATGCTAGTAGTTCAGATCCCCGACTTCTTTCTCGAAGTCGGGGATCTCGCCTTCACGAATCATTCAGGCTTGCGATATCAAAGTATAGGTACAGTGGATTTCTGTTAGCTGCCTCATTTCAAATCTGGTAGATTTCTCGCAAGAGGAAACCGCTTCCTCTATCTACCCACATTTCAGGGAGGAGAGATAGAGACTTAGACTTGCTTTGGATTTTGGGAAATTGCGAGTAATCAATCGGATTGGATATTACTACCTAATTAGACAGATTAATTTAACATTAGTACAACTCTTTAGATAGACGAGCCAAGAAAATAATAGAGGTAGGGTTTTAACAAAGAGTTTCAAGAAATATGTCTTTAGGCTGCTAACTGACGTAACTGATTGAAGGTCAATTTTTTTACAACCAACATTTGTTCGCTTTTGGCAAGAAAGCTGCCAAAGTCAGTATTTTTTAGCCTAAGTTCAGGATATTCCCATGAGTACGCAAAATCAGAAACATTCGGTTAAAAAGCTTGTTAGCTTGATGAGCGTTGCTGGCGCTAGTGTTTTCCTCAGTTTTCCAGCATTAGCCCTCATCAATTCCAACTCTAGTACGAGAAGCCAACAATTATTAGCTCAGAGTACTCCAGGTGGGACACAAACAAATCCATCTGGCGCTGGTGCTAACCAACAAACTCCCGCTGGTACGGGTACGGGTACTAACCAACAAACTCCCGCTGGTACGGGTACGGGTACTAACCAACAAACTCCCGCTGGTACTCGTACTGGGCAACCTAACTATGAGGTAATTAGCCCAGGAGTTGTGCAACAGAATCCGGCAGGTGCGGGCACTACCCAGCAAACTCCAGCAGGCACGGGAACTGGTACAACTCAGCAAACTCCAGCAGGAACTGGCACTGGGCAACAAACTCCAGCAGGTGCGGGTACTACCCAGCAAACTCCAGCAGGCACGGGAACTGGTACAACTCAACAAAATCCAGCCGGAACTGGCGCTGGGCAACAAACTCCAGCAGGCGCGGGAACTGGTACAATTCAGCAAAATCCAGCCGGTACAGGTACTGGACAACAAACTCCAGCAGGTGCGGGAACTGGTACAACTCAGCAGAATCCGGCAGGTACAGGTACAGGTACTGGGCAACAAACTCCAGCAGGTGCGGGTACAACTCAGCAGAATCCAGCCGGAACTGGGGCTGGGCAACAAACTCCATCTGGTGCGGGTGCAACTCAGCAGAATCCAGCCGGAACTGGGACTGGGCAACAAAATCCAGCAGGAACGGGCACTACCCAGCAGAATCCCGCAGGTAATACAGGGGCTACGCAACGGAGTGGTCGGCAGGGCAATTATACTCAGTACATGAGACTTGGGTACGCTGCAACCCAACAAAGAGATTACCAAACTGCTTTGATTAACTTTAGAAGGGCACTTAATCTACGTCCTGGGGATTCATATGCGACACGAGCGATTAGCAATGTAGAAAGCTATCTTCAACGCAGTCGTTAGTTAAATCTTCGGTGAGGATCGGCAAACAGGGAGTCGCGATCGCGACTCCCTGTTTTTTGTTTTTTAGACTTATTCTGCCTGACGCGCGATCGCTTCCTACCAGTCTGTCATCGAAAGCTCAACGCTTACGCAGCGCTAGTGCGGGTGCGAAGTTTGTCAATCGTCACGGCGATAATGATCACAAGACCTTTAACAACCAACTGCCAGAAAAATGACACGTTCATCAGGGTTAATCCATTGTTGAGGAGGGCAATAATTAAGGCACCGAGTAAAGTCCCCCAGATGGTGCCAATGCCACCCGTGAAGCTAGTTCCTCCCAAAATTACGGCAGCGATCGCATCAAGTTCGTAGCCTTGACCTAACATACCCGTCGCACTGTAGAGACGCGAGGCGCTCATCACTCCGCCTAAACCGGAAAGCAACCCACTTACACCATAAACAAATAACAGCACCCGACTTACCTTAATTCCTGTCAGCCGTGCTGCTCGTATGTTACCGCCTACGGCGTAAATATGCCTTCCTAATACTGTCCGTCTTAAAACAAACCAACTCGCTACAACGGCAAGCAAAGCAATCACAACTAGCCAGGGAATGGGGCCAAGATAATTGTTACCTATCCAAGCAAAATTTAGATTTCGATTTAGAACGGTTGTGCCATTAGCAACTAAGTAAGCAACACCCCGCAAGGCTGTATAAGAACCAAGCGTGACGATAAAAGGTGGCAAACCTAAATAGGCAATCAACGACCCATTTAGTAAGCCTAACCCTAATCCCGCTAATAGGGCGGCTGGTATGGCAAGTAAACCAAGACCTGGGATCAACGAGACAAGCACCCCGACAACTGCTGTCACGCCCAAAATTGACCCCACAGAAAGGTCAATTCCTCCGGTCAAAATGACAAATGTCATCCCGGTCGCTAGCACGATATTGATCGATGCTTGCCGAATGACATTAATCAGATTTCCGGGCGAAAGAAAGCTTGGCGTAACAATTGAAAAAATTATACAGATTGCAACCAAAATCGGTAGGATACCAGCAACCTGAATGAAATTTTTCCAAGCTTGACGATTACTCGCTTTAGAGCGATCGCTCGTTCCATTTCTGGTGGTTCTTACTTCTGTTTGACTCATGATTTTGCTACCTCTCTTGCCCCTGTGGCATAACCCATGATGTTCTCTTGTGTAATTGCTTCCCCAGTTGAGCCGCCTACTTCACCAACCAGGCTTCCCGCACGCATCACCAAGACGCGATCGCTCATTCCCACGATTTCCGGCAGTTCGCTGGAAATCATCAAAATGGCTACACCTTTTGCTGCCAGATCGCTAATAATTCGATAAATTTCGCTTTTCGCGCCGATGTCAACGCCGCGCGTAGGTTCATCGAGCAAAAGTACCTTGGGATTAATTGCCAACCAACGGGCTAGCAATAACTTCTGCTGATTTCCCCCAGATAAATCCATTGCCCTGATGCTTGGGCTGGCAAGACGAATCCCTAAGTTGCTAACGGCATCAGCCACAATTTTAAAAAGGGATTTTGAGTTGATGATGCCAGAGGTTGCCTCTCGTCCAAGAACATTCATAGTGATATTTTCACCAGAACTTATCTCCAGAAATAGACCGAGATCCTTACGATCTTCTGGGACATAGGCAATTCCCGCTTTAATTGCATCATCGGGTGTCGAGATATTGAGAGAACGACCTTCCAGCTTTATTTCACCGCTAGCCTTTCGGTCAGCACCAAAAATAAGACGAGCAATTTCAGTTCTGCCTGCGCCAACCAAGCCTGCTAAACCAACAATTTCCCCAGCATGCAGTTTAAAACTCGCAGATTTTACCTTGCGCCCATCACTTAAATTCTTTACCTCAAGGACTACTGAGCCAGGATGGGTTTGACGCTTATGTTCGTATAAATCCTGTAAAGAACGACCCACCATCATTTCTACTAAGCGAGGGGCGGAAATTTCACTCCTCTCCAGAGAGCCTATATACCCGCCATCTCGAATCACGCTAACGCGGTCAGCAAGCGCATAAATCTCTTCCATCCGATGGCTAATGTAAATAATCGCAATCCCTTCATTCCGCAAGCGGCGAACAACCTCAAAAAGTTTCTCTGTCTCTCGGTCTGAAAGCGCTGCTGTCGGCTCATCCATTACTAGAATGCGGCTCTTGTGTTTGAGCGCCCTAGCAATTTCAACTTGCTGCTGTTCTGCAATGGAAAGGGTTGAAACCAGGTCGCCCGCATCAAAACTCGCGTCGAGGTTTCTCAATACCTCAGATGCTTGATGCCGCATTCCGTCTCGGTCAATGAAGGTGCCTCCTTTCTTAAGTTCGCTCCCCATAAAAATGTTTTCAGCAACGGTCAGATTTGGGGCGAGATTAAGCTCTTGATAAATAATGGCTATACCCAAATCTCTGGCTTGACCTGGGTCTGTCATCTTAACAGCTTGACCGTCAATTCTGATTTCCCCTGCATCGGCTATATAGGCTCCAGCCAGGATTTTCATCAGCGTACTCTTGCCTGCACCATTTTCACCCATAAGGGCATGAACTTCCCCAGGATAAATAGTGAGATTTACATCATGCAAGGCGGTGAAACCATTAAAGGTTTTTGTAATTCCTTGCATTTCGAGTACGGGTTTAGTTTTTATTGAGGGTTGAGTGCTACTTGCCATCAGAAATCCCTGTAATGTTTGTGAAAATACGATTCAAATTGATGGATTATCAAGTCATAAATTGGTGCAATTAACGACAAAAACTTGGTTATTCACTTGTCCAGCCTTTATGCTGATTCACGTTTTCACGAGTAACCAACGTGACTGGAATGAGAATGTCTGGATTGGCAGGCTTGTTCCCTTTGATAATGTCATTCCCGACCTCAACTGCCTTGGCTGCCATGCGAAAGGGGTCTTGAGCCGCAGTCGCAACAAATAAACTATTTTCCTGCTTGAGCGCATCTAGAGCTTCGGGTGCGCCATCGACGCCAACAATAAAGAACTCTTTCCGTTGTGCTTGGGTAGCAGCTAGCTCCGCACC
Organism: Trichocoleus sp. Lan; assembly: GCF_039961855.1. NCBI lineage: Bacteria > Bacillati > Cyanobacteriota > Cyanophyceae > Leptolyngbyales > Trichocoleusaceae > Trichocoleus > Trichocoleus sp. Lan. The sequence goes on along the minus strand of NZ_JAMPKA010000003.1, from coordinate 173,732 downwards.
AATCCCACAAGGGTCATTAATTGCAAAAACGGCATCAATTTTTGGGAAGGATGTGAGCAAATCGCTCATGACTCTCAATCCCCCATCACGGCTACCTTCTGCATTCTGATCTTTTGAAAGGATCTTGATATTGGGATATTTGGAAAATACGCTCAGACATCCTTGGACTCGCTCAACGACTGAAGCAACAGGAGGGCCGTTGATAATTACAACATTGCCTTGACCCTTCAACCGATCGGCAATGTATTGACAACTTACTTCACCTGCTTGCACGTTATTAGAGGTAACAGTGGCATCAACACCTCCTTCAGCGGCAGTATCAACTGCAATGATTGGAATTCCTGCTTGTTTAGCTTTTTCAACCGCTGCAAAAATCCCCTTACTGTCAGCAGCATTAAGTATAATCATGCTGACATCTGAGGCAATGAAATTTTCGATTTGATTAAATTGCTGATTTAAATCGTCCCCGCTAGAGACGAGCGTTGTGCTAACGTCCGCACCGCCAATTCTCTTAGCTGCCGCCTCTGCACCCTTACCAACTTGTACAAAGAAGGGGTTGCCGAGATCGCGGACTGTGACAGCAACGGATGAAAGTTCTGAACTATTTTGTTGGCTGTTTTGAGCGTTCTGGGGAGCTGACGTGCAACTCACAAGAGCGCTACTAGCTAGACTAAAAAGACTCAATGCGATCGCTACTCGTTTCACCTTAAACTCCAATGAATGCTCATTTGGAAAGAGTCGCGCGAATAATAGCCTGCAAACCCAACAGCAATCCTTGTCGGATCTAAGCTTTAATCCCTAACGTTTTAGGCAAAAAGCTCTCCAAGTCTAGGGTTAGACCATTTTTTTCTTTTTTGCTAGTAAAATTTTCTCGATCCGCTTGGTAGAAGGCTTATTTAAAGAAAAATCTTCAGGAATACCCTCCTTATTTCCTCTTAAGAAGAGTTAGTTTTTCCTAAAAAGTATTAAAATTTGTGTAAGCATTCTAGGGTTTCAAAGCTAGAGAAAACTTTTTAGCAAAAGCCACTAAAGGTTTTGTTTAAAGGCTTGCAGAGTCTTCTTCTATTGAACTCACGATATTGTATATATTGCGACTTAAATACTGAGTTAGCATCAATCTCAAGATAGAGGCAAGACATTTAAAACAAGCAATTTCATTGAGTTTTGTGTATTAATTCTGATAAAAATTATTGGGATTATTTGTTAAATTCTTAATAGTAGACTAAAGTAGTTATAGCTAGGCAATATCGGCTTGTAAATAATTAATAATTTTTTGCTTTAAAGTATCTGATTTAAGGTAACTAGACAGGAAACTTTTAAAAAAGCTGGTATTGCTCAGACGCCTCATATTAGATCCAAACGCCATAATTGCAGAAATGTTTGACTAAGGGGTTATCAAACATTCATGACAAGTTATGTAAATGTGGTTACTTGCGTCTTGATTGAGATTTTCGCTTTGGAGCGATCGCTCCCATCGTTGAGCTGGGTTGATGAAAACCCAAATATGCGTCTCTTATCTGCTGCTTTGTGATTGATGCTCGTTGCGAAAACTGACTGAGGCGGTCACGAATGTCAAAAGGAAGCAGCCACGATCTTCTTGTAGTGACTGCTTTTGAGCGCCTCCTAACTCTATCAACCGTTCAAGTTGACCATTAGATTTTGTCTATAGTGCGCCTATAGTGTGTTAGTTACCGAACCGCATAAATCCTGACACTATGGCATGAGTTAAGCATGAAGTACGAGCATGTCTTACAACACAGTGAAGAAGACTGCGGAGCAGCTTGTCTTGCTGCGATCGCGAAACACCACGGGCGGACTTTTACGCTCAACCGCATCCGTGAAGCCGTAGGCACTGGACAGCTAGGAACCACATTGCTAGGACTCCGGCGGGGTGCAGAAGCACTCGGTTTTAATGCTAGAGCAGTGAAAGCTTCACCACAGATTCTTGACAAATTGAAGCAAGCACCGCTACCAGCCGTCATTCACTGGAAAGGCTACCACTGGGTTGTTTTATACGGGCAACACCGGAAAAAATATGCGATCGCCGATCCCGCTGCCGGCATCCGTTACCTCACTAAAAACGAGCTAGCGGCAGGCTGGACAAATGGCATCATGCTGTTACTAGAGCCAGACTCCGCCCGCTTTTTTGCCCAAGTTGATGATAAAGTTGGCGGTTTTGGGCGTTTCTTTAAACCCGTCTGGGCTTACCGAGGGATTCTGGCTGAGGCATTTATCATTAACCTTGTCTTGGGGTTGCTTTCCCTGACATCCCCCTTCCTCATCCAAATCCTCACCGATGATGTGCTGGTTCGGGGGGATACCCAGCTACTAACGGGTGTCGTGACTGCTGTTATGGTGATGAATGTTGTATCCAGTAGCCTCAGACTGGTGCAATCTAACCTAATCGCCCATTTTTCTCAACGGCTCCAATTAGGCTTAGTTTTAGAATTTGGCAGAGCAATTTTGCGTTTGCCGCTTTCCTATTATGAAGCTCGTCGCAGTGGCGAAATTGTCAGCCGCTTGCGAGATATTCAAGAAATTAATCAGTTAGTTTCTCAAGTCGTTGTCAGCTTGCCGAGCCAGCTATTTATTGCCATCGTTTCTTTTAGTTTGATGTTGTTCTACAGCATCAAACTAACAAGTGTTGCTGTGTGCATTGCTGTTGTTATGACAATTTCCACAATTATTTTCCTGCCGACACTGCAACAAAAAACTCGGAGCTTATTAGTCTTAGAAGCAGAAAATCAAGGCATTTTAGTTGAAACTTTTAAAGGGGCACTGACGCTCAAAACGACTACATCTGCACCGCAATTTTGGGAAGAATTTCAGAGTCGCTTCGGTCGCCTTGCTAATATCACCTTCCGGACAATTCAAATTGTCATTATCAACAGTACCTTTTCTGGATTAGTTTCTAGTATTGGTAGCGTCATTTTACTTTGGTTTGGCAGTAGCTTGGTGATTAATAAAGAATTAACTATTGGGCAACTGTTAGCTTTTAACGGCATGAATGGAAACTTTCTAGCGTTTATTGGGGCAGTCGTGGGATTTGTCGATGAACTCACTCGCGTTCAAACCGCCACCCAACGTCTTACGGAAGTAATTGACTCTACACCAGAAAATCCAGTTGATGACAAAAGACCCTTTGCTAAAATTCCGGGAGATGCAGATATTATTTCCACAAATCTCAACTTCCACCACGCTGGCAGAACTGACCTTTTAGAAGATTTTTCGCTAACCATTCCTGGAGGAAAAGTTATTGCACTCATTGGTAAATCTGGTTGTGGTAAAAGCACCCTAGCAAAATTAATCGCTGGATTATATTCACCACATTCTGGAAATCTCCGCATTGGCATCTATAATCTGCAAGATTTATCACTTGATTGCTTGCGACAACAGGTGATTCTCGTTCCCCAAGAGCCTCACTTTTGGAGTCGCTCAATTGTGGAAAACTTCCGCTTAGGTTCCCCGCACGTTGCATTTGAGCAGATTGTGAGAGCTTGCCAGATTGCGGGTGCAGATGAATTTATCAGCAAGCTACCCGACAAATATCAAACCGTTTTGGGTGAATTCGGGGCAAATATTTCTGGCGGACAGCGGCAACGATTAGCAATTGCCAGGGCGATTGTAAACGAGCCGCCAGTTCTGATTTTAGATGAATCCACGGGGGGACTCGATCCGGTGAGCGAAGCGCAAGTTTTAGAGCAGTTGCTGTCTCACCGCCAAGGCAGAACCACCATTTTAATTAGCCACCGCCCCAGAGTAATTAATCGAGCTGATTGGATTGTTTTTCTGGAGCAAGGTCGCTTGAAATTGCAAGGTTCTCTGGAGGAGCTACAAGCCCAAACTGGCGCTCATTTGGACTTTTTGATTCCCTAAAGTGAAATGATTATTTTACAGAGGCATTGGTGAGGTTAACATTGCTGGCAGAGGATGCGGAGAGGCTTTTTATGGTAACGTTCGCAGTAGCGGATGTCGTGTTGTCGCCTAAGAAAATCAGGTTGGAAGTTGTGTAAGGGTTGAGATATCCGGGAGGCGGTGTAAATCCGGTATATTGACGCAGATTGCCTTGCAAAACAGGAAAGGTAGAACCGTTCATAAACAGTTGATACTGGTTGTCTTTTACATACAATACATAGTTATTCATTGTTTTCTGGACGTTGAAAGTTACTTTCTCGCCTTGAGTAAAGCCAACGTTTTGCGCCCAGATGCTATTTTGCCAGAAACCTAATTCCAGCCCATAAGGTTGCGTTTCACCAGAGACGCCATTGCTCATCACAATCAGACTGAAGCCTGCACGATTGTTGTTGAGGTGAGTTTCTGAACTCACCTTGACGTTGAAACTGATGCTATATCCGGTACTGCGGTCAAGCAGCACTGGCGATACTTTGAAGTAGCCTGCTTGATTACTAGTATTACCCGTATTCAAAATAGTGCCTTCAGTGGAAGGCGTTGCAGTCGGTACAGGAGACTTAAAAGCATTTTCTTTATATTCCCATCCTTGTTGAGCGGGCGTTTGATTTGGCTGCGATACGCCGTCGTAAAGAGGAACGGCGTTAGCAGAAGTGGCTCCCATCGCTAAGGTAAAGCCAACAGTAAGGGCGGCTAGAGTTTTTTTCATGAGTTTGTTTCCTTTGATGACCATCTCGTAAGTAAAAAGCCGATGTTTATAATTTTTTTGCGGGTTGGACTAGCATGAGAATGCAGGTTGTCTTTGAGCTTTAACGCCAAAATTGGCTTAGGAGATTTTGGATGGTACTTAAGACAGAAGACAGAAAAAATTAGTAGTTGCGGGATTTTTAATTGTCATTGCTACCTGTTTCTCCTACCTACCACTTCCAAAAACGTTCATCGCTTAACAAACCTGCAACACCTTACAGGGGCGAGACAAAGCTTCTAAAAACTTCATAACTGGAAGCGATCGCTCTCATACATCTCATAAAGCCGATGCATGACACTAGGAACTCTCGAATTCCTAATCAATCCTGATTCCAGATACTTTACATCTTGCACCTACCAAATCAAAGCTCTGCCTTGATTCCTCTCGTTCTCTAGGCTGACGCTTAGAAACGAGGGGTGGATGGATTGTTGCCTTCCCAGTTCCCAGAGTAAGGTGCAAAATGTCCGTGTTCCCTACCCTACACTCAAATATCCAAATTCAACGAACTGTAGCTTCGCTACTGAAATGAGTAGATTTCACCGCTGATCTGAGGATATTGCTATCAGTATTATCACCGATGAAATAATCCTTTACCCTAAATTTATAATTTAGGGGCTTTAAATGAAGTTTCTGTGAATTAAGCGCGATCCTGCAAGCGATCGCATCATTTTCTGATATTAATCGTGAGCCAGAATCACTTGTTAATATTATCTAGCCGAAGTTTTTTCCTTAAAAACAGTAACGACTTACTACAGAAATTACAACTATCAACTATCTATCGATATATATAGCAGTTCTCACTTTGTTTCGATATCTACTCGTAACCTCACCCCTAACCTCTTCTCTGAAAGTGAGGAGGAGCAGGGGTGGGTTTATGTACTGCTTCCAAACAAGAATTCCGATATTTTAGCTAAGACCGAGCTAAGTAGGATGGACAATCCTGAACGTAGACAAGTGCTATTTGAGTGCAGCTTTAATTAAAACCTAGAAGGTGTCCAATTGCTTTGAAAATACTCAGATAAAAATTCCCTTCCATCGGTCGAAACAATACAAATTGTCCAGGAGTTCCAAAAAAGGGTCTGAGTGTCCAACCTAATTGACAGCCAACTAAAGCATAAAGAATTAACCAAAATTTCAGAACTCTGGTACGAGTTTCTTGTGCTGCTTCGCTATCTTGTACGGACATAAACTGTATTCCCTGATAGAGGAAAGTGACGCCAGTCAATCCGGTGAGAGCAAAGATACCCACATTTAACAATACAAAAAATTGGTAGTTGTGGGCGGTCAACAGAAAAACTAGCGCTACGGGTGCCAAGCTAAATTCTAAAACGCTAATCACGGCGACAGAAGTTAGAAGCATGGCGAAATACTGTCCAATACTTTTGCTTGAGCCAAAAAGAATGCTGAAAAAATATAAAGTTGGCAAGCAAAGAATCAGCGTGATTAAGTAAAAGCAGGGAAGTTTAACAGCAGAGGACAATGCTTGTAAAAAGCTATGAGATGAACCGATAATTGCGCCATAGGCGGCAAAAAAGAGGGAACTACAAACGAGTAGAGAGGTGATTTTACTGGGAAGTCTTACGCCTTGACGAATTTCTTCCATAAATCCTTGGCGATCGCGTAGCAGCCCCATTAAAACGGTAAAGTAGTGGGTGGTTTGAAATTCTTGTTTAATCATGGTGCGATCTTTTGACTCAGAGCCAAGAGAGGTTCAATAATAAACTGGGGATGATCTACATTCCTTAACCTCGCTTTTTCGAGTTGAGCCGGAAATATTTAGAGATTGGCTTGTTCGCAGTCCTGAAAAACGTGAGAATCGCAAGTCTTCTACAAAAATCTATAGTGGAATCGCGCTGACTTCAGCCCTGAACTAAAGTTAGGGATAAGAGCTAAAATCAGTTGAAATTGGCCCAAATACTGGGGAAACAAAGGCTTTTAACCTGTTTTAAGCTTTAGCTTTAAGGTGAGAGATTTATCTCAAGGCTCTTATATATCAGTACCATTCATCTATCGTGAATCGTCTTGATGTCTGCCTTTGAGGAGAAAGCTTTTCATCTCCCCTTTACCTTTTACCTGGATAGTTCCCCGTTCCTGAAACTGGTACTTATGCCGTAAGCGTTCATAAGTTGCTCCTGTCACTTGAATGCAACCCGCAATGCCTTGGGATTCCATACGGCTAGCAATATTCACCGTATCGCCCCATAAATCATAGATAAACTTTTTCGTGCCAATAACGCCTGCAACGACGGGACCGGTATTAATTCCAATTCGGATGGTGTAGTGTTGAGGGCGAGAAGTAGACAACGCTTCGCCAATCTTGGTACTTAAGCAAGTCATTTCCTCCAGCATATCCAGTGCCATTTCCGCGATCGCTTCCGCGTGATCTTCTGAAGGCATTGGCAGTCCTCCTACCACCATATAAGCATCTCCAATTGTCTTAATTTTCTCCAAACCGTGGCGATCTGCCAGTCGATCGAAGGCTGAGAAAATCTGATTGAGCAACTCAACCACATCAGTTGGGGAAATCCGAGCCGAAAGCTCAGTAAAACCAACAATGTCAGCAAACAATACCGTCACATCGGCAAAGTTTTCCGCAATCGTGCGCTGTTCCTGTTTTAATCGATGAGCGATCACTTCTGGAAAGATATTTAGCAGCAGACGCTCAGATTTTTCCTGTTCTGCTTGCAAATTTTTTAAAGCGGTAGCGAAGATATTTGCAATCACCCCAGATAGCAACACCGCCGTCAATACTGTCATCGCTTGCAGTACCGTAGCTAGCGTGCTGGTTCGGGCGATTTCAAGGCGCGATCGCTGTACGTCAGCATTTGCCAACCCAATTACTTTAGTGGAAACACTTGCCGCTTGCTCGTCAAAAGTGCTGATTTTGCTTCTAATTTGAGCGTCGAGGTTGATAATTTCTCGGATCGCTAACTCGTAAGCATTCAGATACTCCCACGCCGCCGCCTTCTGAGTGGCATTGAGTTGGGGTGCTTGTTGAATTCCCTGGCGCAAACGTTCCACCGCCTCATACACCGCCTGGATTTTGTCCTCCTGACGGTTGGAGAGATATTCTTTCTCCACCGACTGCATTTCCCGATATGAAATCATCAACTCCGAACTGGCAGAGAGTTGCAGCGTGTCGTGCAATAGCCGCGAATTTTGCTCTAACCGCGCCAGCACCCCCACATCATCGATTCCCAGCGTCCCCACCAACGCCACAGCTTCTTTAAAGCTGCTAGCATAGCGCTCGACAAGCTCTACATAAGCCACCAATTCCGGATTGCTCCGACGCAAAGCATCGCTAACCTTCCCACCATTGAGTAACTCTTGCAACTGGCTGCTGATATCCAGGGCTTTGTCAATTTGCTCCCGATGCGCCTGGACATAATCCTGGCTAGCGCTGGAAAATCCCATAGAAGGCCAGCTCAAAAAAAAGTCTTTTTCCAGTTGGCGGGCGTCTTGTAAGGCGGCATCCATCTGAAATACTTTTGCCTGCACCTCAATGCTGGTGAGAATCGCCGCTTCTGTCTCTCGCACCACTGCATTCAGCGACAGCCAGCTCGTCATCGCGACTTGTGTAATCAGCAGCAGCAGCGCCACAACTGCCCAAGTAAACTTGCTGGTAATGCTCAAGCGATGCCAGAGTTTACCTAAGGATAAAGGATGAAGTCTCAAGCGTGAAGTATCAAGTGTAAAATTTCCTCTTTTAGGCTTCATCATGCTTGCCTCTATGGTTTCTTTTACCCTTACCGAAGGGCTTCACCCTAGATTCTTCAGGCTTCTATAATCGCCTCCGGAGCCATATTTCCAAGCTTGGAGGAAGCGATCGCAGTAGTATCGAGGCAGTGGCGGTAACGTCTTCGTCCACGGTTGCAGGGCGGTTGCTAGAGGATATAAAGCCGTGTAAATTCCCAAGTTTAGGTAGTGAACCATCCAATCTAGAAGCATCGGGATTCCCACTAAGGGAATAATTCGAGCCACTAATCCGGGGTAAGTGACGGCTGTTTTTAACAGGGTTTTTGATAAGGAGGGAAACTGGACGACATCTTGTAAAAATGGGCGTAATACCTCATCTCCCAGCTGTTCCATCGCTTGAAATACGCTAGAAAGCAACTGGTTGATTTGATTTGGGTCAACTTTTTGCTCGATTCCCACGCCCATTGTTTTTTGAAACAGCCAGGTTACAGCGATATTCGGCTGATAAGGTTGCAAAAGTGCCAAAGCATTCTTATTAAGAGCATCTATTTGTAAAGCCTCGTGAATGCCTCCTGTTAACCGTTTCAGGTGCCGCACCATCCCCCCAAACCCGCCAAAGCTGACGGGAGATTGGTTGCCACTGCTATCTCCTACGGGCAGAATGCGACTCCAAGGCATCTTTAATGAGTTGCGGTAAGAGGGAAAGAAGCCAAATAGCACCCGTTGAAATTGCAGTTGGGACACTTCTACGCCTTGATATTCGGGCAACAGGCGCAGGTATTCTTCAAAGAAGAACTCTAAACTGGGACGACTGGGGTGAGCATCCAGGTAAGTAAATAGATAAGTCGTTCTGCCATCTCGTGCTGGGAAAGCTTCCCAAAAGTATTGGCATTGATTTTGAATCGATGTGAAAGTTGCGATCAGATCGCCGGTTTCGTTGTGAGGAAAGCCTTTGGCGCAACTACCCACGACTAAGCAGACGCCTTCCGGTTTTTCTCCCTGTCGCGCTTGCTGAACAATCGGAGAGAAATGTCCCATCGCATCGATTAACAACCGTGTTTTCATGCCACTGGATGCTTCCACCTTGACGCCATCCGGGTGAACCACTGCCCCTTCAAAGGGAGTGTTTTCAAACAACTGTCCGCCAGCAGCCAGAAACTTTGATTTGAGCGTGTCTAGCAGAAAAACCGGATCGACGCCGATATTCAGGACATCGCGCACCCATACGTCAGAACCTCCTAAAAAACTGACGCGGGCGGGATTATACTCGGTTGCGATCGCTTGCTCTAATTCCGCTTCAGTTAGTAGATTCAGCTCTAAAAATACTTCTAACTCTTGGCGGGAGATATTCCACTCTTGATCTCTACCGCGCAAGATTCCTCTTTCAATCAAGGCAACTCGCCACCCCAACTGAGCTAATGCAGCACCGATTAAAATTCCCAAAGTGCCGCCGCAGATTATTGCATCCCAGTCTACGCTTCCTAGCGGCTCTTGGCTTTCTTTCACCACCATCGGAATCGGTGTAGTGTCTTCCTTGATGGCTTGCCAAAGGCTATCGGCTTTACGCAGTCCGAGGAGAGGATTTCCCGGTACCTGAGATAGAATCTGTTCGGTTAGGCTCATGGATATTTGCAAAAGATGCTCCCAATCCATCCTAATCGGCAAGAGTTCTCAAGGTTGAGGGTTTTGGCTTGATGCGCTTTATGTAACCAGATTTCAGAGTCAATAAAATTGCTTGGCTGCTTAAGTAGAATTACTTTCGACACATGATAAAAAGCGCTATCGCCTAATGTCACAGCAGATTTTACAGCCTCGATTACCGCTTCCTCCACCGCTGATGATGTCCGAGGAAGGTTCGTTTGCAAACATGACGCTTCTGAAGCGAATGCCTGCGATCGCGCAGCGAGTAATTGCTGAAAACGACTTTCCAGCATCGATTGTAGACAACCTGGAAACCTTGATCCGGGAATTGCCAAATGGGATCGTGCGATCGCTCAAAGATGACAATGGCCCAGATTTGGCTGCGTGGACAACATATTTGGCTCCTTTTCTGGGGAAGCGTTGGATAGACATTCCCTGGTTATTTGCAGAGTTATACTTTTTCCGGCGGATTGTGGAAGCAACCAATTACTTTCTGCCAGGATCGAGCCAAGGCGTCGATCCCTACGGATTGCAAAAACGCTTGGGTTTAGAAACGGCAATGGATTCAATCCGGGCAATCGCCGCTAGGATTGGGTATCATACAAGCGATCGCCATACTCGTTTAATCCCACTGCTCTATTTTTCACTGTGGGGCAACCGCGCCGATCTCAGCCTTTGGCCTATTGAGGCTGGAGAAAGCGATCGCAGCCGTCAGGAAATTCAGCACGAAGAGGCTCATATTTTGGTCGATGATACACCCATCATTGCGGACAGGATTGCCAGCCTTGATGGGGGAAGAATTGACTTCATCGTCGATAATGCTGGTTTTGAACTCGTCTGCGATTTGTGCTTGGCAGATTTTCTGCTAACCACTCAGGCGGCTGAGATTTCCCTGCACCTGAAGCGGTATCCTATCTTCGTCTCAGATGCGACCATTCAGGATCTGCACCACACTTTAGAGGTTTTGGCTGCTGACATTGATCGAGAAGTGCGATCGCTTTCTCTGCGCTTGCAAGACGCGATCGCTTCCGGTCGTTTGCGATGCTATGACGATTTATTTTGGACAATGCCCTTGCCTTTCTGGGAAATGCCCGAAGCTTTGCGACAAGAGTTAGCACCCGCCAGCCTAATTTTTGTTAAAGGAGATGCTAACTACCGCCGCTGTTTAGGCAATCGCCAGTGGGACTTTACCACCCCTTTTCAAGACATTGCGTGCTACTTCCCAGCGCCGTTGGTAGCACTCCGCACGCTCAAATCGGAACTGGTGGCAGGTTTACAGCCAACTCAGATAAAAACACTTTCTGCTGAAGATCCTCAATGGTTAACCAATGGACAGCGAGGCGTCATCCAGTTCGTTGACTTCGCTGGTTAGAAGCGATCGCGAAAAGTTGCCCATACCGACTACGCACACAAAGCCGACTGCATTATTACAACCAACGGTATCAAATGCTAATCTCCCAAAAGTGGGAGGAAAAGCTGTTTTTATTTACGTAAGTTTTAAGCACGGCACAAGTTTCCAACGCTTCAAAGTTTATTTTGAGGGCAACATCATGACTGTAGGTGCAAACAACCAACCAATGCAACCTCAAGACCAATCCCTGTTTGCAGAACTATCCGAACAGGAACAAGAGGCAGTGGCTGGAGGTTTAGATTTATTCAGTTTTGACTTTGACGATTTGAAGGCTGAGATTCCCAATGGCACTCTCAATCTCAGTCCATTTAACATCAGTTTCACGATTGACGATACCAGCTATACAGCTCAACTAACAGAACCAGCAACAATATCAATCGTGGATGGAACTTTGACTGGAACTGGAGGAAATTTAACAGTTACTAGCAGTTAAATTGTCAATTTATTCGCTGCAACTATTCAGTTAAACCACATAGCAACCCCCCTATTTTAAAATTAGGGTGGGTTTTTTCATGGTTGACCAAACCCAGGCTCAAGCCACGAGTTTTTCTTTGCCATCAAGTAATAAACGCAGCATTTTTGAAAAGAGCGATCGCAAGGCGAGCATCGCATCCCTTTGAACAATTGATTGCTGATAATAATCTTTGAATAAAAGATTCTCAACACAGAAAATTTCTTCCAAAACACGTTTTTGATGCCTTGCAGATTTCATTTCCGTCCTTCAGGCAAAATAAAAAAGATGCGATAGAGCAAAACTGCTCTAGAGACTACTTACAAAAGAATATAGAATTGCGGCTTTTCTTTAAAAAGTGCCACAATTCCATTGATTCTGCCTGAAGAACCAGCTCAATTTCGCCTTAATAATCAATGATTTCAGGAAAAAAAGTTAATCGGACATTACTTTCAATAAGGTTATTGCAGTCCGTTGCCTCCGTCTTCAGGGAGTGTCGCTGGGATCGTTACATAACCACCTTCTTCACCAAGCCACAGGGTGATAAAATACCCACCCTCATCGTTAACTTCCAGTGGAGTGACAACATTCCCTCCAATCGGTATGCTGCCAGGTGTCGTGGGTGTGTGAAAACCGCCTGTAATGGTGGCAGCTTCCTCATCCGTGAGTTCTTCTAGAAGATTGAACTCCACCGTTTCCAGTTCGGAAAGCGCTAGAGCAAAGGGATGGGGCATAAAATCCTCCTAAATTTTCAAGTGTATTGTTGTTAACTAATTAGAGTTTTACTCGGTAGCATAAATGACCGTACCCCTCTGAGGTAAGGTTTTACATCAAAACAAACACGCTTTCAACCAATGCGACTCCTAATTAATTTAATAATTTTAAAAAATCAACAAAAAGTATTGTGTAAATTTCAGACAACAGGCTGCGCTAAGAAAAAGCGATTAACTGCTCAAATTTTAAACGATGGCAAAGAAATTAAATTTTATTTAAAGTAAATGCAATCATAGTAGAGAACACTCATTCATTGAATGGGACAATCATGCTTAGTGACAGCAACCCCGACTTTCTCCGCCCAGTCTCTAGCGACGAATTTCTTCCTCCCATCAGCCGATGGACAACGCTAGGGGGATTGTTTTTAGTCGGTACTTTTGGGGTAGCTGTGATGCTTGCCGCTTATACGCAGTACAACATTACTGTTAAAGCTGCTGCCGTTGTGCGTCCTATAGGTGAGCTGCGAATCGTGCAAGCTGCAACAGAAGGAACGATTAAAAGCATCTCTGTGAAAGAAAATCAGGTCGTGAAACAAGGGGATGCGATCGCTATCTTGGATAATTCCCAACTCCAGACGAAAAAAAGCCAACTGAAAGGCAATATCCAGAATAACCAACAGCAACTGAGTCAAATCGCAGCTCAAATCAGTGCCCTTGACAGCCAGCAAAAGGCAGAGTGGAACTTGATGAATCGCAACATTGCCTCAGCGCAAGCGGATCTGGGTCGCAATCAACGAGACTATCAAGAAAAGCAAATTACAACGAAGGCAGAAGTGCAAGAAGCACAGGCATCTGTGGATTTAGCAAGGGTGCAGATGAATCAATATCAACAGCTAGCAAATACGGGCGCGATCGCTCAACTGCAAATCAAGGAAAAAGAAGAAGCTTTCAAAGCCGCGCAAGCGAGACTACAACGGGCAAAAGCCACGCTAAATCCCAGTGCGGCACCCGTAGCAATTGCCAACGAGCGAATCGCTCAAGAAAGAGCAACGGGTGAATCTACCTTAGCAACATTGAACAAAGAACGAAAAACCTTGATTCAGCGTCAAATAGAAATCCAAAATCAACTCAACAGCGACACTTATGAATTTAAACAAATCGGGATGGAACTGCAAAAAAGTACGATCCGTGCCCCAGCATCTGGCACCATCCTCAAACTAGAACTGCGAAATGCCTCTCAGGTGGTGCGTGCAGCCGAACCAATTGCTCAAATTGCTCCCAGCAACACCCCACTCATCGTGAAAGCGCGGGTAGCGGCTCAGGATATCGGGAAAGTGGCGGTTGGGCAAAAGGTACAAATGCGGGTTTCTGCCTATCCCTATCCCGATTATGGAACTCTCTCCGGAAAAGTGAGCGCGATCACACCCGATGCGATCGCGCCTGAAAATAATAACGCCAACGCTCCTGCGGTTCCGCCCTCCTACGAAGTAACCATCCAGCCAGAAAAAATAAATCTGATCAAAGGCGATCGCCCCTATCCGATTCAGCCAGGGATGGAAATTGCCGCAGAGATTATTTCTAGAGAAGAAACTGTACTAACATTTATTCTTAGAAAGGCAAGGCTGCTCACCGATTTGTAGTTAGCCTGCTAGCACGGATGACTTGCTAATTATCCTTTAGTTGTAAGCGAGATAGCACGTTGTTTTCTACAATCAGAGGAAGAGTATTCGCTAAACAATTGAATTGCCATGAACTTGCCACTGGGTCGCCTATCCTTTTATCAGGAAATTAATCAGCCAGATGAGCAAATTAATCTGGCAAAAGCTGCTCTGGACATTGCTCAGGAAGAATATCCAGACCTCGACCCGGATGAATACCTCAATGCCCTCGATACAATGGCAGCGGAGGTACAAGAACGCCTACCTGCCCAACGATATCCCCTGCGGGTGATTCAAACTATCAATCAATATCTTTACGACGACTTAGGTTTTACGGGAAATAACGAGAACTATTACGATCCCCGCAATAGCTTTTTAAATGATGTAATCGATCGGCGCACTGGCATCCCGATCGCCCTAGCGCTAGTTTATTTAGAAATTGCACGACGCATTGATTTTCCGATGGTTGGGGTGGGGATGCCGGGGCATTTCCTGATTCGCCCGCAGTTTGAGGATGTGGGAATCTTTGTGGATGCCTTCCATCGCGGCGAGATTCTGTTTGAGCAAGATTGCAGAGATAGACTTGCGAAGATTTACCAACAGTCAGTGCAACTGCAAGCGACTTTCGTAGAACCCGTGAGTTCTCGGCGCTTTTTGACCCGGATGCTGACGAATCTGAAAATGATTTACCTGAACCGGCAGGAGTTGCAAAAAGCACTCGCCACAGTGGAACGGATTTTGCTGTTGTTCCCAGACGCACCGATGGAATTGCGCGATCGCGGTCTTCTCTACTTCCAAATGGGTCGCTGGTCAGAGGCATCCCAAGATTTAAACATTTATCTGGCGATACTTCCCAATGCGGAGGATGCTGGCGTGATTCGCCAGTTACTGACACAAATCGAACAAGATATCTATTAGCCTTTAGCGATCCATCTCCTCTGCCACTCGCTTGAGACGTCGCAATTGAGCTTGCATATCGGCTTTCGTAAAGGCAGCGGCGAAGGTATTAAAACCCCAACGCACGAAAGGACTGGGAATTTCAAACTCAAAGCGATTCAGCAGGCGCGTGCCCTTTCCCGTTGCCTCTGACTGACATTCCCAGCGATCGCGTCCTTTAAAAAATCCTTCAAATCCCCAGACAATTAGCCCTGGTTCTCGCTCCACAACTACCGTTTCGAGCGTGGGTTGCAATAAGGGAATTTGAATAATAAACCGACTTTGACTCCCCACATCTGTTCGCCACTCTCCGACGGGTTCGCACCGCAACGCCGGATTCAGCCATCGATGCATTAAGACACGATCGGTAATGCAGCGCTCAACCACCGTTGCACTAGCATTGATTTGGATAGATTGCTCGAAAACTTCAGTAGGAGACATACTATACAGACTTACTGGAAGCGAACGCTACAGAAACGCAAATCGGGAAGCACCGCTAAAAGTCGGATATTTGCGATTTTTTCGCCTTATTTATCTATAAAGATAGATTAAAAACTGAGAACGTTGGTCTATATCTATCTCATCCTGTTTTAGTCAGTTTTTTATTTTCCAATCAGCAGCTAGAGAATTGATCGGCGTGTAGGATAAGTCTTGGCGATTCCTGCTTAGCAGCGTAACTTTTGTATATTTGCCCATCCGACGTTAACTCAGAACACCATGAATGGAACTTGGCAAGGAATTACACTCACTCTCTTTCGAGAGGTGCCACTCAGGTTGAACGGGTTGTTAGCGCAGAGTACACCCGTACCGGCGGCTGAAACCGCTCCCGCAACCAATAATTTTTCGGTTGACAGTATTATCTCAGGGCTGGGTCTCAACCTAGGCAATTCGCTAGTGGATCTGATTAAGGCAATCCTAGCGTTAGTCGTTGGCTTGATCGTGGCTTCACTAGCGGCGGCGGCGGTGCGAGGACTGCTGAATCGCACGGACATCGATAATCGTTTAGCAGCATGGATTACGGGTCGCCAAGGGGCTGAAGATGGGCCGCCTGTGGAGAAATGGATCTCCAGCGTGGTGTTTTGGCTGATTATGCTCTTTGCCATCGTTGCTAGTTTACAGACGTTAAAACTAACAGCGGTTGCTGGCCCTCTTAACACTCTGTTAGAGCAAGTTACTCAGTTCATCCCCAAACTGGTCAGTGCAGCGATTCTCTTAGGAATTGCCTGGGTACTGGCAACCTTGACAAAGCTAGTGGTGACGCGGGGACTGCGGGCGCTACGGTTAGACGAACGTTTGGGCGAGCAAGCAGGGACTCCGACCCCAAGAACAAACCAGTCGGGCGAGCAAGTGGGGGGTACGACCACCCCAAGAACAAACCAGTATTCTCTGAGCGACACCTTAGGGAATGCTCTGTACTGGTTTATCTTTTTGCTATTTCTGCCGCTGATCTTAGATGCCCTACAGCTACAGCAAGCACTGGGTCCGGTTAATAACCTGCTAAATCAAATTTTGGCAGCAGTACCGAATATTTTGACTGCTATCGTCATCGGTGCAGCAGGTTGGTTGCTGGCGCAGGTGGTGCGGCGGATTGTGACGAATCTGCTGACGGCAACCGGAACGGATCGGTTGGGTGCAAGATTTGGAATTTCACGGGCAACCGGCGGACAAACGCTTTCCTGGTTGATCGGGACAATTGTTTTTGTTCTGATTTTAATCCCGACTGCGATCGCTGCTCTCAATGCTTTGGGAATTGCGGCAATTTCGGTTCCGGCGATCGCTATGTTGACCCAAATTCTCAACGCGATTCCGCTAATCTTTACCGCAGCGTTGATTCTTGGCATCGCTTATGTGGTTGGACACTTTGTTTCCGAGTTAGTCACCAACATCCTCACCAGCATCGGATTCAACAATATTTTCTACTGGCTGGGTCTCCAATCTAAGCCTTACACCCGCGCCACGCCAATTCTACCTCCGGCTCCAGAGGCACAGATACCGCCTACCGGACAAGAAACTATCCTTCAGGAACCGACGCCTCCCACCCGCACCCCGTCAGAACTCGCCGGGATTGTGGTATTGGTTGGCATTATGCTGTTTGCGACAGTAGCAGCAACTAATATTCTGCAAATTCCGGCGCTAACTCTGTTGGTCAGCGGCATTGTGGTGATATTAGGTCGAATTCTCGCTGGTTTGGTGGTGTTTGCGATTGGTTTGTATCTCGCTAACCTCGCCTTTAACTTGATTACCAGTTCCGGTACTCGCCAAGCGCGGATACTCGGACAAACTGCTCGGATTGCGATTATCGCCCTGGTTTCAGCAATGGCGCTGCAACAGATGGGAATTGCTAGCGATATCGTTAACTTAGCTTTTGGTTTGTTACTAGGAGCGATTGCAGTAGCGATCGCCTTGGCTTTCGGGTTGGGTAGCCGTGATGTTGCGGCTGGGCAAGTCCGCGAATGGCTGGCATCCTTTAAAGAAGATAAAACGCCTCGCTAATCACAAATTTTCTCGGTCAGTTAAATGTAGGGTGGGCATCCGTGTCCGCCCTTTTCAGTCAAAGTTGGATGGGTTGAGTGAAGACTGATGCAATCGCAATACATATCAATACATATAGATATAGCGAGAAATTCTTCATCTTTAACTTGATGGTGTGCTAAAGCGTAGGAATTATCCCGTAGATTTACTGATTAACTGGATAATATGTGGTAGAAATAATTCTATCCAGCGAATCTGACACTTAATATAGTTATGCTGCTCAATTTCTAGACGGGGGAGTAGTGCTAATTAACTAAAAATGTTCAAAAAATAAAGTCGTATAGCAGGGTGAGTGTGTGGAGGAGCTAAGAAATGTTGAAAAGTGTTTGCATTTATTGCGGCTCAAACCTGGGAACTCGTGATAGCTATCTTCAAGCTGCACAACAGCTATGCATTGAGCTGGTACAGCGCCAAATAACAATTGTCTATGGCGGAGGAAATACAGGTTTAATGGGTGCTGTCGCTAATTCTGCACTTGCTGCTGGCGGGAAAGTTGTCGGAGTAATTCCTCAAGTTTTGGTAGATCAAGAGGTTGCACATACTGGGTTGAGCGAGCTGAGAATTGTAAAATCAATGCATGAGCGCAAATCACTGATGTCCGATTTATCTGATGCTTTTATTGCTTTACCCGGAGGATTAGGAACATTAGAGGAGTTCTGTGAGGTGGCAACATGGACTCAGCTTGGATTCCACAGAAAAGCATGTGGGCTTTTAAATATTGAAGGCTTTTATGATAACCTTCTCTGCTTTTTAGATCATGCAACAGAGGAAAAATTTATTCGCTCAGAACACAGGAAAATTTTTATAGCTGAGAAAAATCCTATAAAGCTAATCAGTAAACTAGATGAGTTTGAGATACCCATACTTCCCAAGTGGATTGATCGAGCACAATTATAAAGTTAATAAAGTGAGCTAAACTTTAGTTGCTTAATTCCGCCATGTGGCTTGTCAAAAAGGGCTGTCATGCTTGTCGCGTCGTGCATGATGCCCTGGTGTCCGATCTGTTTCTATATCGTTATTAAACGACTTTTCCGACTGGCGATCGCATTCAGGGCAGCGGTTGAGGAATCTTACTCAATCAAATCTGATATTAAGATAATCTCTCGTCCTTTTAGAACTTGCAAGATTAGCTTTAATCGTTGCTCTCTCAACTGCTCTACCTGCCAGGGAGATGCCGTGAGAAAATGATGCAATGATTCTTCCTGCTCTAGCCCCGCTACTCTCGCTATTGCACCCAGCCATTTTCTCTTAATGTCTGCTAGCATCCCGATATGCAGATTTTTAAAAGCTTCAAAACTTCTGACTTCTGGAAATATTGGTTGATACCATTGGCAGTAATCATCCACGAATTTCACGGTCGGCTTGGCTGAACGTGGCTCTGTCATAGACTGGTTCTGGCTTTTAGCTGTTTTCCCTCATTATTCTCCACCCAGAATGACAGACGAGCAATATCAAAGCTTTTGATAAATTTTAAGGATTATAAAAAACACGCGATTGCTTTATGCGGAAACTTATCTATAGCCTTACTTGATTACTGAACATCGCTTTTTAAACGAGCCACTACGCTTTAAATACAAAAATCGCGAGTAAAAGAGAAAACTGGCAATTTGTTTGGAATTTTTATAGCCTAATTTCCCCCGGTTTAGTAAATCTTCCTGGAACTCGCGCAGAGGACATTGTCCTCTGCGCTCTAACTACACTGTTATGTAGCCAGACAAATACAATTACTATATTATGGCTTTAATATGTACAAAACAACTACTTTATTATAAGTATATTCGATCTAAATAAAACAAAAGATCAGTTGCACTGATCGATGATTTTGAAAATCGAATTAGATGAATTTTAAGTAGCAAAAAAACAAGCAATCGCTTGTTTTCAAAAAGAGCGATCGCGTGTTTTAATTCACTAACTTTGCACTCAACTCATTCTTAATCCGATTCAAAATTGAGGCTTCATCCAGTGAAGTCAGAATGCGACTTACCACGGCTTTTGGGCCATCGGGACCCCAGGAAGCGCCGTTCGCCAAGTAAGTTTTAGTGACTTGTCCAATCCCGTAAGAAGAAACCCCAGAAACACCTGCCTGAGTCACGGCAACTGATAGATAGGGACCTAAAGACACCCCACCCGTTGCGGGTGCGGAGAGTCCTAAGAGACTTTTCAGGGAACTCAGTCCCAAAGTTGCCAAAAGTTCGCTGGCACTAATTCCGCCCATACTGATGGCAATTTTTTGTAGCAGTCCCACCGCTCCAGGCTGAGTCATGGGAATGCCGTAGAGTTTAGATAACGTGAGAATCATTGCCACGTCGATGACGGCACCGCTGAGGAGATCGACAACCGTGACCGGGTTGAGGGCGATCGCAACTGCCTTCGTCATCACCCCTTTCCAGATGATCTGATTCGCACTTTCATCGCGAATCTGCATCTTCCTAGCAATCATCTGTTCGTTCACATCATCGGCATACAGCATGGTATTGAGCGCTACCAGAGCTTTGCCTTCCCGGTGTAAAATTTCCAGAATTTTCAGCTTCAAATCCAGAACTTGCGGCGTTCCTGGTCGCCGCTGCACTGCCCTCGTTCCGTCAGGACGGCGAACCGCCTGCGCCACCAGGGGAGAGGCTGCAACCATCACAATTTCATCCGGTGAGAGCAATTCCCGCACCCGTTCATCCCGTATTTTGCGGTAAATCGCCATCCGGTCGGCATCCGGATACTGGTCAATTTTGTTAAATACCAGCAACATCGGTTTACCGACTTCCCGCAATTGCGATAGCGCCTCGTATTCCACCTTGTTCATGTCGCCCGAAATGACAAACAGCAGCAAGTCTGCTTGTCTGGCAACTTGTCTGGCTAAGGTTTCGCGGGTTTCTCCGTCTACTTCGTCAATTCCTGGGGTGTCAATTAGCTCGATTTGGGAATTGCCTGCACTCGGCAGCGTGACTCGCAGGATATCGCTGACGCTTCCCGCCTCATTCTCTTGAGACAGTTGCCAGTTGGCACCTTGATGGGTGCGGGTGACGCCATGAAGCGGTCCCGTTTCAAACACGTTTTGACCTAATAAGGCGTTCAGTACCGAAGATTTACCTCGTCCCACCATCCCAAAGGCGGCAATTTGGACGACTGAGCGATCTAACTTCTCCAGCATCGTTGCCAAATCGTTAATCTCAGATTCCAGGCCCGTCCGCTCTTGTGCAGTGAGATCCAGGTTATCTACCAAATCTCGTAGAGCATTTTGTGCCTTTTTATAATTCAGTTCTGCTTGGATGTCATCAAAGCTCAAAATGGCGTTATCTAGTTCCCGATCCAAATCTGCGTCCGGGGTTTGTGAAGGGAACTGGCTGGCATTTGGGGTTCGGTCAGACGATAAACGACTCAAAATTGCACCTTTTGTCCTCAGATGTTACTCTTCTTTCATCCTAGTCAATACGGATCTAGTCTGGCACTTTCCATATCCAGAGGGATATTTTTACACGGTTCGTGCCAGCTCAGTATCAGCTGTGAGAATGATGTTATCTCGAAGGCGATCGCAATAAGTTTAGTATTGTTGCTGCTAATAGGTATTTGATCGGCACAGCGATTGTGAGTTCTAAGCGTTTACCCCAAACTACTGCCCACGTCCGAATTACCCATCTTTCCTGGCAACGGGGCTTTCTAGCAGGCGAAGTCACGGCGGCGGAATATGAATGGCAGTTCCAGTGGTGTTTCCGACAGGGTCAATTGTCGGTGACACCTTCTTTGGGACGCGCTTTAATTCAGGAACCTCTGGGTCGATTTTTAGAACAGAAAGATTACCAGCTAGAGCCTGGAGGAGACTATGCGTTTACGATCCGGGCGGAACTTTAAAAGTTTTGAGTTTTGAGTTTTGAGTTCGGTTTAAATTAAGAAAGTCAAGAATGGCAGAGTTTCCTAGTTCCTAGTCTCTCGTTGCTTCATGTATCTTTCGATCAGGAGGATAGCAACAATGTCATCAATTGGTCGGGGGAGACTCCGCATACCTTGGGGAATCAGGCGTCCTAAACCTTGGGGAGGGTACATTTGCCAATAGCGATCGCGTGCTTCCAATGTACTGTAGCGCTCATCTACCAGGACAATCGGCACCGACGTTGGAAATTGCTGAAGTTTCTTTTTCCAACTTTTGGAAGTGGTTTGATCGCCCATCACCAAAGTATCAATCGGGTACTCTTCACATAAGTCAAGGATCGTTGCGATCGCTGCTTCTGCCGGTACAACCTCGTGGTAATGCAGAGAATTGTCTTTCCCCACTACGGCTAAACCACACTTATCGCGCCCTGGATCGAACCCTAAAATCATCTGAATTGGCTAATTGCTAATTTACGAATGGTTAATTGCCATTAGTCATCATCTCATCACTCATGACTAATAAATTACATCCTCACCACAACTTCTCCGTCTTCAACTGCCTCCAAATTTAATTTCATGGGTCCGGCAATATAGGCGTCCTCTGCCACGACCGCTTTCAGAGAAATCGGCTTATTGTGCTTTTTCAACTGCTCGATAAACCGAATCAAGCTAACAATTCGATTGTCGCCAACCTGAACTGTATCTCCTAAAATCCCCGCGCGAGTGGCTCGGAACTGGGATGCTCCAAGCAGCAGGTCAATCCGCTGCCGAATTTGTTGGTCGGTCATGTTTGAAGGATCGGCAGATGTCGTTGCTACGACTTCACCAGTGCGGAATACAACTTGATTGGGTGCGGCGTCTGCAAAGACTTGTACCTGCTTTTCTCCCTGGACATAGTTACCAGCCGAAAAAACTCGGACTACATAGTTTCGACCATCCTGAATCTGGTTGATCAGTTGCTCGACCTGTGCCTCTGTAATTTGCACGACCCGTTCGTTCGCCACCTTGTTGAGACCGGGTTGGGTCGCTTTAATCGCTGTCCGATTCGCTTCCCGTAATAGCTGCTCAATGACCTGTCGGGCTGCGGCTGGCTCGACAATACGAAAAACGCCAGCCGCCAGAACCTGACCGCGCAGCAGTGCCAGACTACCCTGACGCAAAGTTTGATAAGACTGGTAATACTGTTCTAAGGTTGCCACTTCCTGCTCTAGGGAAGCTTGTTGTTTTTCGAGTTCTTTAAGGCGATTTTCTCGCTGGGCAATCACCTCATCTCGTTGAGAAATTTTGTTGTCAAGTAGAGATAAGGCTTTGTCTCGCTGGGCAATTTGCTCATCGCGATCGCTCAGGCTCTTCCGAAAGGCAGCAAGTTTCTCATCAAGTTCGACAAGGGCTTGATCCCGCTTGAGAATTTGCTCATCGCGTTGGCTAATTGCTCGGTCTTGCTGGGCAATTTTTTGGTCGCGCTGAGTCACTTTCGCTTTGAATTCAGTAATTTCAGCTCTGACTTGATTTCGCTGCTGGAGGAGTTCTTGGCGTTCTGCTTGAAGTTGTTGGATTTCGGAACGTAGCGTCTTGGCTTGCCCTGAGACAGATGTAAGCTGTTTTTGGGTTTGCTGAAAGCTGCTGGCAACCCGGGTCAGTTCGCTTTGAGTCTGATTTAGTTGCGCCTCCGTCTGGCCTTGTTTAGCCAGCGCAGCTGCCAAAGATCGATTAATCGCATCTAAGCGCTGCTGAGCGACAGATTGCTGGGTGCGAGCTTGAGCGAGTTCCTTCTCTACTTGCTCTTTTTGGGCGGCGGTTTTAGCAAGTTCGCTTTCGGTTTTCCGTTTCTGCTCGTTCGCTTTAGCAATATCCTTACTTGCTGTCTTGAGTTTTTTCTGCACTTCTTGGAGTCTAAAAACTCCAATCCGCAATTGTTCGCTGGTCGCGAAGATGATTGTTAGTGTTGAGGCAGAAATCGTTAGCCCTGTCAGAATCGTTACCAAAACAGCTGTTTTGCGGGGACGCAGATTGAACAACGACAGGCGTGCTTTTCCCACGCGCGTGCCAATGCGATCGCCTACCGTTGCGATGACGCTTCCCAACACTAAAATAGACAAAATCAGGAAGAGCGCACTGTCGGTCATTGTCTGCTACAGTCATTCCAGTTACAGCCTATCGCATCGCAGGCTAGAGAAAGGGTTAACAGGAATTAAAGATCGAAGGTGAAATCGGAAAGGTTAAAGGTTGGAAGGTTGAAAACTATCCGCTTAAAACCTGACACCTTTTAACTCAACTCCCGACTAAATGTTAAAACTGGATAACCTGCTCGCGCTACCATGCCGTTTTAACCAACAACCTAACCTACAACCTGACGAGAGCCTCTAGCTGTTTTCAAGTAAACTGCTGACTCAGTGTAACTGGGTTGTGTACCGTAATTTTTTTCTTGTGGATAGAAATCATTTTTTCCTCCCGCAAATCTCCCAGTAAGCGGGTGACAGTTACCCTGGTGGAGCCGATTGCTTCTGCGATCGCTTGATGAGAAAGCTTCAGATCGATCGTAATTCCATTGGCGGTAGGAACGCCAAAATCACGGCACAGAATCAATAGAAAACTCACCAAGCGCGATCCCATATCTCGGTGAGCTAATGTCTCAATCATCATTTCTGTTTGCAAAATGCGCGAAGAAAGCCCTCGCAGCATCAACATCGATAGCTCCGGATTATCCTTGAGCGATTGCTCTACCTGATCGATCGGTGCCGAAAGCAGCTCCACTGGCGTAAATGCTACAGCGTGATAAAACCGATCCGAACGATGCCCTGTAATTAAGGACAGTACTCCAAAAACGCTGTTTTCTCGCAGCAGCGCCACGGTAATTTCTTCCCCAGCTTCATACACGCGAGACAGCTTTACTGCACCTTTGAGCAAAAAGTATACCCGTTCAGCCGGGTCTCCTGGGAAAAAGATCGTCTTGCCCCGCTCAAAAGTTTCCACCACGGGTGGAAACGCCCCACCTCCCAGTTGACGGAACACAGCTGCTAGCGGTCTATCTTGCGTCACTGCCACTTCCTTTTTCCTAAATGCTGCCCTACAGACTTCTGCAACTTTCTGTCGGAGGAACTTTAACCATAGCAAAACAACTATGAGAGTTTTCTGACATTAGACACAGATAAACTGACTTCCAAGCGGTTTTTGTGCTATTTGATACAAAATTTTAAAGTAGTTTCCCCGGCTACCTTCTTTAGTTCTCTCCCTGCTCAAGGCAAGTAAGATTATGACGGAAAATGTTGATATCTTGACAGTATCTGCGCTATCGGGTGGGATGCATGGTGAGTAAGGAGGCACGCTCCTTACCCGTACTAGACAGCCTTGCTCCGGGCGATCGCGATCTTGAATACTCCCCTAAATCGGATATCCTCTAATATTGCCTTCAAAATCGACATTTATGCTAGATTTAACCGGAAAAAACGCCCTTGTCACCGGCATTGCCAACAATCGATCGATCGCCTGGGGGATTGCTCAGCAACTGCACCAAGCGGGTGCGAATCTAGGAGTGACTTACCTGCCAGACGACCGAGGCCGCTTTGAAAAAAAAGTGGCAGAGTTGGTAGAACCCCTCAACCCCAGCTTATTTTTACCCTGCGATGTCCAGAATGAGACCCAAATTCAGTCTACATTTGACGCCATCCGCGATAAGTGGGGCAAGCTAGACATCCTGATCCATTGTCTTGCTTTTGCGAACAAGGAAGATTTATCAGGTGATTTTAGCAACACTACCCGCGCTGGCTTCACCCAAGCTCTAGAAATTAGTACCTATTCTCTGGTGCAACTTGCTGGGTCAGCAAAACCACTGATGACAGAAGGTGGCAGCATTGTCACGCTGACTTATCTAGGCGGCGTTAAGGTGATCCCCAACTACAACGTCATGGGAATTGCCAAGTCTGGATTGGAAATGAGTGTCCGTTACCTGGCATCTGAATTAGGTCCACAGAATATTCGCGTGAATGCAATTTCGGCAGGTCCCATCCGCACTTTGGCATCGTCGGCGGTAGGTGGCATCCTGGATATGATCCATCACGTTGAGGAAGTAGCACCGCTGCGACGCACTGTAACTCAGAAAGAAGTGGGAAATGCGGCTGCTTTCTTGTGTAGCGATTTGGCAAGTGGCATTACAGGTCAGGTGCTGTATGTCGATGCGGGATACGAGATTATGGGGATGTAAAAAGAATCAAACATTAAAAATTAAAAATTAAAAAGCAAAGATTCTGCTAATTTTTAATTTTTAATTTTGCATTTTTAAGGCTTTCGCGTCTCCCAGATGCTCAGTAACGTAGGATAATAAACTTAACTTTATTTTCTTGAGTGAGCATCTGCGATGCAGGCACGCGATCGCCAATTTACACCTTCTCCAAGCATTGAACAGCTTTTGTCTCCTCGCATGGCAAGGGTTCCCCGCAAGACGGGCGAAACGGATGTCATCGTCACCGTCAAATTAGACGGGAATGGCACTTGCAATGCCAAAACCGGCATTCCGTTTTTAGACCATATGCTGCATCAAATCGCCTCTCACAGCCTGATTGATTTGGATGTAGCCGCGACGGGAGACTTGGAAATTGATGACCACCATACCAATGAAGATGTGGGAATTACCCTAGGAATGGCGTTGCATCAAGCACTGGGCGATCGCAAAGGAATTGTCCGATTTGGGAATTTCCTCGCCCCTCTCGATGAAGCGTTGGTTCAGGTAGCGTTAGATTTTTCCGGACGTCCTCATCTGAGTTATGGCTTAGAGATTCCCACTCAGCGAGTCGGGACTTATGACACCCAGCTGGTGCGGGAATTTTTTGTGGCGTTGGTCAATCACAGCCAGATGACGCTGCACATTCGCCAACTAGATGGAATTAATTCGCACCACATTATTGAAGCGACGTTCAAAGCGTTTGCGCGATCGCTCCGCATGGCAATCGAAGTTGATCCCCGTCGTGGCGGTACGATCCCCAGTTCTAAAGGCGTGTTATAGGTTTCCTTGCAAATACACTCCGATAAAGGCAACGAGAGCCGGGGAAATCCTCACCAGGCTCTCGCTTCATTCTGCTGAAGTTTCCGCGACCACTGACTCTCAATTCTTCTATGTCTTCAGAAATGAGAACTTATGGAAGAGGTTTGCGGATATAGCCATATTTATTGCCAATCTTAACTTTTGCTAGCCCTTGCGAAAAAGATTGAGCGCTATCAAATTGGGGTTTAATTACGAATTTGCCACTCTTATTGATATAGCCCCATTTGTCGCCGTTCTTTACCGCTGCTAGGTCTTCTGAAAAGTTATAAATATTATCAAATTGTGGGGGAATGACAACATTGCTTGCCTTGTCAATATAGCCTACCTTAGTGTCTATCGTTATGCCCGCCAGCCCTTGAGAAAAGTCCCCAGCCCAATCAAATTGGAGTGGAATAACAAGATATCCCATTTTGTCAATATAGCCCCACTTATTATTACTGGATATCACTGCTAGTCCTTCCGAAAAAAACTTAGCTTCCTCAAATTCCAACGGAACAATAACGTCTCCCCGATTATCGATATAGCCCCATTTGTTGTCTTTTTTGACTGGCGCGAGTCCTAGGGCTGATTCAGTGCGATCGCTTATAGAAAAAGATTCAGCAACATCAAACTGGGGCTGAATGACGAAGTTGCCTTTCTTGCCGATATAGCCCCACTTTTTACCGATTTCTACCGCCGCCAGCGCTAACGCAGTACGATCGCTTATAGAAAAAGATTCAGCAATATCAAATTTTGGGTTAATTACCAAGTTGCCTTTCTTATCAATATATCCCCACTTTCCATCTATCTTTACCGCTGCCAGCCCTTGAGAAAAATTCTTAGCCAAATCATATTTTGGTTTAATGACTAAGTTGCTACTCTTATTGATATAGCCCCACTTGTTCTTTAGTTTGATAGCCGCTAACCCTTGGAAAAAAGATTCGGCATTATCAAATTGAGGTTTGATTGCGAAGTTGCCTTTATTATCAAGATAGCCCCATTGGCCGTCTATTTTGACTGCTGCTAGCTCTTCTGAAAATGAATCAGCCCAGCTAAATTTAAGCGGGATGACTATTTGCGAATTACGGGCTTGTCCCTCAGTTGCATCAAAATTAACTTGAGAAGTCCGAAAATTTGAGATGGCTTCACATCCAGAAATTAGAGCGATCGCTAATCCAAACAGAAGGCTGGCAACCGCGACAAGCAATCTGTTGTGAGTTGCAATTTTCATAAAAGTACCCTATCCAATCGCAGCCAAGATTTAAGTAATCAATATTTGTTAAGCATCTGAAGTAAACCCTGTTATTGTCAGTGAAATTCTAAAGCTTGCTGGTAATGCCTGACTAGATTAGGCTATCCGAATTTAGAATTAAAAAATTAGAAAGGCACCCAGCTAGCTGAGTGCCCCTGTTTTATATCGGCGCGTGATTACTGTTTCATTTCAACATCAAGAAGGGGTGCGAGGAGCTGTCAGGACATCCCAAGCCGCTTTAGCAGCTTCGGCAAGGCGATCGCCTAAAGTTGACACTTCCTTCACGATGGACTCCCAGTTCTTCTCTGCATCCATTTGAATGAGTTTAATCGAGTATGAAATTCGCTCTGGATCGAACAACTTATCCTGTTCAATCTTCTCCCGTGCTTGTTTCACTGCATTGAGATAGGCATCGCGAGTATATTCGGTAGCAGATTTTGTTTCTACCTGCGCCCGTTTTTTAATGGCGTCAATCAGCGCCATCGTTTCACGCTTCAAATCTTCGGATTCGCCTGCCATATTTTCATCAACGATAGCCTTTGTCTCCGGGCTAACTGTTATGGCGGTTTCTGTATTATTAGGGACTTCTGTATTCATGGCTACATCTCATGAGTAGAGTTTTGAGTGAAAAAGATTAGCTTTTAGTAAGGTTCGGCTACTAATTTCACAAACCGGAAAATTGAAGAAATGCTAGTACAGCCAATAAATCATCAGCGGTAGCTAACTATTGGGGCAAGAAACGCGATCGCACGACCAATTGTGACAGCAACGGCTTGAGTTAACGTGTCGCGATTGTAGATATGGTAGAGTTCGTAAGTTCGTCACAGCTACTAAAGCAATCCCTACCAAGGCACCTGTCCAACCACCAATGAACCAGTAGCTGACGGTAATGATTGGCGCACTAAACAGACCTAATTAGGCAACGGTTTTAAACTGATTCACTCCGCTTGCTCTCGTTGAAGGCATCTGCTTAAATAAAGGGCTATATCAGAAATAGCATTTCTGTAGTATATTTCCTTCAGCCTATCGGTATAATTTCAGAGGGTTAAGGCAAAAAGCGATAGCAAAGGTACGGGTTAACAAACCTAACCTCCTATAAGAAATCGCTGGATTGGAGACCCTTCATTCCCCAGTCCGAGAGTCTAATTTTCAAGTTAAATGCTCCAAGACCCCGCGATTCGTCATCCCATTGCCATCAGTTTAGGAGCGATCGCTGGAGCATTGAGTCGCTACTATCTCACCCTCTGGTTTGCCCAACGCTTCGGCACCAGCTTTCCCTACGGCACCTTTTTTATCAACCTTACAGGTTGCTTTGGGATGGGTTTTTTTGTCACTCTCGCCTTAGAACGGGTAGCGAATATTCCTCTAGATGTGCGATTGATGGTAACGACCGGCTTTTTAGGAGCTTACACAACTTTCTCCACTTATGGGTTAGAAACATCTATTCTACTGCGCGATCGCAGTTATGCCGCCGCCGGTATTTACTGGGCAGGTAGCGCCATATTTGGAATTATTAGCGTTCAGCTAGGCACGCTTCTGGCTCGGAGCGGGCGGTAGAAAAAACCCTATGGCTGCTTAGCACACACCATTCCCAGAGCCTTCAATCTCGATCCTTGGAGACTAGACTGGTGCAGGAAAAATATCAACAATTGATTAAGTAGGGCGGTTGGCTCTCATTGGTGCTGCATTTACTCTTAAATCCCACGAAAACAACCGTACCAATGCCCTTTAGACTAAAAGCAGCAACAAACTTAACACTGGATTAAGAGGGTCTACCTTGACTGACACCAATACTCCTTTCCAGACAGTCTCGCGCAGCGAACTCCGGCAGCTCGTCCGAATGCAGCTGCAAATGCTGCTTGAGGCGGAAGACCTTCAGGGGGCAAAAGCAATCCTCGTCCCGGTGCAACCGGCGGACATTGCAGAAGCCATTGAAGGGTTGCCAGAGGCGATGCAAGCGATCGCCTTTCGCTTGCTCTCCAAGGACGAGGCGATTGAAGTTTATGAATATCTCGACTCTAGCGTGCAGCAGGCGCTGATTGAGGAATTCCGGCGGCAGGAAGTTCTGGACATTGTTGATAAAATGTCCCCTGATGACCGGGCACGACTTTTTGACGAACTGCCCGCTACCGTTGTCCGTCGTCTGCTCGAACAGCTCACCCCCACCGAACGCCAAGCGACAGCTCAGTTGTTGGGTTACGAGGCTGGTACTGCTGGACGATTGATGACACCAGAGTATATCTCTTTGAAAGAAAACATGACGGTGGCGGAAACGCTGGAGCGAATTCGCAGTTTAGCCCATGCTACTGAGATTATTTATTACCTTTATATTACGGATGCTGCTCGTCACTTGTCGGGCATTTTATCCTTACGCGATTTGGTAATCGCCAATCCCGATCAGAAGATTGGGGACATTATGACCCGTGATGTAGTATGCGTTTATACCAGCGATGACCAGGAAGAAGTGGCGCGGCTGATCGGGCGCTATGACTTTCTCGCTGTCCCGGTGGTAGACCGGGAAAAGCGTTTGGTGGGCATTGTCACCGTTGATGACGTGATTGACATCATCGAACAAGAAACGACAGAGGATATTTACAAACAGGGCGGTCTCCAGTCGGGGGGCGACAATTATTTCCAGACGGATTTACTCACGGTGGCTCGCAAGCGTGTCGTCTGGTTGTTCGTCTTGCTACTAACTAATACTGTCACCGGCACGATTATCAAAGCGGAAGAGGAAATTCTTCGGCAAGTGGTATCGCTGGCGGCGTTTATTCCCTTGTTAACTGGCACTGGCGGGAATGTCGGTTCTCAATCCTCGACAGTCGTGATTCGGGGCTTAAATACCGAAGAACTTCGAGAAATGGGGCCAGCACAGGTGGTAATGCGAGAAGCGATCGCTGGGGCACTCCTGGGAGTGATGTTAGGCACCGTGGCAACGTTATGGGCTTTCTGGCTCCTAAATGGAGATTGGTCAGTCTCGCTGGCTGTAGGGATTAGTTTGGTGGCTATCTCGGTTTTGGCATCAGTTGCTGGTTCCGGTCTTCCGTTCATTTTCCGCGCTGTCGGGTTAGATCCGGCTTTGATGTCAGCACCGTTTATTACAACGGCAGTTGATGTATTGGGCGTACTGATTTACTTTAATTTGGCGCGGCTAATTTTGAAGTTGTAGAAGCAGCGAGTAACTGGGTATTCAGTTGAATCGGGAAGTCATGAGAAGGTGACATCAAATCCGCTTGAGCAACCAGTGCATTCTTGTCGGCGTAGCGTCCTGAAAGGGTATAGAACCATAATTCCTGCGGCTTCGCTTTTCCCTCGCCGCTGACAAAGAGGGTTTGGGGATGAGCTTTCAAATGATGGTGATTCAAACGAATTTGATATACGTAAAATTAAACGTTGCGGATGAAATTTCGCGTCTACAATTCTGTTGCTGTATCAGGAGCAACAATTTCCCCTTCCATACTCATTAAAGAGTCTTGATCGGTAATCAAATCACTCAACTCATGGAAAGTGACGCCCATATCTTCACAAGCTTTCTTGAGTTCTCGCTTAAAGGTGCCTAAATCCTCACCATAGCCTGACAAATGAGCCGCAGTTTCAACTCCCTGTTTTGCATTTGCTTTAGCACAATCAACCAGCTCTAAACCTTTCAGAGGTATTGGTGAGGCCATAAGTAGTTTTGAATTTTAAGTTGTATTATTTGCAGCATACTGAGATTTACTCCAGAGACTTATCCTTCTGGAGTTAGAAAATCGAGGGAATTCAAATGTTTTTAGCGATGCTGCCAATATTTACAGACAGCATAGGCGAGGGTAACGACGCCGGTAATAATGGCAGATTCATCCACCTCAAATTGGGGATGGTGCAGCGGGTAGTTTTTTCTGTCCGGGTATCCCACACCTAGTCGAAACATCGTACCAGGAGAGTGTTCCAGATACATCGAAAAGTCTTCCGCACCGAGAGAGGGTTCCAGTAAAATTTGGACGCGATCGCTTCCCCACGCTTCTTTGGCAGCTGTTTCCACCAACTGAGTCAGCGCTGAGTCATTTTGCACAGAAGGGACTCCCCGGCGATAGTTGACTTCGCAGGTAGCTCCGTAAGTTTTACAGATATTGCAGACAATTTGCTCAATCCACTGGGGTAAGGTGGCATGAGTTTCCGGATGCAGCGATCGCACAGTTCCCAATAATCGCACATGATCGGCAATCACATTTGGGGCGCGTCCGCCCTCGATTTTACCAATCGTTAGGACGACCGGGCGCAACGGGTTCTGTGTGCGGCTAATCGCTTGCTGAAGAGAAGCGATCGCTTGCGCTGCAATCCAAATTGCATCAACTGCCTCATGAGGACGCGCCCCATGCCCAGATTCGCCTTTAATAATAATCTCCAGATCGTCTGCGGCTGCTGTCAAAGCACCGTAACGAATTCCCACCGATCCCGCCGCAATAGAAGGGAAAACGTGAACGCTCATAATCGCGCTGACATTCTCCATCACTCTATCTGCAACCATCCACCCAGCACCTTGAGCGATTTCCTCTGCTGGCTGGAACAGAAAACGCACATCTCCTGGCAAGGCATCTCCGAGCTGAGATAGTATCATCGCCGTCCCTAAACCGACTGTGGTGTGGACATCGTGACCGCAGGCGTGCATAATTCCCGGAAGACGCGAGGCATAATCTAAACTGGTGCGTTCTACGATTGGCAAAGCATCCATATCAGTACGAATTGCCAGTAGTCGCTCATCGATACCTTGTCCTTTTAACTCTCCAACTACGCCAGTTTTACCCACCGCTTCTTGGACATGAAGCCCGCAGGAAGACAGCACGCCAGCAACATAAGCAGCAGTTTGGTATTCTTGACCGCTTAGTTCTGGGTGAGCGTGGATATGTCGTCGGATTTCAATCAGGCGAGGCGCTAGTTTTTCAGCAATGTCTTTAATACGAGTTAGCACGGATTTCTTAATTGAATGAACGCTTATTTCATGATAAGAGTGGTTAAAAAACTCAACTGCCCTTTAGTCATTCAATTATAAGGACTGTGAGGGATTGCTGAATAATGGGTAAATAGAAAGCAATTGCAAAATAGTTACAAAAGTAGTGATTCTAAGCCTTGACAAAAACAGGGCAGAGGCTATAGGGAGCTAGTTGGACGTGATGCGATCGCTACCGGGATCGATTGATATCAAAACGTACTATTAATCATCATTCCCAAATCTAAATACCTTTCTACCCAGATAGTCGCATTTACAGATTTCGATACTTTCTTGATAATCATTCGGGTGAGAATCGCCAATTTCAAAACAGTTTTTAGGCGATTTTCAGAGGTTATAAAAATAAATTAAATTTAGTATTACCGGAAGGGTTAATTTATCAAAAAGGAAAAAACGACCCACTGCTGACAAGTAGCGATCGCCTTCAGCTAATTATGCAAAGCTTATAGTCATGTATCTGCTTGAGCGATCGCATTAACCCGTTACTAAGGTCTAGACGTATCGGTAGCTTGCAAAACCCAGTCTAGGTGTAACAAAATGTTACCCTAGCGAGTCTGGATCTAACCCCATAGCACGAAGTTGTTTTGCTAAAGTTTGGGCGCGTTGTTCAGCAAGTTGGGCGCGTTGTTCGGCAAGTTGGGCGTTTTGTTCGGCAAGCTGAGCGCGTTCTTCCGGTATCAGCAATCTTTGCCCTTGCTCGTCGTACCAGTACAACCACTCCCGCGTAATTCCTTGATAAATTCCCCGTTCTGCACCAATCGCCAATCCCATTTCTGGGAGCCAAACCGGGTTTCCTGGCTGCAACACATATTCGCCATCAACCAACCGATGGACTTCCAAATGCGGCTTTCTGCGACGGCGTGACGAATAAATTACGTAGTACAAAACCCCTAAATTCGCATAATCTAGCTTTTTTTGGCTATATTCTTTCCGATAAGTTTGGGAGACAACCTCCAACACCATCGTTGGGACGCGCTCTTCTTCCCAAATTGCATAACTTAAGCGCAGTTCCTCGTCAAAAAACCGCTCGACTCCTAAGCTAAGAAATCCATCGGGTACAATGGCTGGTTTATCAGGATCGTAGTAAATCCCCATATCTACGCCAAAAAACAAATCCATCCGATCTGCCCAAGCCATCGCCAATATTGCTTTTAGCAAACCAGGGATTAAATCTTGCAGTTCATTATCCACAGGCGTTTCGTCAGAGTCGGGTAGCTCCTCGGAAGAGGGAAAATACTTTGGTGGCTTGTACTCTAACATGACTAATTTCCCTAAGACTACTGACTCTATGATAAATAAGTAGATACAAACAAAAAAATTAGAGAAGCCCATTTTCTAAAAAATGGAATTTCTCTAAATTTATTTAATGCAAGTAGACTTGTCCCTTAAATAAAAACTTAATCGCAGACTGCAAAAGTTTTTTGTTTACCATCTAAGAAGTATAAAGCCTCAGAACAGTAAGCAAGAGAATCTACATCTAGTTGTTTGGGTGGTTCATCGGTCTTACTAACTTTCCACAATTCAATCGCTGGTGTATTAACATAGGTTTTTTCTTCTGGCGATTCCGCTTTCAAAGGACTATACTTGCGGTTAGCTAAACCTTTTTCTCCTGCGGGTTTGAAGTCCATTGAAGTGTAAATTACCCCTTCTTCTGGCTTCGTGGTGCGCCGGTAATCTTTCACGAGCGATCGCTTAAACTTTTCATTGCCTTGATTCAGGGCGATTTGAAATCGGAAATCAGCCGTTTCTTCAGCTACTAATAACATTGCATAGTCTTTCAAGCCATCTTGATTAAAATCAGCCGAGAAGATGCTGCAAGTAAACTTCTGGTTCGGAGTTTCACTAGACTTAAAGTTGCGAATCGACGGTACAAAATCGGATTCCTTAGCGAGGCGGTGTTCGCCAAGGGTTGCTTTCACAGGTTGCGGGACTTCGCCTTGACACTGCAAATTGGGTAACTCAGCCACTGTTGAGGGAGTTGGGGAAGTTGTCGATGTTGTTGATGTGGACTGGTTAGAATTTGTTGTAGAGTTACAAGCACCCAACATCAGAACCATTGCCAATAAGAAAATTTTTTTTATCATGAGCTGCTAATTAAATCTGTCTGCTCAAGTAGAGCTTCCAAGGCGCGATCGCAAATTCCGGGGATTAAGCGATCGCGGCTCAGGCGACACGTCATTAACGCCAACCTAACCAACGCAGAAAAGGCACAACCAAGTAGTAACTCACGCCCAGCCAGAAGGCAATCGTGACACCCAGGAGACTGAAAAAACCAAGGCTAGGAAGGAGATCGAACGAACTAAGAGTAAAGAACCCTAAACCCCCAAAGATTCCGGCTGTGCCAGCTGCGGCGACAATGGCGTGAACCAGTTGATGGCTGGGCAAACCAAGACCGAGCGTTAACGGGCCAACAGCAACTGCAATCAACGTGACCATTTGCAGCACCGTTCCAGCAGGCATCAGATGGCAAACCAGCCACCCTAACCCATAGCCAAAGACACCCATGAGTCCAGCCACTAAACGGCGCTTGCGTTGACCAAAGCCACCAGCTTCAGTAAGACCCCAAGCCGTTCCCCATCCAGCGAATGCAAATAGCAGAATGGCTTGTCCGACTGGGGGTGGAATATAGGGGAAAACAGGTGGTAGCTGCGCCAGCAAAGCAGCGAAATGAGTCCCTAAAGGGAACACATAAGCCAAAGAAAAACCAGTAACAGCAAACACCCCCCCCGCAATTCCGCCAACAAGCATCTCCCAAAGCGTATCCAGGCAAGCTGTCACAACTTTAGCGATCGCTCGAACCACGAAAAGAGCCGTTTGACCCGCTAGCGTCACAATAGAGGCGATCGCGACCCACAACAGCTTCAAACTTCTGCTAGCGAGGGTCGCGATCGCATCCGAGAAAGACTGCGGAACCTGACTGGTTTTCGTCTTCATGGAAGAATCCCCAGCCAGACGCTGCTGAATTTCCACAGCCGTCCCCGGTCGCTGGCGCACATCAGCCTGCACCATATCATCCAGCAAATCGGCGAAGGCGGGACTCACCGGGGCGCAATGACGCCAACGTAACTCTCCTGTCGCCGGGTCTTCCAACTCTGGGGGATATCGACCTGTGAGCAAGTGAATCATCGTTTGACCCAGCGCATAGAAATCTGCCGCCGGTCCCACCGCACCTCCAAAAATCTGCTCCGGCGGACTGTATCCGGGAGAAATCAAACGCGTTGAACTTGCCTCTTGTCCCACTTGGACAGTGCCTATCTGTTTCGCCCCGCCAAAATCAATTGCCACCAGTTGCCCGGTTTCCTGGCGAAGCATCAAGTTGGAGGGTTTAATATCTCGGTGAATAATCTGCCGCCGATGCAACTCTTGTAAAATATCAAGCGCTTGCTTCAGCCAATTCGCCACCAGCGGCTCCGGACACCCTTGGGGATAGTGGCGCTCCAGGATATCCTGCAATGTCTGACCGTTGATTTTTTCCATTACCAGACAAGGCAGACGCCGGTAAGAGGGATGACCCAAATTCACTACAAAATAGCTATCTGGCTCGACGCTAGGGACACCCGGATGATGCAGACTTGCTAAAACAGATGCTTCTTGCTCAAACAGTTCCTGCGCCTTTGATGAAGATTCCAGTAATACCTTCAGCACCCGGTCTTTTGCCAACTGCAAATCCCAGACTGTATAAATAGCAGCGAATCCCCCAGATCCTAGAGTCTGGAGAGGAATATAGCGATTGTTCAGATGTAGCAGTGCCCCACAACAGTTGCAAAATTTGTTTCCCCAAGGCTGGGGATAGGGACGCGAACAATCGGGATTAATACAGTGGGCAGCACTGGTCACAGACTAGAATTAGATGAAAACACAAGCTCCCTCGATTCTACTCGACGCCTCAGACTAACCGGAAAACCCGCCAGGATAATCTTCACCAGCGATAAGTAAATACGATACTACCAGCCCTTGAGGAACTTTATCTTTGTTCTAGAACCGACTGAGCGCTTGATAAGGGCATGGTGATTCTTAAAACGATATCCATTGGGTGGTATCGGGTGCAATCTAATAATTTAAAGTGTTTAGATACAAACAAAGCCGGAGAGTTGCTTCTCCGGCTTTGTTTTCACTTGTCGTGCTTCTTTAATGTATTACCAAAAACTTATTTGGCAGAGAGAGTAGTAGCGGTCTGCTGTTGAATCCATGCTGAATGCAAGTCCTCCTCTACAAAAGCCTTTTTCCCAGACTTTAAACTTTCAGCTATAAGCACTTTGATGGTTGGTAAATAAACCCCATTAACCATTTCATGTCCGTAACCAACCACTTTGCCAAAATGCCCAGTTTTCTGGCTAAGAACATCATCCCCTATGGCAAACATGATTTCCATCCTTTTGCGGTGATTCTTTTACTAATCTAATTACTGGTTTAAACCTTTGCTTCTATCAAAGGGAAGGAGTAGCTGTTCCAAAGAAATACCCAGATATTAAGTCATTAAGTGCTTTTGAATACATTACTCTGTAATTTTTTTGTTTTTTTAAAACAAACTAAATTTTTTTTGATAAGCTGTAATGTGGAACCAAAACTTGCCAATTTTACAAGTTGCCGACAGTCTAATAAATTGAAAGGATCATTTATCTGATTCTCTCCATTAATCCTTTGTTCAAGCCTATAGCAAGCACAAACAGCAAAATTAAATAATAATATTAAAGGTAAAAGAGATCCAATATTTATGGCTAAGAATGAATTCCTAAATCAACTGCTTATAAATGAATTTTAAAAACATTATTTAACTAGCAATTACTGTAACTAGAAACGGCGAACTAGTATACAATAAGCAATTAATTCCCAAAGATAAAAGCCTCAACATCTTCCCTTAATTGGGAAAATGTTGATTTTCTTAAAAAAATTAAGACGATCGGGAAGCTGAGAAAAACTAAAGTTTACGAGAAACTTGGACGCGATCGCTTTCTTAGGAAAAGTTTTTTCTTGCAAGTTTAGAGGGAACTTGGAACCAAATCTCGGTATCAAGAGCAAACCCAAAAACGCAGGAATCGTTGAAGTGGGCGAACTGACAAGTCAGCGCGAGGCTAACGCCTCGCTTCGCTGTTTTCATGCCCAAGGGGCTGTACGCTATCGCGCACCTCATCACAAAAAATATTTAAGTATAAAAAATCAAAAACTAAAAAACTGAAGCTTCGCTAAATGACTCAATTCGTCGATTGCCTCAGTATTATTGCTCTTGAGGTTAGTATTTATAGTTTCACGAGACTTACCAGCCTGTTGAGTCAAACCCGTGTAATTACCGGGACATTAGTGGCTCTTAGGCTAAATCTAGTGATTCTTCTGAGGAAATGAGTAGCCAGTGTGTGGAGTAATAAGGGAAGAACAACAACAGCCCAGAGCTGAGAAGGCCAAACCATGACGACCTACATTACTTTTGAAACCGCGCTACGGATGCTTGAAAACGCCTATTTAGCTTCCGTTATCTTCCTCCTTGCGGCTTCTTACCTGGGTTTAATCGCGATCGACAAGATTGAAAAAGCTAGCGACAACACCCCCTCACGGCAACTCGGTTCTCGTTGAACAGCGATCGCTAAAAGTTCTCGCTCAAATAGTTTGACTGTTAAAAATACCCATCTAGGACTCGCGTCATACTCAACCAAGCTGCGGATTGAAGTTGACAGGCTTCTGGAATCATCAGCATCAATCGTGTAGGACAAGTAAATCCCTACTATGCCGCTAAGGAGTAGACTGCGATGGGCTTGTTTGACAAAGTATTCAGTACTCAGAACAAAGTTCAAGAAACGCTTAGTCCAACGGAAGCATTTGCTGCTATTACCTTAGCTGCTTGTGCCTCTGACGGATACCTTTCCGACGAAGAAGCACGAGGCATTTCTTCTACACTGTCTCGAATGAAACTCTTCAGAAGTTATCCAGACGATGTGATGAGACGGATGTTTGATAAACTTCTCGGTATTCTTAAACGACAAGGCCCTAGCGGGTTGGTTAAAGCGGCTCGTGAATCTCTTCCTCAGGATTTACAGGAAACGGCTTTTGCAGTGGCAACCAATCTCGTCTTAGCCGATGGCATCGTTACCTAAGAAGAACAGAATTTTTTAAACGATTTGCATCAAGCTTTAGAGATTTCCACGGAAACGGCGGTGCAGATTGTGCAAGTGATGTTAATTAAAAACCGAGGTTAAACCTATCCCCTCACGCTTTTGGATTAAATCTCGATAAATATTCTTCAGTAGAGACTAAATGACCCCTGTTAAGGGGTTTTTTTTTCTGGTTACGATTCCCGGTATGCGCTCAGCACTCACATCCCTCAGAAATGTCTCAAATTTCTACTTTTTATCCAATTTTTATCAAGCTCTCCTCGTAAAGCATCTATATACTCTTGCGATCGCCATAACAGCGATCGCGCAGTCATTCTACTGTCTGGCGCTACTGACAAGGTTCTGCTTATACTTTCTAAAATAATTTATTTCTTCATCCTCCTAGGGGTATATTTTACTCTTTCTTTAGGTATACTTGGCAGAACCGCAAACACAGTTAGGAAGGAAACCTAAATGTCAGGAATGAACTACTTAGAGTTAGAACAAGAAATTGCCAAGATGGCTAGGGCGATGATGACCCGCAATAGCCAGATTGGGAAAGACCTGATAGCGAATTTGAGAAGTCAGATGACCCTCGAAGAGCTCGGTGGCATGATGCTGGTGAGTATCGAACGTTTAATCTGGTTTGACAGCGATTCAGTGTTGTGGACGATAGAGAATCTCATTCCTGCCGATGTAATGCAAGAAATTCGCACCATTACTTCAGTAGCTGTCGGCAAACGTTTGATTTGCAAAGGATTTATGCCAGGAAAAGATTTTAGTGTCGATGCAGCTGGCAAACTGCTACTCAACGACAAAGCTAAAACAGCGATATTACCTCTGGCGACTCTAACTCCTTTGAAAAGTTGAAGATGCCGTCAGACGATTGGCTGGAAAGCACAACGCTAGCCTAGGGAAACGTCCTCAAGCATTGTGCTACAAGTCCAATCCTGGATGGGTAAACATCTTCATCTCTTGTGAGTCACAGGATTTATAGTGATAAGAATCACTAATGAGTCAAATGGGTATCACACCCCCTAAACAGATTCGATCACCGAGGGGTATAAGTAAATGCAAGATACTCAATTTAGAGGATTCTGTGACTTACGATGCCCGACAAAGCCCTCATCACCAAACCGATTAATCAACCCACAGAA
This sequence comes from Trichocoleus sp. Lan, assembly GCF_039961855.1. Classification (NCBI taxonomy): domain Bacteria; kingdom Bacillati; phylum Cyanobacteriota; class Cyanophyceae; order Leptolyngbyales; family Trichocoleusaceae; genus Trichocoleus; species Trichocoleus sp. Lan. Next base: position 133,680 of record NZ_JAMPKA010000003.1, on the reverse strand, counting down.
ATCTTAAGCCAGTTGCACAGCGGACAGCTCCTCCGGGTCAATGGTTGTCGCAGCAGTGCCTTAATTATCTGTCATCGCCACCATGCAGAATTGGCGGGTCCTGGTGCAGGGATTGGCAGTCTGTTTGATATTAATTGTAGCCGGGTGATTCCCATTGGCAACCCGTCAGTGGTTTGCCCTGAGTCTCGCGTCGAGCGACAAAAAGCTTATGAAATTCGGCAACAATGGATTCGCTTTACTCAAAAAGCAATGGAGTATTGCGTGCCGTTGCAGCGTGCCCGTGTCATTTTAGTTGTATTTGAAAAATACTTTGGTCTTGAAGCGACTGCCCAAATGCCGGATGAGATTCTAGCTCAATTGGTGGGAGTTTTGCCAAAAACAATCCAAATGGCGCGTCGAGTGACTAGCAAGCCCTGTGAGAGTAACCCAAAGCAATCTACAGTCAAGGTGTTAAGTCTAACAGAAGGATGAGAGATGAAAGGATTCGTTGATTCGTCTTCTTGTCTCCTTACTGTAACCTGCCTTTAGCAAGGATAAAGTAGGAAAGAAGTACAGAACGAACAATTCCTTCATCGTTCATCCTTCGCCAGCAGGCTGGTGATTAGATCAGCTTGATGGCGCGGAGACCGAAATACAGCCCCACAGCAACAGCAAAAGCACCACCCAAAAGTAAGAAGTAAGCGATCGCTCCAGAGATTTCCATTTTTCCGATAGAACGCAATATCCACCATTGAAACATCAAGTGGAGTAGAATACAGCCCACGGGCGCTTGTTGGTTGATGGGGTTTGGTTTATGGAATCGGTGATTCGGGTTAATTTACCGCAGCAGGCTTACGAAATTGCGATCGCATCTTCTGGTCTAGAGCAACTAGGCGCTAAGATGACCAGTTTGAACTTGGGGAAGAAAGTGTTGGTTGTTTCTAACCCAGAAATTTTTCGGCACTATGGTCAAGAAGCGATCGCATCCCTTAAAGAAGCTGGTTTTGACGTTACCGAACTAACCCTTCCCGCTGGCGAACGCTACAAAACCCTCGACTCTGTCCAAAAAATCTACGACGCCACCTTGGAAAATCGCCTAGAACGCTCTTCAACGCTTGTTGCGGTAGGCGGTGGCGTAATTGGTGATATGACTGGCTTTGCTGCGGCTACCTGGCTGCGGGGGATTAACTTCGTACAAGTTCCGACAACACTCTTGTCAATGGTTGATGCTGCCATTGGCGGCAAAACCGGCGTTAATCATCCCCAAGGAAAAAATTTAATTGGTGCCTTCCATCAGCCGCGGCTGGTTTTAATTGACCCAGAGGTGCTGAAAACTTTGCCAGTGCAAGAGTTTCGGGCGGGGATGGCAGAGGTGATTAAGTATGGGATTATCTGGGATGCTGATTTATTTGAGCAGATGGAGCGATCGCCATATCTTGACTCACTCCCCTCTCTAGACGCTGGTTTATTACAAGAAATCCTGGCACGATCCTGCCAAGCCAAAGCCGATGTCGTCAGCAAAGATGAAAAAGAAGCTGGACTCCGCGCCATTCTCAACTACGGTCACACTATCGGTCATGCTGTAGAAAGCTTAACCGGCTACCGTGTCGTGAACCACGGGGAAGCAGTAGGGATTGGGATGGTCGCGGCGGGTCAGATTGCGGTTAACCTTCAGATGTGGGACAAGGCAGACGCCCAACGTCAAGATGCCCTAATTCAAAAAGCCGGATTACCCACCCAGCTACCAGCAGGGCTAGACATCGAAGCAATTATTGAGACGCTGCAAACCGATAAGAAAGTGAAAGATGGAAAGGTGCGGTTTGTCCTTCCCACCCAGATTGGGGCAGTAACTGTAACCGACCAAGTGCCGTCAGATGTAATACGACAGGTGCTGCAACAAATGGTTACTCACCAGTAATTTGTAAGCGCAAAAAGCTACACTAAGCCAACTGTTTTCGTCAAACGTCTCTGTTTATAGGGGCTTTCCGATGACTCACTTTGGCATCATCTGTCCTACCGCCTCCGGTCATCTCAACCCGATAACGACTTTAGGCTAAGAATTGGTTTCTCGCGGTCATCGCGTCACTCTATTCGGGAAGCCTGTATTGGCGTTGCATTAACTGAGCAAGGGTCTTTGGGCGCTCTTGAGCGCATTAGTTATGGCGTTCTTATCAAATATTTACTCGGAGATGGCGATCGCAGCCGTCTTTTTTTTGCCTAGATGCTTAACATAAAAATTTTTAAATTAACATATTGCAACATTTAAACAACTAGAGCTATATTCGTAGGGTAAGTATAAATTCCTAAGACATCACTTCTGATTGAGTCTATACAGGAAACTTTGGCGAAGTACAGGTTGCTCTGTTGAGTGCCTGCAATACGCCACCTAAATGCCGCAATATCGCCTCAACCTTGGGTAGGTTCTGATGATCAGTACTCAATTTCCGTGGCTCACCACGATTATTCTGCTGCCGTTACTCGCTTCCTTCGCCATCCCCGTACTACCGGATAAAGACGGCAAGACCGTCCGCTGGTACGCATTGGGCGTAGCGTTAGTAGATTTTGCTCTGATTGTTTATACCTTTTGGCGTCACTACGACTTAAAAAACCCAACATTTCAGTTAGTTGAAACCTATTCTTGGGTGCCTCAACTCGGTCTAAATTGGTCTGTAGCGGTGGATGGGCTGTCTATGCCGTTGATTGCTTTGACCGGCTTAGTCACCACCCTGGCTATCTTCGCGGCTTGGAACGTTACAAATAAGCCACGTTTGTTTTACTTTTTAATGCTGGCAATGTACAGCGCTCAGATTGGCGTTTTTGCTGCTCAGGATATGCTTTTGTTCTTCCTGATGTGGGAACTGGAGTTAGTGCCGGTGTACCTGCTGATCTCCATCTGGGGAGGGCCAAAGCGCCAGTATGCTGCAACCAAATTTATCCTTTACACTGCCTTAGGCTCGGTGTTCATTTTGGTTGCCGGTTTAGCAATGGCTTTCTATGGCGATACCGTCACCTTTGACATGGCGGAACTGGCAGCCAAGCATTACCCCTTAGCATTGGAACTCCTGGCCTATGCTGGGTTCTTGATTGCCTTCGGCGTCAAACTGCCAATTTTCCCGCTGCACACTTGGCTACCTGATGCTCACGGCGAAGCTTCCGCCCCCGTCTCGATGATTTTGGCTGGGGTGTTGCTGAAAATGGGCGGCTATGCGCTAATCCGCATGAATATCGAAATGCTGCCTAGCGCCCATGTTTATTTCGCCCCAGTACTCGTGATATTGGGTGTCGTCAACATTGTCTATGGTTCTTTAAACGCTTTTGCTCAAGGCAATCTCAAACGACGGCTAGCTTGTTCTTCGATTGCCCACATGGGCTTTGTACTGATTGGAATTGCCTCGTTCACTGACTTAGGGCTAAACGGTGCAGTTCTGCAAATGGTTTCCCACGGGTTGATTGCAGCGGCGCTGTTCTTCCTCTCAGGCGTTACCTACGAACGCACCCACACCCTGATGATGGAAAAAATGGGGGGCATGGCGAAACAAATGCCTAAAGTCTTTGCTTTGTTCACCGCCGGTTCAATGGCTTCTCTCGCCTTACCAGGGATGAGTGGATTTGTCGGGGAATTGACAGTCTTTTTAGGCTTCACCATGAGCGATGCTTACAGTTCCACTTTCAAAGTAGTGGTAGTATTGCTGGCTGCGGTGGGATTAATTCTGACGCCAGTTTATTTGCTCTCTATGCTGCGGCAGGTGTTCTACGGTAAGCAACATCAAGAGTTGGTAACAGATTTAGTCTTGCTGGATGCCCAGCCGCGCGAGGTGTTTATTGCCGCTTGCTTAATTATTCCGATTATCGGAATTGGTTTCTATCCCAAGGTGGCAACTCAAACCTACGATGTGAAGACTGTAGCGATCGCTGCCCAGGTTCACAATGTACTCCCTCTAGTCGCTCAAACCAAAGCGCCTCTCTACTCGCGCGGTTTGGTTGCACCAACTTTACCCGCTACTGCGGCTGGAAATTTGCTGAGTGCAGCCGAGTAATTGACTCGACTGTCCTTAGAAATCAATCGTGCTGATTTAAGGAGCCATGAAGATGGCTCCTTGTTTCTTTTGGATGGAGCCGAATGGTTAGGTTGTGGGGGAATGGAGGAGCGATCGCTATTTTCTCGAAATAATAATCCACACCGCATGAATGATTCCGGGAAAATAACCTAGAAAAGTCAAGACGAGATTGATCCAAAAGTCTCTTCCAAAGCCAACTTGCAAGAAAACGCCCAGCGGTGGCACAAAAATAGCGATCAGGATACGGAAGAAATCCATAAAAACACCTTTTGAGAATTAATGGGAATATTTTCTAGGATCTCATTGATTTGGGGAATTCTTCTCTCTATTCCGATAGAACTGTCAATCTATCGGTGAGTAGATAAAACAACTTTACTGTTATCTTTGCTACTAAAATGCTAAAAATCTTTAATGTTTAAAAATATTAAGTCAGTCGTCAGTAGAGAGGAATTTTGGGAACGGGAATTGCGGGCGATCGCCGAGAAGCAATGGTTTGTGTGAAACTATCGCGGAAATCCTCAGAACATCAAGCTGCACTGCATATTTATCAACAAGGCAGGAACTTTTTTGGGGAAAATCAGTCTAAGATGCGATGCTGCCCCACAGAATATGAAGTTATTCTATTAAGAAAATAAAGGCACAAATAAGCAGAGCTATTATTGCAACAAATCCGGCAAAATCTGAGCATTGCTGATATGGGTATTACTGCTGATACAGAAGCGTTGTCTAGACGGCTAAAGGGTGCAATGGTAAATGATCTAGACCAGCAGATTGAAGATTCCCTACAGCGGCTTGAGCATCTGTGGCAATGTGCTGGAAAGTTACCGATGTCTCACCAGGAGCCGCTCGTGGATGCTCTGAAAAAACTATCGACCCAGCTGCAAGAAATGCAGGCCGTCATTGAGCAACTGCGCCAACAAATTCAGCAAGAATTCGCTAACAAAAATCACGCAGGACTCAAAGAACAGCAGCGTTCCCCAACCGAAGGTGAGTTTATTTTCCTTTCCACTCACCAAAAAGCTTTACAAGCAATCGAGCCTGCTTATAGCAACTCAGAGGTGGTTTCCCAGGGAAAGGGGATTGGCTTTTTGGTGACAAATCCAGAAGCCGTAATTTTATCAGCCAACCGGACTAGCGGTGAGTGGCTCGAAAGCGTTCAAGAAAGCTTAGTCGGTAAGGCGCTGGTGGAGTTCGTGGTCACGGATGCTCGCGACGACTTTCAGACTCAGCTCAGCGCCCTACAACAGGGATTTGTTGTCAATAACTGGGAAATCTGCCTGCAAACAAGGCAGGGTAGGACATTTAAGGCTATCGTCACTGTCGAGCCAGTGCAAGAGCCGCAACATCTGCAAGTCGTAGGTTTGCGCTGGCTGCTGCAACAAATGCTTCCGTGTCAAGCCGAGCGGGTAGTAGATTTTTCGGGGACAAATTGGGAGTGCGCCGAGAGAGATATAGAAAATCAGGTTGAGGGAAAAATTGCCCAAAATGATAGCGGGGTAAGGGATACGAGGTTGCAAAAAACGCTGCACGAGCAACCCCACGACCAGCTCAATCGCGATCGCACAATCCACTTGCAACAGATACTTGACTTTGAAGCAATGCTTAAACGCATTACTGACAAAGTTCGCGATAGCCTCGACGAAAACCATATTTTGCAAACGGCTGTCGAAGAATTAACGTTAGTGTTGGGGATTGAAGGCTGCGATACAGCTTTATACGATGCCAATCAAACCACGGCGACAATTGCTCACGAATACACCCAAGGATTGCCATCGGCACTAGGAAAAGTCGTCACAATTTCTGACCTTTTTCAAGACGATGCTCAATTACTGAAAGGTCAGTATTTCCAGTTTTGTTACCTAATCCCTGAGATTCGAGGATCGGTGGCTATCCTAGCTTGTCCGATTTTTGATAGCCAAGCAGTGTTCGGGGATCTATGGTTATTTAAGCGGCAGGAAGAAGCTTTCAACGAGCTGGAAATCCAGCTTGTGCAGCAAGTGGCGTCTCAATGCGCGATCGCAATTCGACAAGCCCGACTCTATCAAGCAGCACAAACGCAAGTCGCAGAACTGGAAAAGCTGAATCGCCTCAAAGATGACTTTCTCAGTACCGTTCCCCATGAATTGCGATCGCCAGTTGCCAACATGAAAATGGCGATTCAGATGTTGGGGATTGCCTTGAATAAAGACCACGGACTGTTTGCAGAACTCTCGAAGCCGCCTGCAGAAAGAAACAAAGTGGCTCGCTACTTCCATATTTTGCATAACGAATGCGAGCGAGAAACCAACTTGATCAACGATTTACTAGAGTGGCAGCGAATCAATGCAGAGATTCAGCCTTTGGTACTGACAAGCATTCAGCTACAAGATTGGCTTCCCACAATTGTAGAAACTTTTCAAAAGCCAGCCCAAGAACGCGATCGCCACTTAGAAATTCACCTTGAGTCCGAACTGCCTCCGTTAATTTGCGATCGCACCAGTTTAGGACGCATATTCAGCGAGTTACTCAACAATGCCTGCAAGTACACGCCATCAGCCGAACGGATTGCAGTAAAAGCACGTAGCGTCGCAGATAAGATGGAAGTGAGCGTAATAAATACTGGCGTGGAAATTCCAGCCAGCGAGCGCGAACGAGTATTTGAAAAGTTTTACCGGATTCCCAACTCCGATCCCTGGAAGCAAGGCGGGACTGGCTTGGGACTGGCGCTGGTCCAGAAATTGGTTGCCAATTTAGGAGGCACGATTCATCTAGAAAGTGCTGCCAATTACACTTGCTTTACAGTGTCGTTGCCGCTGAAGCCTTCGACTCTTACTGAAGCGCAACCTTCCTGAGAAATGTGCCTTACTCAAGCTGACTAAACCGGCGATTATCGGTGTTTTTCCACTCCCATCGAGAGAGCAATTGATAATCCTAGATCCGTACTTTGATTTCTAGCATTTCATCCCGTTTCCAACTAAAGTCAGCCGCCACTGATTTTCGCTTTGTAGCCCAAAGTTGCGAGAACTTGGACGAGTTTCTGAGTATGATCGCCCTGAATTTCAATCGCATTTTCCTTCACTGTGCCCCCCGTGCCGCACTGAGCTTTCAACTGTTTCGCCAGGGCTTCCAGTGTTTCTAGTTTTACCTGAAAGCCACTAATTACAGTTACAGTTTTGCCCTTTCTTCCTTTCCGAGATGCCTGAACCTTGAGGTTTTGCTGATTGGGCGGTAGTTCTGGCACGGGTCGTTCTAAGGCATCTGAATTATCGGTGTTTCCGAATTCCGAGTAAATAACGCGATTTTGAGCGGGTGTTTTAGAACTGGATGCTTTGCCCTTGGGAGAAGACATAACAGTGAGTCGGGTATAAGTTATTCAAGAACAGATTAGATCGAGAAGGAGCCGGAAATCTCTTCAAAATTTGGGCGCGAGTTTTGTCCGCGATTTATTCAGATGTAGCAGTTCTCAATGAGAGTGTGAGATACATCTGTAAGAGCGCACCTGTCTACCCTGTAGGGCAATTTTAGCGAATTTGTTAAATCTCGCCGCCAAAATCGAACCAGTCGCCGCCGCCGTCTTCAAATGCCACTCCAGTTCCTATCTCAACGGCTGCACCTCCCAGCCCCACTCTATCTCCGAGACACCAGAACCTTCCAGCCCATTAATTTTGTTTTGGATAAACTCATCGAAACTATAATGAAGTTTGTGTTGTAATTCCCACAATTCGCTGTGACACGTACTCCCATTTCTCCGGATTCCCAAGAAACTGCTAACGCTTCTACACAACAACCCGACGCACTAGGGCGATTTGGACGATTTGGCGGCAAGTACGTGCCGGAAACGTTGATGCCAGCGCTGAGTGAGTTGGAAGCTGCTTTTCAACAATACCGAGCTGAACCCGCTTTCCAGCAGGAACTTCAAGGATTGCTGCGGGATTATGTGGGTCGTCCCAGCCCTCTTTATTTTGCCGAACGTTTGACGGCTCACTATGCAAAGCCAGATGGTACGGGGCCGCAAATTTATCTGAAGCGGGAGGATTTGAACCATACGGGTGCCCACAAAATCAACAATGCTTTGGCTCAGGTATTGTTGGCGAAGCGAATGGGCAAGCAGCGGATTATTGCAGAAACGGGTGCCGGACAGCATGGCGTCGCTACAGCCACGGTTTGCGCTCGATTTGGTCTGGATTGCGTCATTTATATGGGCGTCCAGGATATGGAACGGCAATCGCTGAATGTGTTCCGGATGCGGCTGATGGGGGCAGAGGTGCGCCCTGTGGCGGCGGGAACCGGAACGCTTAAAGATGCCACGTCAGAAGCCATTCGGGATTGGGTAACGAATGTAGAAACGACTCACTACATCTTAGGTTCGGTTGCAGGCCCTCACCCTTATCCGATGTTGGTGCGCGACTTCCATGCAGTAATTGGTCAGGAAACTCGCGCTCAAGCGATGGAGAAATGGGGCGGTTTGCCGGATATTCTCCTAGCTTGCGTCGGTGGTGGCTCAAATGCGATGGGACTCTTCTACGAGTTTGTGAAAGACCCATCAGTCCGGCTGATTGGAATTGAGGCGGCTGGTGAGGGTGTTGATACCGAGAAACACGCTGCCACGCTTACTAAGGGACGGGTGGGAGTTTTGCACGGGGCGATGAGCTATTTGCTGCAAGATGAGGATGGTCAAGTGGTGGAGGCGCATTCTATCAGTGCTGGTCTAGATTATCCCGGTGTTGGCCCGGAGCATAGTTATCTCAAGGATGAGGGTCGGGCTGAATATTACAGCGTGACTGACCAAGAGGCTTTGGTAGCGTTTCGGCAGTTGTCGCAGCTAGAGGGAATTATTCCAGCGTTGGAAACGTCTCACGCGATCGCTTACCTGGATATTCTCTGCCCTCAGCTGACTGGCAATCCCCGCATTGTCATCAACTGCTCTGGACGCGGCGATAAGGATGTGCAGACAGTTGCTAAAGTCCTGTCTCTTTAAAGGCGATTAGCTCTCTTTTCAAGTCGGTCATGGCTCAAGAGTAGTGAGTAATTTTTACTCACTACTCTTAATTCGTCATGAAACAAAACAAGGTGAAGTAGATTAATTAAAACCACCCTGTTTCACCCCAAAAGCGGAGATGGCTTAGAGGTAAGGTTGCGAGTGGATATATTGCACTCAATACATTGCACTCAACTGAGAACCCCTATCGTGAGTTCCATCCTCAGCGATTGGAAGAAGCCAGATTACGAAAGCGTGTAAATTGCGGATCGAATAATAGCCTTACAGTCCCTACTGGGCCATTGCGATGTTTTGCAATAATAATCTCTGCAATGCCTCGGTCAGGCGTGTCATTGTTATAGTATTCATCCCGATAAAGCATGATGATTAAGTCAGCATCTTGCTCAATACTTCCACTTTCACGTAAATCTGACATCATCGGGCGCTTATTGTTACGGGCTTCGACGCCGCGACTGAGCTGGGATAAGGCAATAATCGGGACGTTGAGTTCGCGGGCTAAACCTTTGAGACTTCGCGTCATTTTAGACAATTCTTGCACCCGATTGTCACTGGCTCCTTCCATTAATTGCAAGTAATCTAAGAGAATTAATCCCAATTCTCCATGCTGTTCTGCCTGGAGACGACGAGCTTGCGATCGCATCTGCATCACCGTCATATTGGGCGTGTCGTCAATGTAGATGGGCATCTCCGAGAGGGTGCCTAGGGCGTGCGAAAGCGGTTCCCACTCATTTTGACTAATTCTCCCAGCCCGCAGGCGGTTACTTTCAATTCCTGCCTCGCTAGCCAGCATCCGCTGCACCAGCTGTTCTTTGGACATTTCCAGGCTAAAAACAGCGACGGGCAATTTATGAAATTCAGCGATATTTCGAGCAATATTCAAACAGATAGCCGTTTTCCCCATAGACGGTCTTCCCGCCACGATAATCAAGTCAGAACGCTGAAAACCACCAGTCATCGCGTCGAGGTCATAGAAGCCACAGGGAAGACCGGGGAGGGCGAGATCCTGATGGCGGATTTCAATATCCTGAAACGTATTGATTAGGGTGTCGGAAATCGGTACCAGACCTTGCTGAGGGCGATCCTGGGTGAGACTAAAAACTTTCTGTTCCGCCTGGTCGAGAATCGTTGCCAGCTCGGTCGCTGTCTCATAACCCAACTGAGAAATCTCGCCGCCTGCTTGAATTAACTTCCGGCGCAGGTACTTATCCATCACCAGTGCCGCATACTGGTCGATGTTGACAGCAGACACGGTGCGATCTACCAGTTGGGCTAACTTACTCTGTCCGCCCACTTTGTCAAGTTCGCTCCTGTCATACAGCCAAGTAGTGACACTCATCAAATCTGTGGGTTTTCCTTGACTGCTTAAGGCAAGGGCGGCGCGATAGATTGCCTTGTGAGCGTTAATTGAAAATGCGTCTGGCTGAAGGATATCGGCAACTCGACCGATGGCTTCCGGATCTAGTAAAATACCTCCCAAAATACTTTCTTCGGCTTCAATGTTTTGGGGGGGTAAGCGATTCGCCAAGGACGACATCGCTTCGTTACCGTTTTTGCCTTGGAAATTCAGTTCGTTAGCCATAACAAGGCCGTTCTCAAAAAGATTCAGACCGTGACTATAGATAATGGGGGTTAAGCGATCGCACTCCTGCTTCACTCAACCCCCTTCCCTGGCAGGAAAATATCGGTCAAACCGTTGTAGCGGCGACTCAATTTTTCAGGCAAGGCACTCCGATTAGCTGGGCACAACCTGAATTTGCACAACTGCACTAACTTCAGGGTGTAGCTTGATCTCTGCCTTGTAGGTGCCCGTCTCACCAATATCGGGAAGACTGATCGTCCGGCGATCAATTTCCTTCCCAGTGGCTTGGAGAATGGCTGTCACCACTTCTGCACTCGTGACGGTACCGAAAATGGCATTTTCTTCACCCACCTGCTTGGCGATGGTGTAGCTGCCCACAGCTTCTATGGCAGTCTTCAGCTCAAGGCTCTGCTGTTTTTCTTCCAACAGGCGCACCCGCTCTTTTTCTTTGCGCCGTTCGACTTGCTTGAGCAAGCCAGCAGTGGCAGGGATTCCCAGTTTTTGGGGAATTAGGTAATTGCGAGCATAGCCGGGAGCGACTTCAACCAAGTCACCGCTTTTTCCTAGCTTGCTGACATCTTGATTCAAAACTAATTGCACGCGCTTCGCCATAGTTTTTTTTCTGCTACAGACAAAAGAAAATTAATCGTGGGGTAGAACACTCCATACTACGAAAATATGTTGAGCGATCGCAATATAAAATCTGAATTCAGCGAATGCCTATCTGTTTGCCGGGGTACAGAATCCTAAAACCGATCTTTCATCCCCCGCAGCCGAGCAAAAGCCTGCACTGGATCTTGGCTGTTCACTGCTGATTGCAGCGTCGGAGTGTCCCAGCGCAAAAATGGATTTGTGCGCTTTTCTACTCCTAGCTTCGATGGCACCGTTGCCTCCAAACGACTGCGGGCGTCTTTGACCTCAGCATAGCGGGATTGTAAATCTGGATTTTCCCCATCGACGGTGAGAGCAAATTGGAGGTTTTTCAGGGTGTATTCATGAGCACACCAAACGCGGGTAGTATCCGGTAAAGCCCTAAGCTTGCTCAAGCTTGACACCATCTGGGTGGGTGAACCTTCAAACAGTCTGCCACAGCCACCGGCAAACAAGGTGTCACCACAAAATAAATCGCCCGTTTCCTCAGCAGTTGCTGGCGGGAAGTAGTAAGCAATGTGGGCGCGGGTATGTCCGGGAACAAAGAAAACTTCGCCACTTCTACCGGCAAACTCGACGCGATCGCCCTCTTGCAAAAACACCTGTTGCCCTGGAATTCTACCTTTATCCTCAGCCCCGCCGTACACGCAGACATCCGGAAAGCGTTGCATCAGCTGCCGATTTCCGCCCACATGATCGCTATGATGGTGAGTATTGAAAATTGCTACCAACTGCACGTCAATTTCTTGCAAGCGTTGCAGTACCGGCTGAGCTTCAGCGGGGTCTACAACCGCTGCTATCTTCTGAGTCGGGTCATGCAGCAAAAAGATGTAGTTGTCAGAAAGTACCGGAATTCGGTCAACCTGCATTTACCACTGCCTCTGTAAGGGAGTGTCCCAAAGGGACAGGACTTTATCATTTCTTAACATTATTCTTACAGAAACTTTAGACAAATGCCAACGAACAGCAAACAGATAATCTTAAATAGACAGTAGACGCCACCAAATAATCGGCGAAACTTGAGGAGTCACTAACCACCTATGGCATGGACACGAGAACGCCAGTCAAACCTACAGATTCAACAAATGGTAGACCGTATCCTGTCAGCCGGTCAGTTGACCCGAAGCGAGTATCTGCATCTGACAACGGCTATTCTTTCTGATTACCTAGTGACAGACGAAGAACGTCGCCAGCTTAATCGCATCTTTGACAATATCCAAACGGGTCATCTAAAGTTTGTTGACTAGACCTTCTTCAATTCTTTTTTAGCAGATGGGAATGCCGAACAGACACCGAACCCTACTAGCTGATTTACTTACCATTGTTTTTTCCTACATACATTTATTCCAGTCTCTTGATATTTTAACTTCACCCATTATACTGATAAAGAATGAAGTCAGTCTCTAGAAAGGATTAAATTGGTTATTTCAGCTAGACTGTACTATTACTCGCTTATTCTATGTTCAACTATCTAAATTTAACTAGAAATTTGTGGATTTACAGCAAAACAAAAAATTAAAAATTTCATTGATTGTAAGCGATCTATCCGCTAGTGGTGCAGGAAGATGGGGAGGGGCTGTTCGTACGTTTTTGCTATATGAAGCCTTAAAGAAACTTAACCATGAAGTAAAAATATTTGGTTTTGTTTTTGGTGAAGAATCACTAGAAGTCGCTCAATCGAACATACCAATTGTTGCTATTCCTTGCGCTTATCATTCAGGTTTTATAAAAGCCGCTCAAAAACTCATAAAACAAATTGATGGAGATATTATATACGCCGTAAAACTGAAACCTACAAGTTTCGGATTATCTATCATTAAGAAAATAACAGCTCGTTGTCCTGTTATTTTAGATATAGATGACTGGGAACTCAGTTGGCATGGAGGCGAGCAATGGAAATATCGTCCCAGTTTAAAGCAATTTTATAGAGATACTTTGAAGCCTGATGGGGCATTAAGATATCCAGATCACCCTCTTTATTTGAAATGGATGGAAAGCTTGGTATCTTATGCCGATACGATTACATTACACACTCAATTCTTGAAAGATCGCTTTGGAGGCGTATATTTACCGAATGGTAAAGATACTACTCTTTTCGATCCTAGCCAATTCGATTCTGAAGCAAGTAGAATCCGTTATGGTCTCACAGGCTACCGTATTTTAATGTTTCCAGGAGCGCCACGACCGTACAAAGGTCTTGAAGAGGTCTTAGCAGCGCTAGACCGGCTGAATCAGCCAGACCTTAGACTCGTAATTGTTGGGGGAAGTCCCTACGATGCCTACGATAATCAATTAATGCAACAGTGGGAGCGTTGGATTATCAAACTACCAAAATATCCAGTTTCAGAAATGCCTGCTGTGGTAGCCGCTGCCCATATTGTGGTTGTTCCCCAACGAGATACCCCTGCCGCACAGGCTCAGTTCCCGCTCAAATTAACAGATGGAATGGCAATGGCAAAGCCAATTTTGTCTACTTACGTTGGCGATATTCCAGAGATTCTAGGCGGCACAGGTTATCTAGTTGCTCCTGAATCTCCAGAAGAAATTGCTGAAAAAATCCAATGGATATTCGAGCATTTAGATGAAGCAAATCAGCAGGGTATAAAAGCAAGAGAAAGATGTATATCCCACTATAGTACCGAGACAATGGCATCTATACTATCTGATGTGATTAAAGATTTGCAACTAGCTGGAAAAGTTTAGACTATCAATCAAGTGAAGCTCGCTTCGTAGCAGAAGAGAAAGTATGTTTTCAAACTCTAATAAGTTACTTCTACAATTTGCGTTACGGTATCCCGTCTTAGTCATAGCGACGGTTATTCTGGGCTTCTCCGGCGCTCTATTTAATGGAGTGAGTACAACCTTAATTGTGCCAGTAGTGCTGGACTTTTTAGGGCAGAATCAGCTGAATTTAACCGGAGGCCCCCCCCTGATTCGGAGAATGCTATCCGTGTTTGACGGTTTTACTGGAGAAAATCGTCTCATCGCAATGACTGCGGCAGTATTACTAGCCATTATTCTAAAAAATGTGACTAGCTATATAAGCTCTATAGTCGGTAGCTACTTATCTAAATCCTTGGTCAACGATATTCGTAAAGAAGGAATTAAGCTATTATTGGATGTCGATATTGAATATTTTGCAAAGACGAAAGTTGGAGATATCATCAATCGGTTAGGACAAGAAGTTAGTCGTACTGCTAGTTCAATTCGCGTTTTAATACGGCTATTTATCACAGCAGTCACAATTTTAGTATTTGTCTGGATATTGTTACTAATTTCTTGGCAACTGACCTTAGCATCTACAGTTTTGTTGATTTTAGTAACGCTGCCAAATCAATTTTATATCCAGCGCTCTAAAAAATTTGGGAAGGCAGTATCAAGAGCATCAAAGGCTTATTCTAGTGCCCAACTTGAAGTTTTGACTGGGATTCGGCTCATCAAAAGTGTTAGTAATGAAGAGCGGGAATTCGAGCGACTAAACAAACTGATTAAGGATCGAGAACAAGCAGAATTACAATCGCAAGCGAACTCGGCAGCGATTGGACCTATCAACGAAGTATCGGGAATTATTGTTGTATTAGCAATTGTATTGTTAGGTCGTGCTTTATTTTTACAGCAGTTGGAGTCGCTCTCGGCAGTACTGCTGACTTATCTAGTTGTGCTGTTCCGATTACTCCCTTTTGTGGGTCAGTTAAACAGTGCGAGGGGTGAATTTGCCAACTCTGCTCCTAGCGTTGAAGTAGTGACAGATTTCTTGCGCCGGGATAACAAGCCATTAATGGTGAGCGGTGGAGTTCCTTACGCCGGATTTAAAGAGGAAATTCGTTTTGAGGGCGTGTCTTTTGCCTATCCGGGGAATGACGATTTAGTTCTAAACAAGATAGATTTATGGATTCCTAAAGGGAAAACTCTTGCTTTAGTCGGAGCATCGGGGGCAGGCAAGTCAACGCTGGTCGATCTGCTACCAAGATTTTACGATCCGACAGAGGGTCGCATCACGATAGATGGAAAAAATATGAAGGAATTTGACATGCACTCGCTGAGAAAAGCGATGGGCATTGTCAGTCAAGATACCTTTCTATTTAATGATTCCGTTCGCAACAACATCGCCTATGCCTGGGAGAGAGTGACTGAGGAAGAGGTGATTGAAGCGGCTAAACGAGCAAATGCCTACGAATTCATTGTGAACTTACCTCAAGGATTTGATACAACGATTGGGGATCGCGGAGTTTTGCTATCGGGAGGACAACGACAACGGATTGCGATCGCTCGCGCACTGCTACGCAACCCAGAGATTCTAATTTTGGATGAAGCCACCAGTGCCCTGGATACCGTTTCAGAACGTTTGGTGCAACAGGCGATTGATGAACTTTGCCGCGATCGCACAACAGTTGTCATTGCTCACCGCCTTTCCACCGTGCAAAAAGCCGATCAAATTGCTGTAATGGAAAAAGGTCGTGTTGTGGAACTCGGTACTCATGCGGAACTTTTAAAGAAAAACGGCTACTATACCCGTCTGTACTCAATGCAGTTCTCTGAAACAACTCAAAATGTCATTAAAGCCGCCGTTAATGAAGCTTTAGTCAAAACTTCTTACGAAGTTCGGTCTCGTCTGAACCCCATGATTGGTTTTCTGAAGCTAGTGGTTGATGACTTGGTAGACAGTACAGAAGAGTCACGCGAATTAACCGAAGAAGCCTACGAGTCAGCAATTCGCCTGCTCAGAACTTTAGAATTTCTCGAAGATAGCTCTAAGATGAAATAAAAATTATCTATTGTTATTCTTCAAAACATTAATGCACTTACGCTTTTCAACTTTTGCAAGAATCTAAAATTTCTTGTACTTTATCTTTGATTTGAAAAGCGTCTTTTCCAAATTTACAATAGGGGATTTGATAAGTCCAAGTTTGATAAAATAATTCATTCTTGTGATATGTATGTGTTCCCTAAAAAGATATGAAGAATGTTAAATGAACACAAATAATATGTCCATGTAAACGATTTGTAGCGCTCAGACGATGCTGCTTAAATTGATAAACCCCTGAGTTTTGTTGTAATTCCGATTGATTTAAATAAATAAGTTTTTAAGTTTTTAGGTTTTTTTACTTCCTGATGCAAGTAGTTGTATGCGATGTTGCACGCTGTTTATTTTGATAGACAAGGAACGGCGCTGCAAAAATGTTTGTCGGCTCCAAGTTGATGCCGTACACCAGCGTTCATAGGCTGGAACTGCTATGTCTGTTAGGAAGTTGCGCCATTGTGTAACTAGCCTCGCCGGTTGTGTTTTCTCAGCACGGACTCGACCGTTTTCCATCATGGCACGCCGCAACTCTTTGTTGTCACGAAGGTGCTGGAGAGCAGCGATCGCATCCTCAAGGGAAGCTACCTCCAAATAGTCTAGTTCGCTTTGGCGCTCCGCTCGGAATGCAAAATCTGTGCCTAGAATTGCCGGTACACCAGCACACCAGGCGTTAATCAACTTCGTGGCAGGTTTCCAGGTGTAATCTTGGCGATCGAAGCTACGCACAGCTAGGACTACATCGACATCACTGTAGTCGTTCCAGCGCTCAGACTTCACTATCTGCCAACTCAAACCTAAAGCCTTCAGATGCTCCTGCCAGGATGGCTTCTTTAGTTCAGATGCTAAGTTATACGTAATACCAAAGTAGGCAGCATTCTCAAATCGATCTCCTCGTGCAGGATCGCGAGGAATTAACCCTGGTTGCGACCAAAGTGGAATGTAGGAACTATCTTTGAAGGTCGATTCTTCTTGAGGGTTTTGCACAACATGAAGCTGTGCATAGGGATGTCGCTCGTAGTCTGCCTTCAGACAAACCATCAGCAATTTTGCTTGTGGCTGTAAAGCAAAGGGGAAAGATCGCCGATGTGCTAATACGATTCCCTCAGTAGGCATGGTTCCTGTTAGTTCACACGGAAAGCCATCTGCTTTGAGGCGAAGGTAAGTTTGTAGCGTCCAACAGTATATACCTTGTCCAAAACCTTGCCAGTAAGTATCGGCACTCTTTGGCATATCCTCAACCCAGTCCGATTGGGGAAGGTAAAAATATATTGGCGGTAATTCATCAGTCATAATGGTATGAAGAGGAGCAGGCGTTGCTAGAGAATCTAGGCATATAAAATCTGCAATCAAAAAGCTGCTTTTCTTTCCTTGCCTAGAGGTTTATTAAATTGACAGTAAATAGAGCTACTTTGCACCACTAAGTGTTACTGAGTGTTGTCGTTATTATCAATTTAATGGAAATTCCATGCTTCTCTTACTCGCAATACCAATAATTTTACGGGACGGAACACCTGCGATCGCGCAATTCGGATGCGATGCCTTAAATCTTTCGTTTCCACCGCTAGGTAACGGCGCTTCAGAGATGTTTGCTGAGTCAAAGTTGATGCCATACATCAGCGCTCGTAAGCTGGAACTGCCATATCTGTTAGAAAGCTGCGCTACCGTGCAACGAGGCTCGTCCGTGTTGCCTTTCCTTAGGGCGGGCTCGACTATGGTAGCATGACTATCTTTGAAAGGCGCAATGGGATCGCATCTTCAAGTTAAGCCAAGCCGCTCCAGAGAGCAACTCTTGCCAACGATTACTTTTCAAGTTACTAGTTGATAGCTTGGTAAAGACTACAGAAGAATTCAGCGAACTAGCTTAGTAAGGCTAGGAGCTAGCAATTCCTTTACATATAAACTTTAGAAATTTTATATTGTAG
The DNA here is from genome assembly GCF_039961855.1 of Trichocoleus sp. Lan. Classification (NCBI taxonomy): domain Bacteria; kingdom Bacillati; phylum Cyanobacteriota; class Cyanophyceae; order Leptolyngbyales; family Trichocoleusaceae; genus Trichocoleus; species Trichocoleus sp. Lan. The sequence goes on along the minus strand of NZ_JAMPKA010000003.1, from coordinate 115,712 downwards.
TGCCAAGATAAAGTAGCCGCCTCAAAAAGTGAGACTAGTATAAAGATTTTATAAATTTATTACTTTTTTAATGACATCCATCTATCAAAGTGTTATAAACTTCACTATGCCGATTGTTAAGTAAATATTTTCATGAATTTTTCAGTAATGGAAAATATTAAATCTATTACAGACAGCAACTTGTCTTTTTATCGCTCTTTACATTATTTCGAGAAATATGCTGAGTTTCATACTTTAGGAGAGTTCTACGAATATTGTAATTGGGCTAAATCTAATCATGTTAAAATATATATATTAGGTAATGGATCTAATACTTTGTTTGCGAAAAAGAAGATTAAATCATTAATACTAAAGAATCAGATGAATAAACATTTGCAACCTCTTTCGGATAACAGGCTTGAAGTGTGTTCCTCTGTTTTCTTAATAGATGTACTCAAATATTGTTATGAAAACTCCTTTGACTCTTTTTATTACCTCGCATCAGTCCCAGCAACAATCGGAGGTGCCTTAGCTATGAATGCTGGTCGTGGTAGACAACACCAGTGTACTATATACGACTTTGTCGAAAGTGTCACTTTTTTTGATTTTGAAAGTAATACCATAAAAACGCTTGGAAGAGAGAACATTGTTAAAGGTTATCGAGAGACTGTATTTACAGGTATTCATTCTTGCCTTATATTAAGCGCTATCTTTAAATTCAACCAAGTAACCATCGAACAAAATCCTATAGCAGAAAGATGTAAATGGTCAAAAAAGTTTCAAGATAATTCAGCACCTAATTGTGGCTCCGTGTTTAAATTAGCCGATTATCGTATATTAAACCGATTAAAAGGATTTAAAATTGGAAAAACATCCTTTTCTTCTAAAACTTATAACTGGATACTTAATAAGTCTGTAGACAGTAAATCAATACTAATTCTTATTAAGATTGCCAAGCTTTTGCATCTAATAAATGGTAAAAAAGCTGAACTTGAATTAATTACTGTAGATTAAATAAACCTCCCAAATTTAATCAATCCAACTAAATTCGACGGTTTGTTCCAAAATTACAGATTAGGATAAAAAAATGAGAGTAGGAATTCTCACTTTTCACCATACAACTAACTACGGTGCAACTCTTCAAGCCTATGCATTGTGGACAATTATTAAAGAACAAGGTTTTGACGTTGAATTTATTGATTATCGTCCTCACAAAGCTGTCAGGCACTATTTAAAAGAAATTCAGCCTATTCAGCAAAAAAGTAATAAGTTTATAGTAAATCGCCAAGCTTTATTTAATTTGATCAAGGCTTGGAAGATGAGAAGATTTTTACTTTCTAAAGTACGTCTAAGCCGAAAAAAATCTTATAGAAGAACTCGTTTAAAAGAATTATACGGTAATTACGATATAGTCGTGTGCGGTAGCGATCAAATTTGGTGTATTGATACTTATTTTCGCGGCTTTGATCCTTCCTACTTTTTAGATTTTCTAAGTGAGGAAATGACTTGCCAAAAAGTTAGTTATGCTGCTAGTTTTGGTAAAACAGAGACTCTAGGAAAACATAAAGAAATAATCTGTAAACTAATCAGCCAGTTTAATGCTGTTGCGGTTCGAGACTCCAATAGTTTACGTTTAGTTCAACAAGAATGTGGCAGAGAAGCAGTAAAAGTCCTCGATCCGACTTTTTTGGTTGAGTACAGCAAAGTTACCTCAGTTCCTAAGTTAACAGAGGAATATCTTTTAATTTACAATCAAACACCTTTGAATCAGGAGCAACAAAACTTTGTTAGAGCAGTAGCTAAAGTTAAAAATTTAGTTATTATTTCTATTGGGGAATACGATCAAGTTGCTGATAAAAATTTCATAAATATTAGTCCACAGGAATGGTTAGGATATTTTAGTAAAGCTTCTTATGTTGTTACCAATACTTATCATGGAACGATATTTTCACTGATATTTAAGAAGTCTTTTACTGTATTTGCTAATAAAAAGAAAGCTAATAAAACTAACGATTTGCTGCAACTTTTTGGATTAGAAAATCGTGTTGTTTTAGATACAAGTTCGGTTAGTTCTATAACGGAAGAGTATTTAAAAATTAATTATGCCTTGGTTGACGAAAAGTTAGAAAAAGAGGTTTTCAGGTCTAAGACGTATTTATTCAATGCTCTTGATAGCAAACAAGAATAGTGAAGTTGGAATTTTGCAGCCAATACTCTATCAAGCAGAGCTTTAGAATTATTCTCATGCTCTGTGCCAGTAGCGATAATAAGGTGCAAGATTTCAATTAATATAGTTTGCATCACTTTATTTGCTATAAGGTGTCAAAAACAAATTTTGTATTCTTTACATTTGAAATTTTAGGTGTTTTTGACTTGAGCTATAACTGATTTTACAGGCGCTGTTATCTTTCCTCGTACGCGACGAATTTGGCTTCGCATACCCTGCGTTTTAATATTTAGATCGCGGCGTATCAAGAACGTATGTCTAGTCAAATTGGATGCCATACACCAGCGCTTATAGTCTGGAACAGCTACATTTGTTAAGAAGCTCCGCCATTGAGCAACGAGCTTTGCAGGGTGAGTTTCTTCCGAACGAATTCGACAATTGTCAACCATTGCACGACGTAATTGTGGCTCGTTACACAAACGTTGGAGTGCTGCAAGTGCTTCCCCAAGAGAATTTACTTCTATGTAATCAAGTTCACTTTTTCGCTCAAGTTGGAAGGCAGACTCACGCCCCAATATTGCCGGTACGCCTGCATGCCATGCATTAATTAGTTTTGAAGCTGGTTTCCAAGAATAGTCTTTTTGACCGTTAAAGTCGCGCACAGCGAGAACTGCATCAATTTCACTGTAATCATTCCAGCGATCGCGGCTTACTATCTGCCAGGACAGTCCTAAAGCATTCAGATGTTCCTGCCATGACGAATCTAACAGTTCAGAGGCCAGTTCTCTCTCACGACCAACAAAAGCAATATTCTCAAATCGATCTCCTCTAGTAACACTGCGAGGAATCAACCCTGGCTGTGGCCAAAACCGTATGTATTCGCTCTTCCAGAAGGGCCATAAAAGCATCTCTTCGCGAGGATTTTGCACGGTATGCAGCTGTGCATAGGGGTGTCGTGCTTTATCCCCTAGAATGCAAACGAGTAGCCATTTTGCTCCAGGTTGCAGATCATCTGGCAGGGAGTCTCGATGTGCAATGACAATCCCTTCGCTAGGTATGGTTCCTACAAGTTCGCATGGAAACCCATCCGCTTTAAGGTGAAGATACGTTTGCAGCGTCCAATTGTATATACCACGACCGCCATTTATAGAACACTGCCACTGCCAGTAAGTGTTAATGCTCTCTGGTAGCTCACCAGCAGGCCAATCATGTTGGGGAATATAAAAATAAATTTTTGGCAACCTATCAGTCATACGGGTGGGGATAATAAGAGATTATGGGAAGCATGGCTCTCGTAGCAGCATTAATTGTGCAAAAGTTTTAAACTCTTCTGGCTTTGGAAATAGCTGAGCGGATTCCGCTGCGAAGCCCTGCCGAATTTCGCATTTGTTGTAAGCTCTTTCGCATTTCCGTTGTTTGAACGGCTAGTTCGCGGCGGGTTAAAAATATTTTTCTAGTCAAATTTGAGGATGTACACCAGCGTTGATAAGCTGGGATTGCTACATCTGTTAAGAAGGTGCGCCAACACTCTACAAGTTTCTCAGGTTGTAGTTCGTCTGCACGTAGCCGACCATTTTCAACCATTGCCTGACGTAATTTTTTGTCATCGCGAAGTCGCTTGAGAGCTTGGATTACTTCATCCAGCGAAGTCACTTCTATATAATCGAGTTCGTTTCTGCGCTCGGCTTGGTAGGCTGACTCGCAACCAAGAATCGCAGGTACACCAGCATACCAAGAGTTATAAAGTTTTGAAGCAGGTTTCCAGTGAAAGTCATTTTGGCGACCGAAGCTACGTACTGCCAGAATGGCATCAACCCCACTGTAGTCGTTCCAGCCTACAGGGGTACCGACTAGCTGAAAACGCAAACCTAAGGCATTAAGTTGCTGGTGCCACGACGGCTGCTTTAGTTCCGCTACTACATTTTCTTCCCGACCCAAATAAGCAATATTTTCAAAGCGATCGCCCCGTGCTGGATCTCGCGGGATCAACCCTGGTTGGGGCCAATGGGGAATATAATATTTTTTTCCGGGAAGCAAATATCTATCTCCGAGCAGCCTATATGGTTTGAGCATCTCTTCGAGATTTTGTACAACATGTAGCTGTGCGTAGCGGTGTTTTGATTTATCTCCACAAACAACAATTAGTAATAGTTTTGGCCCTGGTTGCAAATTGTTAGGTACAGTAGTTGTCCACGCCACAACAATACCCTCAATAGGCATCTCTCCTACCAATTCGCAGGGGAAGCCATCAGCTTTAAGGCGAAGATAGGTTTGTAAAATCCAGTTATACGAGCCGGTAGATTTACATCTGCTATAAGCTTCTCGGTAAGCCTCAGGACTCTCCAAAATATTAGTAGTAGGCCAGTCTGACTGCGGAAGATAAAAATAAATTGGTGGTAAACTGTCAATCATAATGGTATAAAAATGTGACTAAATTAGTAGAGGAGTAGAGGTACCAATCAACTAGACTACTGAATTACTGACGAATTAACGGTCTTCTAAAGCTACTTTTAACCTTATGTACTAAGTTGCTTAGGCGAATGCGAATTCCCTTTGTTTGTGTGGCTAAGTCACGGCGTGTTAAAAATACTTTCCTGGTCGAATTTGAAGCCGTACACCAGCGGTCGTAAGCTGGAATTGCTATGTCTGTTAAAAAGGTGCGCCACTGTCTGACGAGCTGATCGGGTTGTAGTTCCTCCGCACGGAGCTTACCATTTTCAACCATTGCACGACGCAACTCTTTGTCATCGCGAAGACGTTTCAGTGCCAAAATCACTTCATCAACAGAACCCGCTTCTAGATAGTCGAGTTCGCTTTTGCGCTCCAATCGGTACCCAGACTCGCATCGTCCTAGAATTGCAGGTACGCCAGCAATCCAGGCATTGTAAAGCTTTGAAGCTGGTTTCCAGTAGTAATCATTTTTACGATTAAAGCTGCGTACAGCCACGATTGCATCAATCTCACTGTAGTCGTTCCATTGAATCGGGTTTCTGACTACCTGAAACCGCAAACCTAAGGCATTCATCTGCTCCTGCCATGACGGTTGCCTCAGTTCAACTACCAAATTTTCTTTACGACCCAGATAGGCAACATTCTCAAAGCGATCGCCTCGTGCTGGATCTCGCGGGATCAACCCTGGTTGAGGCCAATGCGGAATGTAATACTTTTCTCCTGGAAACAGATATTTATCCCCAACATGTATGTGTGGATAGAGCATTTCCTGGCGATTTTGGACAACATGAAGCTGTGCGTAACGGTGTTTCCCTTTATCCCCACAAACAACCACTAATATTAGTTTTGGCCCCGGTCGCAGCTCAGGTGGTACAGTACTTGTCCACGCAACAACAATACCCTCAGCAGGTATTTTCCCGGCAATTTCGCAGGGAAAACCATCAGCTTTCAGCCGAAGATAGGTTTGTAATATCCAGTTGTACGTGCCAGTGCATTTACCACTTTTATAAACTTCTTGATAAGTTTCAGGATTCACCGGAATGTTGCTATCAGGCCAGTCCGATTCGGGAAGATAAAAATAAATCGTTGGAAGCTGTTCAGCCATGAGGGATGGAGATAAGCATGGATAACTACGGTAAATCTTGAAAATCAAGCAATACAAGAAATCTTCAAACGCTCTGTCAAAGCCAATGTTTCAACTGAAGGTCATAATGACCGGCTTGTTCCGGAGGATACCACCCTGTTTCAACCTTCTCGATTATTTTAGGTAAAGCTTCGATAAATTCTGAACCCCGGTCTTTTGGATGAACCGTCCAGGCTTTCGGAGAATCGAGAACCCCTCGGACATACTGCGTCGCCTCCAGTTGGTTCGATACCATCACTTCCCAAGAATCCAAAGCCCCTTTACCAGCGATATTGTTCAATATCGTTTGTAACCTCACTGGCAACCGATTGGCAATCTTTTGCCGATAAGGACGCCACAGCACTGGTAATGGAAGTAACTTGTCGAAACGCTTCTTGTCAATTAAGTAAATGCGACTGCTGAAAAACTTAAATGTGTAGAAACCATGCGGGTTCCGCTCATAGGGCACCCGTTGATACATATTACCATCCTCTGTCGGTGGCCCAGTCAGCGGTCTGATTGCCATCACTTCCGGGTGTTGTTGCATCAACTTCATCCCCTCTTCTACCCAGCTATAATCGGGTTGCTGATGGAGCAGCATATCGCTGTCATAGTGAAGCATATAGTCACCTTGGGCTTCTTCAATGTGAAAAATCGTGCCCAAAATGGGGTAGCCCTTATAGTTATGTGTATACCGGATGCGGCTGCCAAAATGTTTGCGATATACTCGGTCGTGATAGGCTCCGGAGTAGTCAATATCGACTACCTTGTCTACCACACCATCACGCAGCAAGCGATCGCAGCGCTCCCGTAACTGTTCTAGAGTACCGATGCCTGGACGCCCGACTTTGTCCCCCGTTAGCGGTGCCGTATCTACAGCCAACACCCGTTCGCTAAACTTGAATTTACTCATCTTCACTAGATGAGGAATGGTGTGCATCATGAACGGCAGATCGGTTCGCGCTACCAAAATCCACAGTGAACAGCTAGCAATTGACATTAATTCTGCCTTTGTGTTTTAGACATCAGGAAGCTCCTAAAAAGATTTTAATGTATTATTCAAATTAACCTGCTGAGGATTTTTATATGACAGACGGCATCTATACACTAGCGAATGATGTAGTCTACGACCAACTCGTTGCTCTATTAAATAGCATAGAAGTCAATGTCGGTAAAGAAATCCCAGTCTGCGTTATTGCCTATGATAATCGAGTAGATCGAGTTCGCGCGGAAATCGCTAATCGGGAAAATGTAACCTTGCTGGATGATGTTAACTTGTTTGCTCGTTGGGAAGATTTTTCTAAACGGGTATGGGCAGCTCATCCAACTGCTTTAAAGACTTGGCAAGAACAAGGAATCCCCGGTGTTAATCGTATAGGCATGAATCGGCGATACTGCGCCTTTGATGCGGATAGCCCTTTTGAAAGGTTTATCTACTTAGATGCCGATATCGTAGTCATGGATTCCTTAAAAATTATCTTTGATAAATTAAATGAGAATGATTTTGTAGTTTATGATTTTCAGTATAAATCCCCCAATCATATCTTTAATCTCCAGTCACCAAAATTATTAGAACTTGTTGATAAAAACCGGCTTAGCACAGAGATATTTTGTGCCGGAATGTACGCCGGGAAGCGAGGGTTATTTCCCCAGGAACAAAGAGATTGGTTAGTATCCAAGCTAGAGGAAGGCGAGGCAGAAATTTTATTTATGCCAGCGCCTAACCAATCAGTTCTTAACTATATGACGATGAGAGGAGAGATTCCAGTTTATAACTTGGCGCTGCGTTTACCTGACGACCAAAAGACTGGAAATGCGGTTACTTCTTCCCATTTTGAAGCTAGGGATAATATTCTGTACGATCGGGGAAAACGACTAACCTATTTACACTATATTGGGCTGTCATCAAAATTGTTTTCTCGGATTAGTGAGGGAGAAAATATTGATTTTCCCTATCGGGATATTTTCTTGCATTATCGCTATCTTCACGAACCAGAGAAGCGCCCCAAGTTTATAACCAAACCGACACCTTACAATCAGGCTCCAAGTTTAGCCAAAAGAGTTTTAAAGAAAATTGGATTCACCAGTTGAGGATATTTGAATGAGTCGTGGTATCTATATTCTTGCTAACGATCGCGTAATTGATAATGCGATCGCGCTATTGAATAGCATTCGGGCTTATGACGCTGATAGTCCGATTGTGATGATTCCCTATAACAATCAATATCAAGCGATCGCTGATATTATTACTAATTCTTATGGGGTAAAAATATACGAAGATTTACAGTTATTAGAAAAGATAGATGATTTAGTCAAGCAGACCTGTGGTGACAACCTTTTAGATAGACCCAACTTGCTTCGCAAGTTAGCCTGTTGGTTTGGCCCTTTCGATGAATTTCTATATATTGATACTGATATTGTTGTATTTGAAAAAATCATAGAAAATCTTAATTATCTTGCAAACAATGATTTTATCTGCTGTGATTATCAATACACAGGAGGCATCAAACAAGTTTTTACACCCAAAATTACAGAAATCTTCACTGAAGACGAATTGAAAGATGTTTTCAATAGTGGTTTTTGGGGTTCAAAGAAAAACCTAATTACTCAACAAGACTTGCAAGATACTTTTGAATTTTGTGCATCTCATCCTGAATATTTCTATGTCTTGAACTCCGACCAAACGATTCTTAATTATCTCGTATTAAAGCGAATGTCTCGACGATTTAATATTGTTCGAGAAAACGGGAAGGGGCCTGGAAATTGGGCAGGAAGCCCGCATTTTAAGCAGGAAGGCTATAAATTAGTCGATCCAAAAGTTAACCAACCTCTGAAGTTTGTACACTGGGCGGGCGTCCGTTTAGAGCCAGGTGGTTCGTATTGGGATATTTGGGAACACTATCGTTATCTGAATGAACCTAAACCAGCTCAAGTAGCATTCACTCAGAAGAAAAAAAGCTTGTGGCAGCAAATCAAAGATAAAATCAAGGGATAAAAATAGAGTTCTTGCAATAATATTTAGAAACATCTTCTTAACCCACACTGTTTTTCAACTCGGAACCTCACCCCCAACCTCTCGACCTTCACGGAGAGGGGAGAGAATATTAAACCCTTCTGGGTGAGCGGGAAGACACAGAGATAGGGTTAAACCGTACTGCATCCAATCGAGAATTGCTATCAATTGAAATCTAGATTTTTAAATCAATAGCCTCCCAAGCAGCTTGAAAAAAGTCTTGTTCGCACAACATCGCATAGCGGTAAGTTGATTTCAAAGATGCTGTGGTAGAGGCATAACGATCAGCCAGATTTTCTAATTTCTGAGCTAGTTGCTCAAATTCCTCACTGCTATAAGTGCGAATCCAGTTAGTGTATTGATGGTCTTTTATTCCACTCTGAGCCATCTGCTGACCTAAGAAAGCATACAGACGCATACAGGGTGCCATTGCCACAGCAATTAGACCAACCTCCGAACTCCAAGCTGTTGCTAATAAAAAGTCGGTGTAGCGGCGTGTAGCAGCTCCCGGTTCTACTACTTGCAGGTTGACTCCCCACTCATCTGCATAGCCTTGATGAAGGGAAAGTTCATCTAAAACGCCCCCAGCTAGGGAATGAAACGTATTAAATCCCTGCGTGTCGGGAGCTTTAGCCGCAGCAATGCTATAGGCACGGGCAAAAGCTTCTAAGAAAAAGGCGTCTTGCCCCACATAGTAAGCAAATTGCTCCTGGTGTAGCGTGCCGTCGGCAATGCCTTGGACAAAAGGATGCTTGAGGCAGGCTTGCACTAAATCTTGATTTTCCTGCCACAAATTACTGGATATCGTCATAAACTGACTCGTAAATACTGGGCAGGGATTTTAACCCACCCTAGCAGAATTAAAAAAGCAATCGGAGGAGTAAGCTACCAATACCTCCTAGGAAATTCGCCAAATTTCCGCCGCTGCTACCCGCTTCCTGCAAAGGTGTTGTCAGCTCTTTAATGAAAACTTGGCTAGTCTGATAGCCTTGAATATTTCCCTGGATGGTAAAAAGTTCGGAAGCTTTCTGAGAATCCAGAACGGCTCCGGAGCGATCGCCCATTTGATAACGCGCTACTCCTCTCGCTAGATATGCGGGGGCAAAGTTGGGCTTAAGAGCCAGCGATTGGTTGAAATGATCGATTGCCCCTTGTTGGTCTCCTTTTTGACCCTCTGCTACACCCCATGCGTAGAAATCTTCAGGCGTGGCTGCATAGCTAGGGATGCCAATAGCCGCCTGCAAGTTAGCACCATTGATGTTAGCACCCGCCAAATTTGCATTAACAAGAAAAGTTTCTCTCAGGTCAGCGCCTGCCAGGTTCGCACCTGTCAAGTTTGCACCGCTCAGATTGACCCCAAATAGGGAAGTCCCGCTCAGATTAGCACCCCTGAGGTCAGCTCCACTCAAGTTGGCACGGCTGAGATTAGCACGGCTCAAATCAGCGCCGGTGAGATTAGCTCCTGACAAGTCAGCTAAAGCTAAACCAGCACCCCTGAGGTTGCATTGCGAACATTGTTTAGTCGCTAATAACTGTCTAGTATGTTCGACGTTTTCAGCTTTTGCAGGAGCAGCGAAGGAAAGTGTGGTCAGCAGTGCTGCTGTTGCGGCGATTTGGGGTTTCATATCGAGTTGTGCAGCGGTAGCTCTCTATTTTCCCCAGCATAAACCATTCGGGAAAACATCAAGCTTTATCGTACAGAATTAGAACCGCTGCCATTCTCTGGAGTGTGAGTATTTGGGCGAGGTAAGAGGCTGATGATTTGCGATGCGGTTTCTTGCAAGTTGAGTTCTGATGCCATTTGAGGGGCAGTTGACCAGCTATGTCCCAAAAATACATTGAGAGAGAATGTTAGAGTCGCGGCTACCATTAGTTTTTCCAGCATCTCAAACTCCCCCCCACAGCAGATAAATTAGCGCATAAGATTCTGATACTACTAATATGAATAGTTTTTATCTAACATTAGGTGATTGACATGCCGGAGAAAATGTGATCGTATTTCCAGGACTGGGTGATCCTAGTCACATACAGCGAATTTACCGTCTTAAAGAGGCGATCGCATCTTCTCATCGGCAAGCGCAACACCAAGCATTCCTACAACCGCAGCACCAAACTGGAGTCAATATCTTGTAACTTGGCGCAGCCACTCAAAGCGATCGCTAAATCAAGTTCATCTCGCAAAAGCTCCAGTACGTGTCGGACACCCGCCTCTCCCCCTACCGCTAATCCCCACAACACCGGGCGTCCCAATAATACGGCTTTTGCCCCTAATGCCAGGGCTTTGAGGACATCAGTGCCGCGACGGATACCGCCATCCACCAGAACTTCTGCGGTGTCCCCCACAGCCGCAACCACCTCACTCAGAGCATCAATCGTAGCGATCGCTCCATCCAATTGTCTGCCCCCGTGATTAGAAACAATCACCGCTTTGGCTCCATGTTCCACCGCCCGAAGCGCATCATCTCCCCGCAAAATCCCTTTTACCACCAAGGGCAAAGGCGACAGAGATTGCACCCATTCCAAATCCTTCCAAGTTAGCGCTGGGTTTAGCTGCTCTAAAAAATAGGCAAATAAACCCGATTCGCCGGGTTTATAGGAAATCTCTAAATCTGTCAACGTCGCTAAATTAGCCAGTTCCATCCCCGATGGCAAAACAAACTGATTTCGCGTATCTCGCTCTCGCTTACCCAGCAGAGGCGCATCAACTGTCAGACACAGCGCTTGGAAACCGGCAGCATAGGCGCGTTCTACCAAAGCACGGGTAAGGGCGCGATCGCGATGCACATACAACTGAAACCACTGCGGTGTCTGATTCCCGACGCTGGCAACTTCTTCTATACTTTTGGTTGCTAAGGTACTCAATACCATCGCGGTCCCCATTTTTGCCGCAGCTTTGGCAGTAGCAATTTCACCGTCTGGATGCGCCAAACACTGAAACGCCATCGGCGCGATGAGAATGGGCAGTTGTAGAGATTGACCGAGGATCGTGGTACTTAAATCTCGCTGGCTGACATCTACCAGCATCCGAGGACGGAGTTTGTAGCGTTCAAAGGCTGCTCGATTATCCCGCAGCGTGATTTCGTCCCAAGCACCGCTAGCGTAGTAATCCAGCGCCATCTGAGAGAGGTGCTGGTTGGCTAGCCTTTCGTACTCAAATAGATTAATAGGTCTAACAGGAGTCGTCATTTGCCAATGCTAGCCGATGCTCATCAAGAGCGATCGCATTTCACTTTGTTGCTATGACCTTTTTGCTATGTTATTGGCTACACAGAATTCAAGATTTGACCATGAATAAGTTATTACCCGCAATTGTAGGTGTGGCAGCTTTGCTCAGTTTAGGTACTGCGGCGGTGACAAATGCAAATGCAACACCAGATGTATCGGGAATCCGCCTAGCTCAACGACCTAACTGCAACAATCCTCAGACTCAAGGAGAAATGAATGCCTGCGCTGGAATAGATTACCAAAATGCAGATAAAAAGTTGAACCAAGTATACAAACAACTCCTACCAAGATTGCAAAGCTCGCGGCGACAGAAATTAATTTCAGCGCAGCAAGCTTGGATCAAGTTTAGAGATGCTAGTTGTACTTATGAAAGAACTGAATTTGCAGGCGGAACAATGGAACCGATGGTTTACAGTAATTGCCTTGCAGAGGTAACACAACAACGTACAGCACAATTAGAGCAATATCTAAGCAACGCCGATAAGTAAAGCGAGAATGCGATCGCACTACTGAAATGAAATAGTGAAGAATGCGATCGCTCTATTCCAACTCTATTCTGCAAGGCCCTTAGCGACCAATTAGATTTTTGCATAACTCCGGTTCAGATAAAGATATAGATGATGGAGCGACCAAATCTATAAATCAGCTGCTGGAGAATTTGCCAATGCACTACTGTCTCAAATCTCTCAGCCTTGCCACTGCTACTTTACTGCTTTCGCTGACATCTCCCCTTTTACCGCTTACCTTGAAGTTTGAGCCTCTTGCGGTACAGGCGCAAACGACCCAAGACAGAAAGGCTGAGGCGTTACAGCTGAACAAAGAGGGAGTTCAGTTACTAAATAGAGGTCAAATTCGAGAAGCTTTGCAGAAATTTCAAGCTGCTTTGGTCATTTCCAGAGAAATTGGCGATCGCAGGAGAGAAGGCTCGACTCTTGGCAATATTGGAAAGTCTTACTTTGAGTTGAAACAGTACTCTCAGGCTTTGGATGCCTTCCAGCAAGCTCTGGCAATTTCCAGAGAACTCAGCGATCGTAGAGGAGAAGCTGCTTATCTTGAGAATATTCGTAGGGTTCAGCTCGCTCAAAGTGGAGTACCTATCCTTGATAAGGCAGAAGTAGATCGCCTCATTAAGCAGGGTCGTCGGCAGCTAAAAGACAGTCAACTTCGAGAAGCTTCACAGACTTTTCAACAGGTGTTGGAGATTTATCGAGAGCGTGGCAACCGTGCAGAAGAGGCTGCCATAACTAGAAGAATTGGATCGATATACAGGAACGTAGAACAACATACCCAGGCTTTGGAATACTTTCAGCAAGCTCTAGCCATTTTTAGAGAAATTGGCGATCGCCAAAAAGAAGCCTACACTCTCGGCAATATTGGCTGGTCTTACTTTGACTTAGAGCAGTACCCTATGGCTATGGAGTCCTTCCAGCAGGGTCTAGCAATCCACCGAGAACTCGGCGATCGCCAAAAAGAAGCTGCTTATCTCGATAATATTCGCAGGGTTCAGCTCGCTCAAAGTGGAGCAGCCATTCCTAAAATCGCAGAAGAAGAACGCCTCTACGAGCAGCTCTTTGAGCAGGGTGAGCAGCAGCTCAAAAACGGTCAATTTCGAGAAGCATCACAGACCTTTCAACAGGTATTGGATATTTATCGAAAGCTTGGCGACCGTGCAGAGGAAGCGTCTACAACTTTAGAGATTGGTTCGATCTACGGTGAGGTAGGACAACATACTCAGGCTTTGGAATACTTCCAGCAGGCTCTAGCCATTTACAGAGAGATTGGCGCTCGCGAGGACGAAGCCGAGGCTTTCGAGGAAATTGGGGAGTTTTACTTGGAATCGGGACAGTCCACTCAGGGGCTGGAATACCTCAAGCAGGCTTTAGCTATTTACACAGATATGGGAGAGCGCAAGGCAGAAGCCTCCACTCTCGGCAGCATCGGGTGGATTTACTTTCACGATCTAAAACAGCCCTCTCAGGCTTTGAAATACTTCCAACAGGGTCTGGAAATCTATAGAGAACTCGGCGATCGTAGGAGAGAAGCTGCTTATCTTGAGAATATTCGCAGGGTTCAGCTTGCTCAAAGTGGAGTAGCCATTCTCAGCGAGACAGAAGCAGAACGCCTCTTGGAGCAGGTTGAAGACGGTCAATTTCAAGAAGTGTTACAGTCCCTGCAACAGGCATTGGAGAAATATCGAGAGCGTGGCGACCGTGCAGGCGAGGCTACTATAACTAGAAGAATCGGATCGATCTACGCTCAAGCAGAACCACCTATTCAGGCTTTGAAATACTATCAGCAGGCTCTAGCCATTTACAGAGAGCTTGGCGCTCGCGAGTCAGAAGCCGAGACTTTCGAGGAAATTGGGGATTTTTACTTAGAGTCGGGACAGTCTTCTCAGGGGCTGGAATACCTCAAGCAGGCTCTAGCGATTTACACAGAACTCGGCGCTCGCAAGAAACAAGCTTACACTCTCAGCGAAATTGGGGAGTTTTACTTCGACTCAAAACAGTACTCTCAAGGTTTGGAATACTCTCAGCAGGCTCTAGCCATTTATACAGAACTTGGCGACCTTACAAGAGAAGTCCGCATTCTCAACAATATTGGGAAGGTTTATGATGAAAACCTGAAACAGTACTCCCAAGCCTTGGAATACTACCAGCAGGCTTGGGTAATTAGAAGAGACTCCTGCGATCGCACAGGAGAAGAAAGAACTCTCCAAAGCCTTCAGAAGGTTTATAGTCGCAGGAGTCTCGCTGAAGAAACACCTATCTCCGATCGAGCAGTGGCTCGCCTGCTTGTAGAAGGGTTGCAGCAGCTTAGGAACAATCAGTTGCCAGAGGCAGCACAGTCTTTTCAGAAGGCATTGGAGGTCGAGCGGAAAGGGAGTAACCGCAAGCAGGAGGCGTTTATCTCCAGGCTAATTGGATGGAGCTACACGGATCTGGGACAGCATACCCAAGCTTTGGACTATTTCCAGCAGGCTTTAGCAATTTACAGAGAAATGGGCGATCGTAACAGCGGCGGTAGCTACGCTTCACGCAGGGAAGAACTCTCTACTCTCGATAATATTGGGTGGTCTTACGTCGCACTAAAACAGTACCCTCAAGCTTTAGAATCCTTTCAGCAGGCTCTAGCAACTTACAGAGAAATCGGCGATTCGTCTAAGGGCGATACCTACACTTCACGCTCTCAAGAAGCTACTGCTCTCAATACCATTGGTTCTGTGTTGGAAGCACAAAATCAACCGGAATTAGCAATTATCTTTTACAAACAATTTGTTAGTATCACTGAAGCCTTTCGTAAAAATTTGCAAGTCTTACCCAGTGCAAGACAAAACGCTTGTTCTCAAACATCTCCTAATAATGTATATCGTCATCTTGCTAACCTTCTCCTCAAACAAGACCGAATCCTCGAAGCACAAAGAGTTTTAGATTTGCTCAAAGTACAAGAACTCGACGATTACCTCCGCAACGTGCGAGGCAATAACAATACTAATCAAGGATTACCGAATCTCCTACTAGAACAACAGACTTGGGCGAGTTATGAAGTGGTTCTGGACAAAGCGGTAGAAATTGGCAAAGAACTCACTCAACTACGACAAATACGACCCGAAAACCGCACCCCAGCACAAGAACAGCGCATCGCTCAATTGGTGAAATCCCAAGAAAAAATTATCGAAGATTTCAATAACTTCAGCGAAAGTCCAGAAGTATTGGCACTGATTCAGCAGCTGAGTCCCAAGAGCAGGAAACCAGATTTGGTGGACGATTTAGAAGACCTGATTGGCTTACAAGATAACCTGAAAAATCTGCAACAAAAGGCAGTCCTCCTCTACCCCTTAATTCTGGACGACCGCATCGAACTCATCCTCACCACCCCTGACTCTCCCCCCATTCGGCGCACCGTCCACGTTTCCAAGAAACAACTCAACGAGACAATTGCAGCATTTCGCAGCGCCTTACAAGACCCCAAATCTGACGCCAAAATCCCCGCCCAACAACTTTACAACTGGCTGATTAAACCCCTAGAACCAGACCTGAAAGCCGCAGATGCCGAAACGATTGTCTATGCACCCGACGCTCAACTGCGTTACATTCCCCTAGCGGCTTTGTACGATGGACAACAATGGTTAGTGCAACGCTACCGCATCAATAACATTACTGCCACTTCCCTTACAGAACTCAATACCCAACCTCAACGGCAACTGCAAGTTTTAGCCGGTGCCTTTGCCACCGGACGCTACAGTTTCACGGTTGGTGGACAAGACTTTAACTTTGCTGGGTTGCCCTTTGCTGGAACTGAGGTAGAAAATTTAGCCAAGACCGTTCCCACTACAACCAAACTCATCGATAAAGCCTTCACCCCTCAAGTCACCGTTCCTAAAATGGATGACTACACCGTCGTGCATCTAGCGACTCATGCCGCGTTTGTCGTGGGGACACCGGATGATTCTTTTATTCTCTTTGGTAATGGCGATCGCATCACCCTCCGAGATATCCAAAAATGGAGCCTCAAAAACGTTGATTTGGTAGTTCTTTCTGCCTGTGAAACCGGATTGGGCGGAAAACTGGGGAATGGTGAAGAGATTCTCGGCTTAGGGTACCAGATGCAGAGAGCAGGGGCAAGGGCTGCGATCGCATCTCTTTGGACAGTCGATGATGGCGGGACTCAAGCCTTAATGAATGCCTTCTATGCAACTCTCAAAAAGGGCAACACTACAAAAGCTGAAGCCCTGCGTCAGGCACAAACTGCTCTGATTAGTAGCGACTATACAGCTTTGGATCAAAAGCGCGGGGGCATTGTCATCGAACGTATTGGCAATACTTCATCACCAGATGCGATCGCTCGCCTGAGCCACCCTTATTATTGGGCACCGTTCATCTTGATTGGCAATGGCTTGTAGCCTGTAAATTCGATGACTCTTGAAGAACGCGATCGCTCTATTAATGATGCTGTCACTGCTAAACGTAAATCAGCGATGAGTGTCTCACTTCCAGCATCCGGGAGAATTTATATTACTTAACTTATATTGAGAGTGTTGCCATCAAACTCCAGGCCTATTACAGTCACGCCTGCGGTAGTCTAGAACAGGTGACTTTATTTGCTGTGTTCAGGCGATCGCTTTATGTCTCCTACAGTTTCTAGTCCGGCTCGTACTATCCGCATCGGTTCTCGCAAAAGCCAACTCGCACTCGTCCAGACTTACTGGGTGCAAGAACAACTCCAGAAACACTTTCCCGAATGTACCTTTGAAGTCCACACGATGGCGACTCAAGGGGACAAAATTCTAGATGTTGCCTTAGCCAAGATTGGCGATAAGGGACTCTTTACGAAAGAACTCGAACTGGGAATGCTCAACCAAGAAACAGACTTTGCCGTGCATTCCCTGAAGGATTTGCCTACCAACTTGCCAGAAGGATTGGTTTTAGGATGCGTTAGCGAACGGGAAAATCCGGCAGACGCCCTTGTCGTGCATGAAAAGCATAAAGATAAGCAACTGGAAACCCTGCCAGAAGGGGCTGTAATTGGAACGTCCTCCCTGCGGCGACTGGCACAGCTGCGCCACCACTATCCTCACCTATCCTTTAAAGATATTCGGGGCAACCTAAACACCCGACTCGCAAAACTAGATACAGGTGAATACGACGGAATTATTTTGGCAGTAGCAGGATTGCACCGCCTGGGAATGAGCGATCGCATTCATCAAGTTATTGCCCCTGAAGTATCCCTCCATGCTGTCGGACAAGGTGCTTTAGGCATCGAATGCCGTGCTGGTGACACCGAAATTTTGGAATTACTCAAGGTACTAGAGCATCAACCCACTGCCCAACGCTGCTACGCCGAAAGAGCCTTTTTACGGAACCTAGAAGGTGGCTGCCAGGTGCCAATCGGGGTGAATACTCAGATTGACGGCGATACCCTCACCTTAACGGGCATGGTTGCCAGTTTAGACGGCAAGCGGATGATTAAAGATACCGTTAGCGGTGCTGCCAGCGATGCCGAACAAATCGGAATTCAGCTTGCCCATCGGTTACGGGAACAGGGAGCTTCGGCAATTTTAGAAGAGATTTTTACCGAAGTCGGACGCGGTCATTAATCCAAAATCAAAATCCAAAATCGGGTAGGCGATCCCCTGACTCGGTATGATGTAACCAAAATATTTCAGGAAACGCCAGCAATAATGCGAATTCTGTTTGTTGCAGCTGAAGCAGCGCCCATCGCCAAAGTGGGTGGGATGGGTGATGTCGTTGGTGCCTTACCAAAAATTCTGCGAAAAATGGGGCATGATGTGCGAATCTTCATGCCTTACTACGGTATGCTGCCCGACAAAATGGAGATTCCCAAAGACCCTGTTTGGTCGGGTTCTGCCATGTTCCAGTCGTTCTCAGTTTATGAAACCGTTCTACCTGGAACCGATGTGCCACTGTACCTATTTGGTCATCCGGCTTTCATGCCACGTCGCATCTATTCTGGGGACGATGAAGACTGGCGGTTCACGCTGTTTGCTAACGGTGCAGCAGAGTTTTGCTGGAATTACTGGAAGCCGCAAATTATCCACTGCCATGACTGGCACACCGGGATGATTCCGGTGTGGATGAACCAAGATCCCGATATTACCACCGTCTTCACGATTCATAATCTGGCTTATCAAGGGCCTTGGCGTTGGTATTTAGAGAAAATTACTTGGTGTCCTTGGTATATGCAAGGACACAACACAATGGCAGCAGCGGTGCAGTTTGCAAACAAGGTGAACACCGTTTCCCCCACCTACGCCCAGCAAATTCAAACCCCCGCTTATGGCGAAACGTTGGAAGGTTTGCTGTCTTTCATTAGCGGAAAGTTATCCGGTATTGTTAACGGCATCGATACGGAGGTTTACGACCCCGCCACTGACAAATACATTACTCAGACCTTCACAATTGATACTCTTGAGAAACGTCAAGCCAACAAAATTGCACTGCAAGAAGAAGTCGGCTTAGAAGTTAACAAAAATGCCTTTGTGATTGGCATGGTAACGCGACTGGTGGAGCAGAAAGGCATCGATCTTGTGATTCAAATGCTCGATCGCTTTATGGCGTATACCGATGCTCAGTTTGTCCTCCTGGGTACAGGCGATCGCTATTACGAAACCCAGATGTGGCAAATGGCTTCCCGCTACCCTGGTCGCATGGCAAACTACTTACTCTATAACGATGCTCTCTCCAGACGCATCTATGCAGGTAGCGATGCTTTCCTCATGCCTAGCCGCTTTGAACCTTGCGGCATTAGCCAAATGCTGGCGATGCGTTATGGCTGCGTGCCGATTGTCCGTCGCACAGGTGGCTTAGTCGATACCGTTTCTTTCCACGACCCAGTGAACCACGCTGGTACGGGGTACTCCTTCGACCGTTATGAACCCCTAGACCTTTACACCTGTATGGTTCGGGCATGGGAAGCTTTCCGCTTCAAACCGCAATGGCAGGAGTTGCAGAAGCGGGGTATGCAGATGGACTTCAGTTGGGACACATCCGCGAAAGAGTATGTCAAACTGTACAACTCCATTTACGGCATCACTGAGGAAGAACCCGCCCAGCCTGAGATGCAGTCAGAGTTAGTAAATACTTAGTCATAAAAAGCACTTCGGTTAAAAGCCCCCTGCTTGCAGGGGGCTTTTTGTTGGCTAGGGTGCGTTAGCGATCGCTAACGCTGTCAAACTTGGTGGCAAAGTTTCAAAACCTTGTGAGTGCATAGGATGCGCTCATTGTCAGCGTAAGTTACTCGCCCTAAAATCCAGGCATAAGTTAAGGTTATTGGCAATAATCCTTGAATTACAGACAATAAAAACGCTACAAGCACCATAATCTTTGGGGTTAGACCTTGTTCTAGCTAGCTTGCGATCGGTTATATATATTTTTTATATAAAGTACAGTTTCCGTACTACTGATAAATTCTTTGTAACTTTTTTGCAAACGCAACTAGCGACCACAAGACAAGCCTACAAATAAAGCAAGTTTTTACTGCATTTCAGCCTTTTCTCCGAAAGATGTCAGTAATATCGCGGATCTCAATCGGTATTAACGACGGCTAGGATTTAGCAGACCAGTTTTATGAAGTTTTGATGAAGCTTCCTAAAACTGCACAGCAGGGTCATCTCTAGCGTTCTTGTCGTTTACCAACGAAGTAAAAAATGTCTAAAGTACACTCTTCTGGATTGAGCCTGCTGTTGATTTTTAGTGCCTCGACGGTTAGCGTCGGACTAGTAACAAAACCAGCACTCGCTATTACCACCTACTACGTTGCGACGAATGGTAGTGATAGTAATTCTGGAAGCCAAAACAGCCCATTTGCCACTATCAGTCACGCAGCTTATAAGGCAAAGGCTGGCGACACGGTATATGTACGGGGAGGCACCTACAGCTTTACGAAAGAACAATACATTGGCAGCATCGGCACCGCCAGCAGTCCGATTAGCTACCAATCCTATCCAGGCGAGAAAGCAATTTTAGATGGCACTAAAACGCCAAGCAACACCAACATCGTGAATTTAGCTGGCGCATACAACATCTTCAAGGGCTTTGAAGTAAAGAACTCCAAATTTACAGGCATTGTGTCCTGGGGCGGCAACAACCTCCAGATCCTCAACAACACCGTTTACAACTCCTACAAGAACGGTATCTTTGTTGGTTACGACAAAGATATGACCACAGCCTCAAACATCCGAATCGACGGCAACACCGTTTATATGAATTGCCTTGCGAATAAAAGCCGTACCCTTGCTGATGGTTGGGATCAGGGGATCGCTAGTGGCAGAGCAAGCAACGTCACCATCAGCAACAACCACGTGTATCAGAACTACGGTGAGGGAATCGACTTTATTTTGACCAAGGGCGGTGTAGCTTCTGGTAATAAGGTGTATGACAACTACAGCGTGAATCTATACCTGGACAACGCTACTGACATCACGGTAGAGCGCAACCACATTTACACCACCAACAACACAAACTTTTACCGAGACGGGAAACCAGCGAGTGGGATTCAGGCATCCAATGAATACTACGATTTTTCCAACCCAGTGAATAACATTAAAATCCGCAACAATATCGTCATTGGGGGACTTACAGGCTTTGCCTATTTTTCAAATTACGGCAGAGGCGGAGGGTTGAAGAACTTTGTTATCGCCAACAATACCTTTTACAAAGCGACGCGAGCCATGCTCCTGATCCATAGCGATCCAGGTCATACAAACAATCTGATTGCCAACAACATTTTCTCCCAAACTGGCAGTGTCGCGATGACAGAAATTCCAGCCAAAACGGGATTGGCATTTCAGAATAACTCTTGGTATGGTGGCAGTGCTGGTATTGCTGTGGGTATCGGCGATATCACTGCCAACCCGTTGCTGGTAAATCCGGGAACTACAGTGGCAACTGACTACAAGCTTCAGCCTGGTTCCCTAGCCATTGAAAGAGGTACTACGCTTACTCAAGTCACGAATGATTATGCAGGATCGAGCCGTCCGCTAGGGCTAAAGCATGACATTGGGGCTTACGAATATTTCAAGTAGAAGAGTAATGATTTTTTAACGCAAAGGGCAATCTGGGAAAGGGCAAAGTTACGCAGAGGAACTACAAGTTTTTGCGATTACTAAGTCTTTTCCCTAGCCTTCTGTGCATAAAAAAATCCTACTGACGAATTAAGACCAATCTTTCTGGATGATGCTCTACATTAAATATCCCCTACCCTCAAAAAAGGGTGAGCTGTATGTAGTGCGTCAAAACAGAAATGGGATGAGTCAAACTAGCTGCAAGCACAGATTCCCGATTATCTATTAACAGTTACTTGCTGAAGATAGGGTTGTGGATCTTGTGCAACCCAGCCTAAATTCGAGTTGTAGCGCAACTCAAAATGCAGATGGGGTTTATCTATGTCAGGGAGTCCTGTGGTACCAACTGTTCCCAGGACATCCCCCTGGCTAACTTGTTTACCACGACTAACATCAATGGTTGCAAGGTGAGCATAACGGGTTTGGCGTCCTCCCGGATGATTAATAACGACTAAATTGCCAGAATCTCCGCGATCGCCAATAAAGGCTACAGTTCCCTTATCCACTGCTAGCACGGGTGTCCCGACTTCTGCCAACAAATCAATACCGCTGTGAAAAGCAACTTGATTGCTTCGAGGATTTAGCTGCCAACCATAACCCAGTGCGATCGCTGTCGTTGCGGGTAAGGGATAATGGGCTAGTTTTCGGTTGTTACGTCCAGCCAGACTTGCAGGCGACCAATTTACCCCAGGGATGAATACAACTCTAGGATTTTTCTGGCAACCGTTCGCCTCATAGAGTACATCGGCACGAATTCGGTAGGTTTTGGCTACATCTTGCCAAGTTTTCCTAGCCGGAACTTCGACGCGAATGCCATTGTAAGGCGGAATCAAAATTTCTGCCCCTACGGGTGCTTTGCCTTGTCGCAAAGACGGATTGATGCCGATCAAAGTAGTAGGAATGAGATTGTATTGGCTGGCAATACTTTCTAAAGTTTCACCAGCAGCAACTTTGTGGCGAATCAAGCGTTCTAAAACTGGCGGTGGGCACATTTGTTTGTCACCCTTCCCCTCAGTTGCAGGAGGCGATAAAAGGGTAGGTACAGCGAGAATGTCTTCAGCTACAGAGGATTTTGAAAATACCGCTGAAAAAAGGCAAAAAGAAACCGGAAGGAGGAAGAAAAAACTGAATTTTTGCTTTTTTCCTAACATTTCTAAGATGCGATCGCAATATCCATTCGCTTTTTTGATGCCATATTTGAGATTCCCCCAACCCCCGCGCTGACGCACCGCTGCGCTTAAACCAAAGCGGATAAAACAGGAGCGATCGCTGTATTTTAGGGAAGCTGTATTCATTCGCCTCTCTACATCTTTCGCCACTTGTCTCCTCATAAAACTCGCAAAATGCTGGGAATACTGTCTATCGTATCTAACGTGCGAATTTCATCCAGGGCTTGTCGAAAGTTGCCTTCCCGGACATCGTGAGTCACGACGACAATTTCGGCAAGTTCGCCGTGGATGCCAGTTTGCACCACAGATTCAAGACTCACCTGGTGGTTGCCGAAACTGGTGCCCAACTTACCAATAACGCCCGGACGATCCCGTGTCAAGAAACGAGCGTAAAACCGCGTAACTAGCTCCTCCATCGGGGCGATCGCGCAGTAATCTTGATGGGAACAGCTTAACAAGGGATGCAGTTTGGCAGCATCTCCACCACTTTTCAAAATGGCAGCAATATTTAAAATATCCGAGACAACGGCGCTGGCAGTGGGACCGGAACCCGCCCCACGTCCGTAAAACATCACCTGCCCAATCGGTTCGCCTTCTACGAGAATTGCGTTATAGACGCCGCTAATACTGGCAAGCGGGTGAGTTTTGGGTACGAGAGTCGGATGAACTCTAACTTGTAAAGACGCCAAATTTCCCGTTTCTCTGCCTGGAGTTTCTTTCTCCGGTGCCGGTAAATCTTGTTTAGCGATCGCTAATAATTTGATCGTAAAGCCGAGTTTTTCCGCATAGGCAATATCGGCGGCGCTGACCTTAGAAATCCCCTCACAGTATATTTCTGGCAGCTTGATGCGTCCCCCAAACGCTAAGGAAGCCAAAATCGCCATCTTGTCAGCAGCATCTAAACCGTCTACGTCAGCCGTTGGATCGGCTTCTGCATAGCCCAACTGCTGGGCATCTGCCAGAATCTCGCTAAATTCACCCCCCTCGGTTTGCATCCTGCTGAGGATGTAGTTCGTGGTGCCGTTGACAATGCCAGTCACCGAATGAATCCGGTTGACACTTAGCGCCTGCTTCAGGGGTTGAATCACCGGGATACCGCCCCCAACGGCTGCCTCTAGCATCACATAGACGCCTGCTTGATTCGCCGCCGTAAAAATTTCATCGCCGTAGCGAGAAATCACCGCCTTGTTTGCCGTGACAACGTGCTTACCATTGGCGATCGCTTTGAGGATGAGCGATCGCGCCGGTTCTAAGCCTCCCATCACCTCGACCACAATATCCACATGGGGGTCGGTGACAATCGATTCCAAATCGGTCGTCAGCAAGCTTTCTGACATTTCTACGAGTCGAGGCTTATCTAGCGATCGCACTCCCACCCGATAAACTTCTATTTCTTGCAGCAGCGGATGACGCCCATGCGGATCTAGCAAAATTTGTGCCGTACCCGTGCCGACTGTCCCCAGTCCCAGTAATCCGATTTTAAAAGCCACAACCGTTATCCTGAATTTTAACTCTACAGCGCTTGTAATTTACTTGTAATTTAGCTTTTCGGCTCTGCCTTCATCGCGTTGGCAATGCTAACACAGGGGATGCTACCAACACCCTTCCCATCATCGCCCCGAACAGTGAGCCAAAAACTGAGCAAAAGAGTGAACCGAATTGCCGATCCACCTGAGACATTCTAGAGGTGATGGCACCCATTACAGTTATTGAGTTGCGATCGCTTATGCTCAAACAAATTGCTCTTGCTGGTTTTGCGAGTTTCACTGTTGCTGCCTTCCCAGTCGTCAGCAAGGCTTTAACCGTTCAGGAAGTTCCCAATCCCCGGCAAGTCAATGGTGGCTGGGTGACAGACATGGCAGATATGCTCAGTCCGACGACGGAAGCACAACTCAACCAGATCATCTCAGATTTAGAGGCAAAAAATAGCAGTGAAATCGCGGTAGTGACGGTGCCAGAGACTTCACCTTCTGCTACTCCCAAGGCGTTCGCTACGGCGCTATTTAATTATTGGGGCATTGGCAAGCAAGGGCGGGACAACGGGGTGCTGCTACTGATTTCCCAGCGGGAACGTCGCGTAGAAATCGAAACGGGTTACAGTATCGAGTCGATTCTCCCCGATGCGCGTGTTAGCAAAATTATCCAACAAGAAATCGCACCGCGATTTAAGCAGGGTGACTTTAACGGTGGCACCCTGGCGGGAACGCAAGCACTGATTGTAGAGTTGAGAGCGGGTGAACTGCCAACTCCTGCTGCCGCAAATCAACAAAATTCCAACATGGGGATTCCTTGGGAAGTATTTCCGATTGGCGGAGTCGTGGTAGTTGCCGCCATCTGTGGCGGTGTTCTCGTCTTGATAATTCGGCGTTTCGTGAATTGGTTAAATCGTCCCGTCCTAATTGAACCAGAAGGGCGATCGCGTAGCTACAAACTTTGGGGAGGCGAAAAGCAATTACACTGCGCTCATTGCCAGCAACCCATGCAAAAACTAGACCCCGTTTTAGTGCTGCCCCATCTCACCCCAGCAGAACAAGCGGCACAAAATCTCGGTAGCGTCGAATTTGAAGGCTGGCAATGTCCCAAATGTCATCCTCATCTAACCGGAATGGGAATCCATATTCGCGCCTACGTTGCCACAATCAACAAATTTAGTAACTGTCCCATCTGCCAAGAACTGACTGTCGAACGCACCGATCGGATTCTGCAATCTCCGACAATCTACAGCGAAGGTATTCGCCAGATTACCCATAAATGTCACTGCTGTTTTGATTGTCGGGAAACAGAGGAAATCATTCCCTCTTTGACTCCCCCACGTCCCACCACGCCTAACATTAGCGTCAGGAGTTCTAGCAATCTCTATACCGTAAGTAACGACAGCTATAGCAACTTTAGTTCAGATACCAATACCAGTAGCTACCCATCCAGTAACGATAGCTATAGCAACTTTAGTTCAGATACCAATACCAGTAGCTATAGCACCAGCAACTATGACAGTGGTAGTAGCGACAACACTAGCAACAGTAGCAGTTGCGACAATAGCAGCAATAGCTGGAGTTCTGACAGCGGTAGTAGCTCCAGCACTGATAGTAGCTACAGTAGCAGTGATTTTGGCGGCGGGAGCAGTGGCGGTGGCGGTGCCGGTAGCGACTGGTAAGGACTGGTAGGGGCTGGTAGCGATCGCACCCCGCTTTTCCGGGAAGGATTCAACTGTATTTCCCCCTCGCCGCCTGCAAAGAGGGGGTTGGGGGTGAGGTTCCAAGTGTGTATTCCAACACAGTAAGAACCGCAACTAGAGTCGCCCTTCATCCGCGAAAAGTGCATTGGACGCAAGTAAAAAATGCGCTAATTAACGCCGGAAGGGGCCAGGATTGAGTAAGTTGACTTCAGTAATTTTGATAATGTAGGGGTTGAATTTACTTTTATCGTAAGATCCCACCCAAATTCCGTAAGTTCCCGGCTGCCACTGACCAGCAATGCCAGGGTTTTTGCCTTCATACTCATCATTGCACCAGCTGCCACCAGGTCCCTTGATTACGAGGGTAGTGTCTTCTGGGCTTTGCACTTGGATGGATAGAAAGTTGAAAAACGAAGTTAAAACTACAGTGTGATCGGGCTTATCGTCCGTAAAACCAACACATGGCCCGGTAGCGGTTTCGCTGCGACCTGCAATTTTTTGGGCCGCTATTTCGCCGCCACTGATACCCCGAATCGTCAACGGATCGGGCGAAAACCGGGGACCGAGGGTGACATTCTCGAATATGGGCGGGGATTGTACGGATTGGGCTTGCACCCTCGAAAGGCTCAACACTCCTACCGCCATCAGGGCTATGGTTGTGATGCCTGCCCAGAGGGACTTTCCTACCGATTTTTCCCCTAAATTGGGTACGGGTTTGTACATCCTCACTTCCAAAAACGGCACCTTGTTACCGATTATGTAACGGCTCTAGTTGTAGCAGTGACGATAGTATCCCATAAGAAGTTCCAAAGAAGAAGCCAAAAGCCTTCTCAGGCTGAGCTTGAGAAGGCTTGCAAAAGAAAAAGAAAGAAGATTTTCAGTTTACTTTTCTAGGGCTTGCTGTAAACGTAGCTTGTCCAGACCCCGCTGATTCAGGATCAACCAAGATTGAATCAAATCAGGACCATGCAAATCGCCGGTTAGAGCTGCGCGGAAACTTCGCATCACTAATCCTTTCTTCAGATTCCTCTCCTTGGTCAGCTGTTTGATGATGTCTTGGGCACCCTCTGCTGTCAAGGTTTGATGATTTTCTAGGGCGTCCAAAATCGCCTGCAAAGCGGTTTCGGTGCCGTCCTGCTGCAACTGAGTCAGTCCCTCTTCGCTGTAGGCTACGGTTTGGCTAAAGAATATCCGACTCATCTCGACTGCATCCTGCAAGCGCGTCAGGCTGGCACTCAGCAGGCTGGTTAACTGTTCTAACCAAGGGCGATCGCTTATCGGGTCAAATTCGTATCCAGCCGCCTGCCAGTAGGGAATCAGCTGATTTAATAGCTCATCTACCGGCATTTTGTGCAAATACTGACTGTTGAGCCAATTCAGCTTATCCCAGTCAAACTTTGCCCCTGCCTTATTGACTCTCTCAAAGCCGAACTGTTGAGCTGCTTCTGGCAGAGTAAAGATTTCCTTGGTGGAATCTGGGGGCGTCCATCCCAACAATGTCATGTAATTCGCCAAGGCTTCAGGCGTGTAGCCCATTTGCTGGAAGTCGGAAATGGAAGTGACGCCATCCCGCTTCGAGAGCTTTTTGCCTTCCTTGTTCAAAATCAATGGCGTATGGGCAAATTCCGGGATCGCGCTTCCTAGTGCCTCATAGAGCAAAATTTGCTTAGCGGTGTTGGCAATATGGTCTTCTCCCCGGATGACATGGGTGATCCGCATATCAATGTCATCCACCACCACTGCCAAATTGTACAGCGGCTGACCCACTGAATCGTCTGAGGCACGAGCAATCACCATATCGCCGCCGAGGTCGCTGGCTTTCCAGCTAACTTTGCCTCTTACCAGATCGTTCCAGGAAATCTCCCGGTCATCATCAATTTTGAAGCGAAGCACCGGACGACGCCCTTCGGCTTCAAAAGCCGCTTGTTGTTCTGGCGTCAAGTTCCGGTGGCGGTTGTCATAACGGGGAGCTTCTTTTCTTGCTGCTTGCGCTGTCCGCAATTCATCTAGTTCGGCTTCGCTGGTGTAGCAGCGATAAGCATAGCCCTGATCTACGAGAGTTTGAATAGCTTTGCGGTACAGGTCGAGGCGCTTGGATTGAAAAAATGGCCCCTCATCCCAGGTCATGCCCATCCATTTCAGACCATCAAGGATGTTTTGAGTATATTCGGGGCGCGATCGCGCTTCATCGGTGTCTTCAATTCGCAGGATGAACTCGCCGCCATGATGGCGAGCAAACAGCCAGTTAAATACAGCGGTTCTCGCGGTCCCAATATGTAAGTTCCCAGTAGGACTTGGTGCAATCCGAACTCTAACGGTCACAGCAGATTCTCTCAAAAGGTTTCTATATTTGTTGTAGCTGCTAGTTGTAGCTGCTAATAATTGTAGGGGCAGGTTTCAACACCTAACCCCTACTAGCTTTTCTACTACTTTTTACGGGACTGACGGGGCTCGAACCCGCAACTTCCGCCGTGACAGGGCGGTGCTCTAACCAATTGAACTACAGTCCCTTGTTTTCCGAGCCATTAACGATTATGTCGAGTCTCGTTGGATTTGTCAACCCCTTTTTTTCATTCCCTTTCGAATGGTGGGGTAGACAGGGCTTTTTTGGTCTCGTGCCAAGGCGCAAAGACGCTAAAACGTTGCTTCATTTGGCGTCTTTGCATCTTAGCGCGATATTGTCCGGATTAACTATGAATGTGGCGCTTGACTTTAATGCTCACAAGTGCTGCAAATACCAAGCCTGCGAGTGCCGAAGGTTCCGGGACAGAACGATGCGCCGCTGATTTGGTGCCAATGCCAAAAGCGAGTACCTGGGTAAACTGAATCGGGCTAAAGTTGTTATCGCTAACTACAATCAGCGACTTTCGCCCATCCGCCAAATCAGGGCCAAAAGTCAAACCTTCAATATTATCGAGCGTCACACCTAACTTCTCAAAATCAAGCAGCAGTTTTTTCTGAGCTGGGTTGATAGTGTTGAGGTTGATTGCACTGAGGCTGTTAATACTGCTAATATCGGTTGCCTTTTCTAAAGACACCTCAAACAGCTTGATTGTGTTCCCCACTCCAGTAGAAAAAGACCGTTCTAAGCTAAGAAACGTATCTTCATTCACTGCTAACAAATCTACTAAACCATTGGTCTTGAAACTATTAACAGGATTGGGTGCTGCGGCAACTGGATCGGTAACGTATAAAAATTCCTGTTCCGGCTTCCCAGTTACGAGGTTATATTTTAAGATTCGCGAAGGACTTGCCACCTTGATGTCAGCGACAGCACCATCCTGAACCAAGGCATTTTCTGTAGCTGTAAACAAATACTTTTGGTCAGGGGTAAGCGTCAAGCTTTCAAAGGCTAAATTATTGCGAATTCCGCTATCTTTAGCCGCTGTTGGTAAAAACTTCTGAGGAATTGGCAGGGTTTGAAGTTGCTGACCTGCCGAAGAAAATTCATTGACGAAAGGATTAATTAATTGGTTCGCATCTCCTTCCGAAGAGATAAATAGACTTCCCTTGCTAGTTAAGGCAATGCCTTCTGGGTCGAGACTTAAAGGAGCAAAAGGTTGATTGTTTATATTCAACAAGGTCGTTACATCTACAGGCGTCACCCCACCCTGCTTTAAAGAACCCTGAGAAATATCAATTTTGAGGGTATAAAACCGAGCTGGTGCCTTTTCACTTCGGTCATCAGAAATACTGTAATAAACGTCTTTACTGGCATCGTAAGTAATTCCTGATAGCCCTCCCAATTCAGTTCCCTGAAATGAAAAACCAGTCGGAAAAGTGGATTGTCCTAAGTAATCGACGCCGGTTATTTTGAATGCCTGAGCGGGATGTGCTGTCAGAAGTGCAGCGGTTAATCCACCAAGAAAACAGAAGGATGTAAAAAATTTATCGATTTTGCTCATGATTGCCAGTGTTAAATTCAGCCATTTACACCAGCACCGTATCATCATAAAAATAAGAAATTTTTAAGAAAAGGTTATCAGAGAGTTGAGTTGGAAAATTTTGGTATAAAAACTGTCACTCCCGTGCATCCAAATGAGACGCATCCTGCATAAAGTCTACCAGCCAGTCTTTAAGGTGACGGGTAGCGCGGCAATCGTCCTCGTTGTAGCGCAGAATGGCGTCGAGGAAAGTGCGATCGCGTGTTTTTAACCATTGATCGTACCAATAGATACACACTTGTCCATTCGCCCCCGCATCGCGCCACTCAAAACCCAACCAATGCGCGATCGCTTTTAAAGCATAACTTTCGACGGGCAGTGTCACGATCCCTGTTACCCAGTCATGGATATCTACAAAGCGCGATAGCACCGGACGTAGCCTCTCCGGCGGGGTGTTGTAGCATTTAGCCAGTCGCTTCATCGTCAGGATTTCGTAGTCGCAGAAATGAAAAATAGGAGCGAGAGGATAAGTCCAAACCAAATCTAAAAATTGCTGCCAAACGAACTCTTCGTCGCTAGCTTGTTCTGCTAAGAAAGGATAGAACGTTTCTGTATTAGCTTGACGATCAACCACTAAAACTCCCAGCAGATAATCCAGTTCTAGCGATGGTTCTGCCTCAATATCAAAGTAAAGTTCGATGGGTGAGAGGTGCGAAGATGGATTGTTCATCACCCATTCTGCGGTTTGAGTGGTTTTTGCGATCGCAAAGGGTTTCTCCAGAAGCATCGCCCGATTCTCCACTACTGATTGCGCTTGCTGTACTAGCTGTTGCGCTACCTCCTCTCCCAAAGCTGGCTCCAAAAAAGCCGGACTGACACTCGCCAAAGACTCCCGACTCGTCAGTTCAAGCGTCTGCAAATGCTGATAGCGACTTGGTGTTACACCCGGAATCAAAGAGAGATGTTGCTGTTCTTGCGCGATCGCATAGCAGTGATTTAACCAAGGGCAAAGATTGCACCGCTGACGGGTAATGAACACCTCTGGCTCTTGCCGAGACAGGAGCATTTCGATACACTCCTCTACAAGTGCCTGCATCATCGGCACCCATTTACTCAAATTGACTGCATAAGCCTTTTTTTCCCGTAATCGCAGCCAAACCGTATCCGGCAAAACCCCCTGAACAGACGCCAGTAGATGGGCGTGAAAAGCTGCAACCGTTTGATATTCCAGCTTAGGACGCCGACCTAAATGAATGTCACTGGGAACGTAAATCCAATTGCCAAAGTTTGATTGTCCGGGTTGTTTAATCAAAAAATCGGGACAACTCACGAGAGTTACTGTCTTCGGAAGGTGTAAGAAGGATTCATCCTCCATCCTTACTTCTTCCTCCTTCAGAAGCACGCCTCGGTAAATTAGCTCAACGCCTTCTTGCATCAAAGCAATCGTGGCATTCGCACCGGCGTGCCAATCTCCCCAAGCGTAATTGGGTTTGTGATAAGTCTGTCCCGCCAGAATGGTTTGCTGGAGAGCATACCGATCCTGTTGCAATTTGGCGCGAAAATCACTTTGAAAATCCTGCTGGGTAGGATCTCCATATAAATCGAGAAAAGACCGGCGACTACAACGTTGGTAGTGCCGCAACATATTAACAGTTAGCAGCATGACTTCAAGCTAACAGAGAATGAGTGAGCTTTCGCGATCGCTCTTATCGCACTTAGGCTAAATGGTGCTAGACAGACGAAGCCTGACGAGAGCGGACTTGTAGAGATACGATTTATCGCATCTCCTACGTGTAGATTTTGACAGCGCACCATCGGTTAGAGTAGTGGCGATTTTGAGCGTGAGGGTGTAGGCATGGCTAAGCGCAGCAAACGGCAGTTGATTGGGTGGCGATCGCTCTTATTGTTACTTCCTATATCGTTTTCAGCTTCTATCTATCGTAGTTTGGCGTTATTTGTAACTGTTCTATTGTTGTCATCAGTGAGGGCACAGGCAACCAGCGTTTCAATCGCCCAACAGCCAGCAACTTCCTCGCCAAATACAACGACTACCGATCGGCAACAAGCCTATACACGGGCACAGCAACTATTTGAGCAAGCAGGGCAACTACGGCAGCAAGGAACAGCAGAATCTCAGCAACAGGCACTTGCCAAATACGAAGAAGCTTTGAAACTTTGGCAGGAATTAGCTGTTAACGAAGCTCCGACCTATGCAGCTCGTGGTTTTGAAGCTTCGACTCTTCTTGCCATCGGCACGATCTACTATATTCAGAGCGAACCTCGCAAGGCACTGGACTATTTCGAGCGAGGATTAGCCATCAGGCGCGAGTTAAAAAACAGTCTTCAAGAAGCGATCGCTCGCGCCTCTACCGATAATGCTGGCTCCAACTCGGACGACCAACAAAAACTGCTCGACTCGTATAAGCAAGCACTTGTAGCCACCAACGTTGGGGAAGCTGCCCTGCTCGATTCTCTCGGCAATGTCTACTACAGCTTGGGCAAAATGCAAGAAGCGCTCAAACATCACAATCAAGCCCTGTCGCTGTTTCAAGCTGAGAAACAACCCTCTCGTGAAGCTATTACGCTGAACAACATTGGTGATGTCTACTTTAAACTAGGCGAAACTCAATCAAGCCTCGGCTTTTACAATCGAGCGCTGGTAATCCAACGTGCCGAGAAGGATACTGCCGCACAAGTCCAAACACTTCAGAATATCGGTCTGAGCTACATCAACTTGGGCGAATCGCAACAGGCGCTTGAATCTTATGAACAAGCACTAAAAATCCAACAAGAAAGGAAGGATTTGGCTGGGCAAGCGGATATCCTCAGCCAAATTGGCTTGCTCAACTACTCATTGGGCGAGCATCAGAAGGCGCTGAACTCCTATAACCAAGCGCTGGAACTCCAACAAGCAGCACAGGAAAATCTATCTGGAACAGGTTTAACCTTCAACCTTTCTCAGCAAGCTGGGATTCTCTCAGGTATCGCTAGCACCTACGCCTCATCAGGATTTAGCGATTATTCCAAAGCGCTGGACTTTTATAACCAAGCGCGATCACTTTTGCAAAAGGCGGGAAACCGATTTGGGGAAGCGACAGTCCTCAGCTCAGTCAGCTATGTCTACAACCAATTAGGGGAAATGCACAAAGCCCTCGATGCATTAAATCAAGCGCTCGTGCTGTGGCGTGACATTCCCGCTCCCGCTAGGGAAGCTTTTACCCTCCGTAACATTGCTGATATCCATAATTCAATGGGTGAGCCGCAGCAGGCGCTCGACTTATACAACCAAGCCTTAGATATCCAGCGTCGGGTGGAGGATCTCACTCAAGAAGCCGTCACCCTTAATAGCATTGCTGGAGTCTACCAGGCGTTAGGGGATTATCAGCTGAGTATCGATACAAACACCAAAGCACTAGAGATATTTAAAAGCATTGGTGATCGCACCAGACAAGCTTCAACCCTTGACGACATTGGCTTTGTCTACCAAGAAGCGAAAGTTTATGAGAAGTCGCTTGACTATCACAACCAAGCGCTAACTCTGGCAAGAGAAAATAACGATTTTTCGCGCCAATCCAGGATACTCGCCTCTATAGTTAGAGCCTACGAGTTATTAAAGGATTATCCCAAGGCGCTTGATGCTACTAAACAATTACTTTCACTGTCGCACCAACAGAAGGACAGCTTTTGGGAAGCCATGTCCTTCGTTATGAGCGGCAGGGTGTATTTGGCATCGGGAGATTATCCCAAAGCACTGGAAGCCACGCAAAAGGCAGTGACTGGGCACCGGAAGGTGGGGACTCGCCTAGCAGAAGCCAACGCCTTGCGGAACCTGGGCAAGGTTTACAATGCGTTGAAGCAGTACGAAAAAGCGCTTTCAACCTATGATCGGGAACTAGCACTACGGCGGTTGATGGGCGATCGCACGGAGGAAGCATATACGCTCTATGAGGTTGCGATTACACAACGCGACAAGGGGAATCTCAACGAAGCCCGTACCCAAATCGAAGCAGCCATCGAAATCGTTGAGGACATCCGTACCAGAGTCACCAGCCCAGAACTGCGTACTTCCTACTTTGCCTCCGTGCAGAATTACTACCAGTTCTACATCGACGTGCTGATGCAACTGCACAAAAAAGAGCCTTCTATTGGGTATGATGCTCTGGCACTGCACGCCTCGGAACGCGCCCGCGCCCGGAGTCTTTTGGAACTCCTAACAGAGGTTAACGCTAATATTCGGCAAGGAGTTGAGCCAAAACTGCTAGAACAAGAGCGCACCTTGCAGCAAAAACTTGATGCTGTTGAAAAACGCCGAGTTGAGTTATACAGTGGCAACCCCGCCAAAGAACAGGTAGAGAAAATTGAACGAGAACGAGAAAACCTCTTAGAAGAGTATCGGCAAGCTCAAGCTGACATCCGCGCTAAAAGCCCTAGCTATGCCGCCCTCACTCAGCCAAAACCCCTCACCTTAGCAGAGATTCAGCAGCAGGTTCTGGATGACGATACCCTGCTTTTGGAATACTCGCTAGGCGAAGAACGCAGCTATCTATGGGCAGTCACCAAGACTGGCATCACCAGCTGCGAACTCCCTAAACGCGCCGAAATTGAGTTAGCGGCGCGAGGTTTCTATGAACTTTTGAATACCCCTGGCTATCGCTTGGAAACCCGAAAGCCGACTGATAAACGGGGAGGCATTGCGGTTGAACTCGCTCCCGCTAGCACCGAAGTCGTAACCAAACTCAGCCAGATGCTCTTGGGGCAAGTGGCTGGGAAACTAGATAAGAAACGATTACTCATTGTCAGCGAGGGTGCATTGCAGTATGTCCCCTTTGCCGCGCTACCAGTACCAACGCAGCCAAGCACAGAAAACAAAGCCAATCCTTCCACCTCACCCACTCCACTGTTAGTCAATTACG
The DNA here is from genome assembly GCF_039961855.1 of Trichocoleus sp. Lan. NCBI lineage: Bacteria > Bacillati > Cyanobacteriota > Cyanophyceae > Leptolyngbyales > Trichocoleusaceae > Trichocoleus > Trichocoleus sp. Lan. Next base: position 81,030 of record NZ_JAMPKA010000003.1, on the reverse strand, counting down.
AAATCGTCAATCTGCCCTCAGCCTCCACGCTAGCCGTGTTAAGACACGAACAAGCTGGGCGCAAACCTGCTGCTAAGGCTGTGGCGGTGCTAGCCGATCCCGTCTTTGGCAGTGACGATGAGCGAGTCAATAAAGCAAAAGGGCAGACAGAGAAGCAGGGGAGTATCGGAGAAAACCTTGCACTCAGTGCTTTAGCAAGATCCGCTAGAGAATCGGATGTCACTTTTAAGCGTCTACCCTTTACCCGGCAAGAAGCGGAGGAGATTCTATCCCTGGTACCAGCCGCAGAACGCAGGCAAGCCTTCGATTTTGCTGCCAATCGCGCTTCTGCAACTAATCCAGAACTCAGCCAGTACCGAATCGTGCATTTTGCCACTCATGGCATCCTTAATAGCGTGCATCCAGAATTATCAGGGGTGGTGCTGTCTCTGCTAGATGAAAAAGGGGAATCGCAGAATGGTTTCTTGCGACTGCACGATGTTTTCAATCTCAACTTGCCAGCTGAACTGGTGGTACTGAGTGCTTGCGAAACGGGATTAGGTGAAGAAGTCAAAGGCGAAGGATTAGTAGGCTTGACACGCGGCTTTATGTATGCGGGTGTGCCGCGAGTGGTAGTGAGTTTGTGGAGTGTTAGCGATCGCGCAACATCCGAGTTAATGACCAAATTTTACAAAGGAATGCTGGAAAAAAATCTACAGCCAGCAGCGGCATTGAGAGCAGCACAGATAGAAATGTGGCAAAAAACGGAATGGAAAGCACCCTATTACTGGGCAGCTTTCGTGCTGCAAGGCGAGTGGAAATAACAACCGAACTGTATCGCTTCTAGCTCCCTCAGGAGTTACACAGTTGGCTTAAGAATGAAACGAGGAGCCGCCAAGTAGTGACGAACAGCATCTCGCACAATCCTGCGTTGCAATCAGGAAGTTAATGTAATCGGGTTGGTTGACTTTCGCTGGCTTCATTCCTAAGTAGTTCTACCTCACCTCCCCTTGTTTCTCAACTGCGTAACTACTGAATCTTTATGAAGCTGGAATAAAGCTCAACTCTCCACTGATTTCAGGATAACTTATAAGTTTTAATTATGAATTAAATGAATTTACGTATTTATACTTAGGCAAGCTTTAGAAAAATTGTCCATCTATGATTTATTTTTTTCATCAAGTCTCCCATTTTTACTAACTTTCATGGCTAGACAAGCCGCTGGTAGGTCACTCTAATAAAATTACATTTAATAAGTCTTTACATATATAAGCTGTTTATATATGCATACTTTTTATTTTTTCAGTAAAGTCTACGTGGAATTACTAGAAATTCACAGAGGAGAATAGTAGGCTTCCTTTTACGGCTGAGTTGTATTCAATACCTGGCTAGGGCACCTTTAATTGCAACTTAGTACGCAAGGAATTCTAACTGCTGGGTCTGTCTACATTCTCGGCTTCAACTTAATTCTGCATGAGAGGAACACTTTATGAGTTTAATGAGAAAATTTACAGGAATTGTCGGGGGAGCAGCGTTGCTCACAATGGGTATAAATTCAGCTCCCTCTGAAGCTGCTCTGTTGGACTTTTCTTTAAGAAGTTTTAGAAAAGAAATTTCTTTTACTTTAGATACCTCGGTGACAGATCAGGATTCTTCTCCAACCGCTGGTTTCTTCCCAAACGCGATATCAGACCTTAAAATAGACGGTTCGCCAGTTCCATATTCTGATACGGCAAATGTGAATACTAGAGCGACTACTTCTGCGGGGTTTGGCGGTGGAATTGGGCCAGGAGAGTTTTCTAGTTTGAGCTTCTTTTTCAGAGGTTTTGATTTAAATTTACCGGATCCAGTCCCCATTCCTACCTCTTATTTCTTTGTTCTCTGGTTTGATAATTTTTCTTTAGTCAATCAACTCTCTAGTGACCCCAACGACTATGCATTACGCATTGGTTACGGAAGAGAAGATACTATTGGCTCTCTCCGTACAGATATTCCTCCAGAACTGCTAACTGTGACGCTTCGTCAAGCTCCATCTCCCAATCCTGTTCCGGAACCCAGTGCGATGGCAGGTCTTTGTGTCTTAGGCCTGAGCTTCTTATTAAAGAAGACTGCTCAAAAATCTTATTAAAGAAGACTGCTCAAAAAGCTTAAACAGGGCTTACGCAGCAGCAATTTAAACTGAGGAGATCAGCTTCACCAAACTCGACTACTGCCAATATCTACTGAGCAGTCCTGTCAACAACACGGTCACGAAATTGGTCGATCATCTTGAGGGTATTAGGCTCGCTCGTATCAATCGCTATCTGTGTGGCGAGAAGTTGACGCTTCGAAAGTTGTGGGACACCGTGGAACCCCTTCTACAACCGTCCGAGAATGCCTAAGTGCTATAAAATGATACGGGACACCGTGGAACCCCTTCTACAACCGTCCGAGAATGCCTAAGTGCTATTAAATGATACGGTTCTAGACAAGCGTTATTCAGACTCGATTGAACTAGTCAGGCGACAATACTGGTCAGGCGGCAATACAGTGGGAATGAGCATCGCGTGATTCGGGGCATTGGCTTGACGCCGCTGTCTGTACGTCAATGGTGAAACTGGACTGAAATGTCCCTTGCGTAAGCCCTGTCCTTTACAAACTCAAGGGGAGGCGAACCGTGAAACTAGATCCCATCCCTTCCTGACTTTCTACAGTAATATCACCCCCCATCATCTGGCAGAAGTGACGGCTAATCGCCAACCCCAGTCCAGTACCGCCATACTTTTTCGTCGTCGAGGCATCTCCTTGCATAAAGGCTTGAAACAATTGCTGTTGTTGTTCATCCGAGATACCTATCCCAGTATCGGCGACCCGAAAAAGGATGAAGGACGTTTTTAAGGATGAAGGATTTAGGGTCAAGGATGAGTCAGAGTTGCGGGTTTTTAGACTTGCTGCTGATAGTTGACTCTGAGCGATCGCGCTTTCATCTTTCTGCACCGTCAGCGTCACTTTACCTTGCTCGGTAAACTTGGCAGCATTGGAGAGCAAATTAAACAATACCTGCCTCACCTTAATCTGGTCAGCGTACATGGTGCCCAGATTCTCGTCACAATGAACGTCTAAGACATTTCCATTCTTCTCTACTAACGGTTTTACTGTTATGACAACGCTAATAATCAACATTTTGATATCAAACGTTTCCGGGTAGAGAGTCATTTTCCCGGCTTCAATTTTCGACAAGTCGAGGATGTCATTAATCAGTGCCAGAAGATGTTTGCCAGCAGAGTTAATGGATTGAAGATCGCTAATAAAATCTTCATCGCTTAAGCCGAGATCCTGGGCATCTTCTTCGAGAAGTTTGCTCAAGTTAATGATGGCATTCAAGGGTGTACGCAGCTCGTGGCTCATATTCGCCAGAAACTGACTTTTGGAGGTACTAGAAGCTTCAGCTAATTCTTTCGCTTGTTGCAATTCTTTGGTTCGCTCGGATACCCGTTCGATGAGATGATTCAGAGAAGTGGCTAATGACCCAATTTCATCGCCAGTGGTGACAGGGGCACGCAGATCAAAATTAGATTCCCGTGCTACCTGCTGAGCCACTTGAGTAACCGTGACGACTGGCTGTGCGATCGCGCGACTGGTACGCAGCGCCATCGTCCCTGCGATCGCAACCGAAACAAGCATACTCAAGATAATAATGATTTTCTCCAGTCCTTGAGCATTCTCCATCACTTCTCTCCCTTGCTGCTCCTGCTTTTGAGCCATGTCAAGGAGGTTGCTCAATTGTGCATTGAAGCGCTCTAAAGTCATCGCTGACTCCCCACGGATCGCGATGAGTAGTTGCCGTCGCGCTGACTCAACCGCCTTTGGCTGCAATTGCAATTGGTCAATTGGTTGCAAGCTAGACTCAGTTTGCTGAACGTAGGAGTCCAAAGTAGTCGTGTAAGCCTGCAATAATTCCTGTATTGTGTCGGGGGTTGCTGCTAACCAGGCAGGGTTGCTCTTGATGAAGCGTTCAATTTCCAACCTCAACTTCTTAGCTTTGCTAACACAGTCGAAAAATTGCGCTTTTTCCAATTGCAGCTGTTGTGAATCCTCTAGTACAGCAGCTAAATGCGAACCATGTAATTGCACCTCGATGACCGCATCCTTAAAATTTCCGAGCAGTTGTGCTTGTACGTGGGCATCATTGAGTTGTTTGACGCCTTGCCCTTGGTAATAGTCTGCGATTACTAACCCAGCTAGCGAACCGAAAAAGCCAATCGCAATTGCTAGGAAATAGCCGTAGCCAATCTTTTGGTGGATGCGCCAAGAACCGGCTTTCGGTTTCCAAGGTAAGAGAGATTTTAGCGAGTGGCGGTCGGTCGAGAGCGGCTGAGTCGCTAAAACTTTTTGGCTCTCTGTGGTGTCGTCAGCAGCGGTTGGCTCTTGAGGTTGCATCAGCACAAATTCCTTGCCTTGCTGCTAAAAATGACCAAATCAGCCCTATTAGATCGAGTCGAGTCTCGCTCGACCCTTAGCTCCACTTCTTTTATAACAGCACCACCGCTGAGCCAATGTGATTTGTATGGTGTTTTAAACAAGATCGAGGAAAGGGTTAAGTTTCCAAAAATGTAACCTAAAGCACTACTCGAAAGCTACAGTGCCAGATTAGGAACACGAGATTATTTGTTGTTCTAATTTGTGTTCCAAAATATGAATCGCTTTCTCCCGTGTAGTGCTAAGCCGAATTTCTGGAATCGTGAAAAATTGTTTCTCTAGCGCTGGGTATCCTCAGCCTGAGTGCCTGCCAATCTGCCCCGACGCTAGAGAAACTACCCAGAAGCCTGACTGTCTCCGGAAAAGGAGATGTCAGCATTCCGACAACGATCGCGCAAGCGCGTTTGGGTGTGGAAGTTCAGGGGAAAACTTCTCAGGAAGTTCAGCAGCAAGTCGCCCAACGCTCTTCTGCGGTAGTGAAACTGCTGAAATCCCGTCAGGTGGAAGAACTAAAAACGACTGGGATTACTCTCGCTCCTAACTATAGTTTCAAAGACGGTAAGCAAACCCTCAATGGATATATCGGCACCAACATTGTAAGTTTTCGGACTGGTCATGAAAAAGCCGGGACGCTGTTAGATGATGCCATCAAAGCCGGTGCAACACGAATTGATGGCGTTAATCTTGTTGCTGCGGATGAAGCGATCGCGCAGGCTCAACAGGAAGCGATTAAGGAAGCCTCCGAAGACGCCCAGAAGCAAGCAGCAGCGGCTTTGGGGGCACTCGCTCTCAATCAGCGAGAAATTGTCAGCATTCAAATCAATGGAGTCAATCCACCACAGCCAGTCATCGCCTCCGAGCAGGCTTTATTATCCCCTCGAAATCAGGCTGCTGACACGCCGGTTGTGGGTGGCGAACAGAAGATTATTTCATCCGTTACCTTGCAAATTCGCTATTAAAGAGCGGCTTAACGTTTCAGGATGCGTCCAATCCAAATTACACCTAAAATCCCTAACCCAAACCAGATAGCCACGATAATAAAGGCAGCAATCCAATTCTTAGGTTTATCTTCAGCGATCGCGCTTGTTGCTCTTTCCCGACAATCCGCCATCACGGCTGGGGGAATCATCTTCAGTACCAGCCAAATTCCCAGCGGCACAAGAATCAAATCGTCTAGATAACCAATGACTGGGATAAAATCTGGAATGAGATCGATCGGACTAAAGGCATAGGCGACGATCAACCCAGCCAATATCCTTGCATACCAAGGAACTCTGGGATCTTTACAAGCCAAGTAAATTGCGTAGGTTTCTTTTTTCAACCGATGGAGTTGTTGTTTCCATCCCTGCATTTGCGTTGACCTGAATGAACGTTAAACGCTAATGAAGCTGTAGCGATCGCTTACTGCAATACTTGAATAAGTTGCCACTCTCGGACTTTCCCGATCGCTCGGTAAGGCGAGGATAAATTGGCGAGTTGTTCTGATCTAATCCAAGCGTAGCTAGACGGTTGCAGCTCTGAAACTTGTTTAACCTGTTTCGCCAAATCGGGAGTGTAAAAGCATAGTAGCACTCCAGTTTTTCCCGTTCCTCTGATCCAATTCACTGGATGAGTTTGTAACACAGTGGCAATTTCCGGCTGCTGCATTAATGCCTTGATCTCAGGGTTGTAATCTCCGATTAAACCCGTGCTTCCCGCTACGGCTAAAGCAAACCAAGGTCCTACCAACCAAGCTGCTAACCAATAACGAGCCGTTAAAAACTTCTTGCCAAAGTAATAACGACCTATCCACACCACTGGTAACATTAGCCAACCCAACCCCAAACCAAGAGCGATCGCTCCATACTTTTGTATTTGTGCATCCCCTTTCACGCCAGGAATCGGAAAACTACCGTACAACGCCACACCTGCTAACACTAATAAGCAAGCTAACCCCCCAAAGGCATAACTGAGATTTTGCGGAAGCCATTTTCGCGGCGATTTGTTCTCATAAATCCTGGCAAGCCAATCCAAAGCAAGTCCTGCCAATAAAGCCACAAAAGGATAAAGAGCCAAAGCATAATGGGGCAAACGAGTCGAGAAAAAACTGATTTCTACAAACAGAATCAGCGGAAGACCCACTAATATTAGCTTCTGTCGAGGAAGTAGATTTCGTAAACAAATGCCTATACCTAACAAACTGAAAAAAGGCCAGGGAAACGCTTTGGCTGGAATATTCCAGAAATAGTAAGGCCAAGTATTTCCATCACTTTCATCTGAGCTAAGCCTGAAAATAAACTGGAACAATTCCTGAAAAGTATCTTTGTCATAGTGCAGCCAACCATTCAAAAGCCAGACAATTGTTGGAATGAAGCCAACTACAAAGCCTAAATAGAGCATGGGATTTGTGAGATGTCGGTGACGACGATGCTCCCAAATTAGGTAAGGTAACAGCGCGATCGCTGGCAAAAAAATCATATAGCTTCTGATTAAGAAGCCCAGGCCTAAACTTATACCAGCGACAAAGCTCCAAAAACCTTGATATTTTGGATGTCGTTCAGCTTTTAATAAAGACCAAATACCCAAAAGTGCCATGCAAACCATCGGCACATCTGGAACGGCTAATCGACTATATTGAAACCAAAAAAACTCAACACTTAGAATTGCCGCTGCTAACCATGCAGCTCGTTTACTTAACAGAATTGTCCCAATTTCATAGACCAATATCACGCTAATGATGCCAGCAATGATGCTCGGTATTCGCGCAGTTGCCTCACTAATGCCGAACAGCGAGAATGAACTGGCAATCAACCAATAGGCACCGGGAGTTTTACCATAATTAGCGATAGAGGGCTTTAACCAGTTGCTAGACTCCACTATTAATTTAGCTCGCCAAGAGTAAAGTCCCTCATCATGCGCCATTAGGCTTTGCTGTTCGTGACTGAATAGCAATAAAGGGACTGACCAAAGTAACAAGGTCAAATAGGGTAATAATGCCTGTAGGCGAGAGATTTTAAGCATTTGACTTCTCATTAAGCAGTCATTTTATTTAGTTGAAAATTAGCCTAGAAGATTTTAAGTTTTTTTTATCTAAACTTTTTTGTTGACCCTCACAAAAAAGCCGAGAGGAAACTGCTTTTTTCAAAGCAAGCATCTCTTCGGCTTTAAGCTTCGAGGTATTCAGGTACTTGAAGTACAAGGGTTAAGCAGTCGCTTCACACTCGGTCATTGCTTCCCGCAGGAGTGCTGCTTTGTCAGTTTGTTCCCAAGGCAAATCTAAATCCGTCCGTCCAAAGTGACCATAAGCAGCGACATCTTGGTAGAAACGACCGCCGCGATCGCTGGGTAGGTGACGTAATTTGAATTCTTGGAGAATCCCCGCTGGGCGCAATTCAAAGTTCTGTTTCACCAGTTCCAGTAAGCGCTCATCGTCTACTTTGCCGGTACCGAAGGTTTCTACCAAAATACTGACGGGTCGAGCAACGCCAATTGCATAGCTCAACTGGACTTCGCATTTTTCTGCCAAGCCAGCCGCCACAATGTTTTTAGCCACATAGCGACAAGCGTAAGCCGCACTGCGGTCTACTTTTGTCGGGTCTTTTCCGGAGAAGGCACCGCCACCATGACGGGAGTAGCCGCCATAGGTATCAACAATAATTTTCCGCCCAGTCAGACCAGAGTCGCCTTGAGGTCCCCCGATGACGAATTTGCCAGTGGGGTTGACTAGAAAGCGGGTTTCTTCGTCCGGCTGAATCGCCATATCCGCAAAAACGGGTTGTACAACCGCCGCCCACAAATCTTCTTTAATCTTGGCTTGGACTGCGGATTGCTCGCTAATTTCACCAATGTTGGCGGTGTGCTGGGTGGAAATCAGGATGGTGTCAATCCCAACGGGTTTCCCACCTTCATAGGCAACCGTTACTTGAGTTTTGCCGTCTGGACGCAGGTAAGGCAATTGTCCAGTTTTCCGAACTGCTGCAAGGCGGCGAGAAATTCGGTGTGACAAACTGATCGGCAAGGGCATCAGTTCCGGTGTCTCGTTGCAGGCGAAGCCAAACATGATGCCTTGATCGCCAGCGCCAATGGCGTCTAATTGGTCGTCGCTGGCTTCTTCGCGGGTTTCCTGCGCGGTGGTAACACCTTGGGCAATATCTGGGGATTGTTCATCCAAGGCAACCAAGACTGAGCAGCTGTTGGCAGAGAAGCCATTATCGGCATCGGTGTAGCCGATCTCTGCAATTTTTTTCCGGGCTAAGTTAACGAAATTTACTTGAGCTTTGGTGGTAATTTCACCTGTGATTAGCACTAAGCCGGTGTTGACGACGACTTCTGCGGCGACGCGGCTGCTGGGGTCTTGTGTCAGTAGCGCATCTAGAATGGTGTCAGAAATCTGATCGCAGATTTTATCGGGATGACCTTCAGTAACAGATTCAGACGTAAATAGGTAGCGACGAGACAAGGGCAATTCCTCCTGGGATGATGGCTCTTGCTAGGGCAGTGATTTGAGTTAAGTTAAGCTATTTTAACCTGCGATCCTAAAAACATTGAGACGCGATCGCTATTATGGTCAATTTATTTGATAAAGCTTTGATGAAGCGAATCGGCTGCCCTAGTATTTGGCGTTACAGTGGGAAGACATCGGGATTCGCTTTGTAGCGGGAATTTTTCGATGATTTTTATCAGAATAGTCGCTCTTGGTGGACACGAAAGCGATCGCGCTCATGCCAATTACAAATAAATCGGTGACGCTGAGACGGTGCTAGTGATGACAGCAATTTTACCGACAGCCCAACCGCAGAAATCTTTTACCCTAGTGCCGATGGTGAACCAGTAGCAGAAACCTATGACCATCTCTATGCCATTTTGACGACTTTGGAAGTCCTCAAACAATACTTGGCAGAGCGTCAGGCAACTGTTCTTGCTAACCAGTTTCTTGACTATTCCCAAGGCTTTCCTAAAAGGGAAACTACTTGGCTTTTACCGAGAAGATACTGGGGAAAAGTTGCTAATTGCCGATGAGCTAATGCAGGCGCTAAAGCGGGAAACTCAGAGGCGACAGCAGGCAGAAGAACAAGCCGAACAAGAACGCCAACGAGCCGAACAAGAGCGCCAGCAGCGGGAATTTGCTCAACAACAGCTTGCCGATATGGAAAACCTGTTAGCTCGTTATCGCGATCGCCTTGGGAATTTACCTGATAGCTAATGGCTAATTGATCGTTGGAGGTTCTCCCGATTAGCCATTCGCATCCAGAATTTGAATTTCGTCGAGTTGCGCGATCGCGACATCTGCACTTTCTAGATGCGCCGCCTCCGGTTTTCCCCAGCAGATGCCAATACAACCCGCCGCCCCCGCCTGACGTGCCATCTGAATATCTCCGGCAGAATCTCCCACCATCAGAGTATTGCTGGGTGAAACTCCCAGTCTCTGGCAAGCTTGCAAAAATAAGGCTGGATCGGGTTTAGTGGGACCTTCATCAACTCCCATCTCTAACTGGATGTAGGGCGAGAGCTGATGCCGTTTGACAAAAGCTTCTACTCGTGAAGTCGAAGCAGCTGATAAAATTCCTAATTTTAAGCCAGCTTGAAACAGAAGTTGCAGCACTTCCAAAGAACCGACAAATAAGGGGGAAGGGGCAGCATCTTTTAGAAATTGATCTGCTTCATTAAAGGTGCGACGAGCGATCGCTCTTGATTCCAACCACCCCCGCCCGGTCTCAGCAATATAAGCAGCAGCAGCAATTTCATTCTCTCCATGACTGCCTACGGCTAATAACCCCGTCGGATCGAGAGTATCTCCATTAATGCCAAACGCCATCAATAAAGGATCTCCGGTTCCGGGAATTTGGGCGTCTATAATGCGTGATCGCTTTTGCCCCAACTTTCTCAAAAATGACTCCGAATCTTCTAGGGTGCCGTCCTTGTCAAAAATTACCGCCTGGATATTCGGGAACGTGACCTCTCGACAGCGAATTGTTACCAAAATTTCCCCCTCAACTCATTAAACTGCAATAAAAAAAGAGGGAAATTCCCTCTTTGGTCATCACTAATTTCAAATTTAAAATCTGAAATTTCTCTGTCTCCTAACAAAATTACTCTTGTTCTATAGCAGGTGACAGCTCTTTAGCTTCTGTATCAGGTGACTCTTCTTCCTCTTCTGTAGCGGGTGGCACCTCTTCAGCTTCGATAGCGGGTGGCACTTCTGCCTCTTCTGTAGCAGGTGGCACGTCTTCATCTTCGATAGGAGGTAGCGCTTCTTCGTCAGAAACGCCGATTTCTATAGAAGGTATCGTAGTGCCTTGCAGCTTGGCTCGCATCTGCTCCCGATACTTAGCCGCCATTTCTTCCGCCATGTCATAGACGCGATCGCGGTTCTTGATCATGTCGCCTGGTTCTGGCTCTAGCTGCTTGGTGGAGAGCGAAATCCGTCCCCGTTCAGCATCAAGGTCAATGATCATCACTTTCACTTCATCATTGACATTGAAGACGCTGTGAGGTGTGTCGATGTGGTCGTGGGAAATCTCGGAGATGTGCAGCAGTCCGCTGACGCCGCCAATATCGATAAATGCACCATAAGGCTTGATGCCTCGTACTGTTCCAATAACGACCTCGCCCACTTCCAGACGATTCATCTTCCGCTCGACTAGCGCCCGTCGGTGTGACAGAACTAGACGGTTGCGGTCTTCGTCTACCTCTAAGAATTTTAGCGGTAGTTCTTCACCAACCAAATCTTCCTTGGGTTTGCGAGTGCTGATGTGAGAACCAGGAATAAACCCGCGCAATCCTTCAATCCGTACCAACGCGCCACCGCGATTGGTAGCGAAGACAAGCGATCGCACTGTAGCGTCTTCTGTCTGCAACTGCCTGACTCGCTCCCATGCTCGCATGTACTCAATGCGGCGGATGGAAAGGGTTAGCTGTCCATCTTCATTCTCGTCGGTCAGAATGAAAAATTCTCGCGTCTCGTTGGACTGCAACACTTCTTCCGGAGCATCAACCCGATTGATTGACATCTCCTGAATCGGAATGTAAGCCGCTGTTTTAGCGCCAATGTCAATCAGAGCGCCCCTAGGCTCTAAACTGAACACGGTACCGGCGACAATATCACCGGGATTAAAGTGATAGTCGTACTTATCGAGTAGGGCCGCAAAATCTTCGTGAGAAAATCCAATATCTGCTGTAGCGGTTGTTTTCTGATTGACCATGCGTATCGTTTCCTGGTGTTATCTCCGTATTTAACTGTGCCTCCTGTCGATGTACGCCCACGTTTACCGCGTGCAGTTTACACCTACATAGCTCTCTCGCCAAACCTATTGTATGAGATTTTCTAGGAGCGAGAAGTTGTCCAGACAGGATATTATAACTTAATTTGCTCATCCTCCGTTTGGCTAAAATTGCTCCCTAGCAGTAGGTAAGCGGTATTTCAGCTAAAGACTACATCTGAGGCAACAACTACTATTTCTGCATCTGGTTGCGGTACTTTGCCGCCATTTCCTCAGCTTTTTCATAGACTTTCTGAGGATTTTTCAGCATATCACCTAGTTCGGGTTCTAGTGCTTTTGTGGAGAGTGAGACGCGATCTTTCTCAGCATCCATCGAAATTATCATTGCTTTTATTTCATCATCGACCTTAAAAATACTTTCAGGTTTGTCAAAGTCAGCGTGGGAAATTTCGGAAATGTGCAGCAGAGCGTTAATGACTGCAATATTGATAAATGCACCATACGGCTTGAGTGCAAGTACTCTCCCAGTAACAACTTGACCAACTTCTAAATGCTTTATCCCTGCTGGATACAGTGCTAGTCGATGGGAAACAAACAAGCGATCGCGGTCTTCATCTACCTCAACGATCTTGATAGGGATTTCTTCTCCCATTAACTCTTCTTTCGGCTTACGGGTATCGAGACGAGAATGTAAAACACAGCCGCGCAACCCCTCAACTTTAACTGATACGCCAAAGCGATGAGTTTCAAAAATTATGGCGTAAACTGTGACGTTTTCTGCTTGCATTTGACGCACTCGTTCCCAAGCCAACTTTTTCTCAAGCTGTCGTATCGAAAGACCGAGTATCAAATTCCCCACTTCATCGTATTGGTTCACGATCAAGAATTCACGGGTTTCATTAAGCTGCAAGACTTCTTCTGGTGAGTCAATCTCATTGATTGACATTTCCCGAATTGGGAGAAAAATAGCTGTTGGTGCGCCAATATCAATTAAAGCGCCTTCCGGCTCCAGAGCGATCGCTTTACCAATTACAACGTCGCCAGGACGAAAGCTAGATAAATTCGAGTTCAAAAATGTTCGGCTGTAACCACCGCATCTCTAGCGCATACTGTAGCAGCTTTGTCAACCGCTAGTTACTAATAACCAATAAACAAAGAAGCCTGGATTGCTGTGTCACCAGGCTCTGATAAGGAAGGCTTATTATTTTCGAGAGGATCTGTTAGTTCAGTGTCTTCCTCTGTTCCACTGCCATGACTTCGCAGATGATTCAAGGTATCCACAAAATCTCGAATTCCTTGAAACTGCCGATAGACCGAGGCAAAACGGATATATGCAACTTCGCTGATAGATTGCAGACGCTGGAGGACTAATTCCCCAATTTCTTGACTGGTGACTTCTCTGATGATGCGCTGCTGTAATTCTGCTTCAATTTCATCAACCAATACTTCCAGAGTTCCTTGGGGGATGCCGGTTTTTTCACAGGCTCGAACAATCCCACGAATTAACTTGGAACGATCAAAGGAGTCTCGCTGACCTCCCCGTTTGATCACCGTAATTGGAACAAATTCAATGCGTTCGTAGGTAGTGAAGCGATGATTGCACTTCAAACACTCGCGGCGTCGCCGGATACTTTGTCCGGCTTCCGTGGAACGGGACTCAAGGACACGGCTATCGGTGTACTGGCATAAAGGACATTGCATTTTAAAAAGTCCTCGCTTGTTGGATAGACGAGCGTGAGGAAGGATTAGAATTATCTGCCACTTTACTAAAGAAATACCTAAAATTGGAAAAGCTGAGCCGGTTATTATCTTAACCCTTGTGGAAATACAAGGGTTAAGACAGTTGCGGCTCAGTAGCTTTTCCTAAATATTAAGTTGTAGTGCTGCGAGCTTTAGGTGCGAACTACTTCTTCTCAATCCGAGGAGGTTCGCGGAAAGCGATCGCAAAGAAGAGAGTACCCAATGCGAGGGTCAAAATCAAAATGTAAGCAGCGGCTTCCATATCAGAATTTCCTGATTGTTTGCTTTACTACCAGTCTACCTTGTCAAGAAAAACTAATAAGGCAAAAGGCGAAAGAAAAATACTTAACTTTTGCCTTTCGCCTGATTACATTTCTAGACAGCTTCCTTCTTGCGGGTACTCTTGTCACCCACTTTCTGGAACAGACCCCACTCAACCTGCTCTTCCAGGTCAGCCTCAACCCCAGCAAACACATCCCGGAACAGAGTCCGAGAGCCATGCCAGAGGTGCCCGAAGAAGAACAGCAGAGCAAATACAGCGTGTCCGAACGTGAACCAGCCACGGGGACTGGTGCGGAACACCCCGTCAGAATTCAGCGTTTCGCGGTCGAATGCAAAAGGCTCACCCAGCTGAGCTTTCCGAGCAAATTGCTTCACTTTAGCGGGGTCATCAAAAGTTTTCCCATCCAAAGCACCGCCGTATAAGCTTACGGTGACACCCGCTTGCTCAAAGCTATTTTTTGATTCTGCCCGACGGAACGGAATATCGGCGCGAATCACACCGTCTTTATCGGTCAAGATCACGGGGAAGGTTTCAAAGAAGTTGGGAAGACGACGTACCGACAATTCCCGACCTTCAGCATCTTTGAATACTGGATGCCCTAACCAAGCCTGAGCAATCCCATCTCCTTTATTCATTGGACCTGCGCGGAACAAACCACCCTTCGCAGGGCTGTTTCCGACATAGTCATAAAATGCCAGTTTTTCTGGAATTTGCGACCAAGCTTCGGAAGCGCTCGCCCCTTCAGCAATATTGGCTTGAATGCGCCGGTCAATTTCTTGCTTGAAGTAACCGCCATCCCACTGATAGCGGGTGGGACCAAACAGCTCAATCGGAGTTGTAGCACTGCCGTACCACATCGTACCTGCCACAACGAAGGCGGCAAAGAATACAGCGGCAATACTGCTGGAAAGCACCGTTTCGATGTTCCCCATCCGCAAAGCTTTGTAGAGTCGCTCTGGGGGTCGAACTGCTAGGTGAAACAAACCAGCGATAATTCCTACGACACCTGCTGCAATGTGGTGAGCGACGACACCGCCAGGATTGAACGGATTAAAGCCATCGGGTCCCCACTCTGGCGCGACAGGTTGGACGCTGCCAGTGATACCGTAGGGGTCGGAAACCCACATACCAGGGCCAAATAGCCCCGACAGGTGGAATGCACCGAATCCAAAGCACAAAAGACCCGACAAAAGCAGGTGAATGCCAAACATCTTTGGCAAGTCGAGCGCTGGTTGGCCGGTGCGGGGGTCTCTAAACAGTTCCAAATCCCAGTAAACCCAGTGCCAGACGGCAGCTAGGAACAGCAGACCGGAAAGGACGATATGAGCGGCAGCAACGCCTTCAAATGACCATACGCCAGGGTAGTTTCCTGAGCTGCCAGTAATGCTCCAACCACCCCAGGATTCGGTTACACCCAAGCGAGCCATGAATGGCAGTACAAACATCCCCTGACGCCACATGGGGTTCAGGACTGGGTCGCTGGGGTCAAAAATTGCGAGTTCGTACAGGGCCATCGAACCGGCCCAGCCTGCCACGAGGGCAGTATGCATCAGGTGTACAGATATCAATCGACCTGGATCGTTCAGGACGACTGTGTGTACTCGGTACCAGGGTAGTCCCATTGACTACGCTCCTCCTCAGATGAATAAGTGTCTACTTCGACGCTTCTTTTTTTATGTGCGATTTGCCGTTGTTTACCATAATCTAAGCCAGAGAAGCTCTCTTGCAAGACTGCGGGACTGTTTCACAAGGCAAAAGTGAAAATGAAAGATTATGTTACCTACTCTTAGCTTCAAGAGCCATGCCGATTGCAGGCTTTTTGCATGAGAGTTTCGCGTACTTGATGTTTTACCTCGGCAGATGTTACAGACACGATTTATCGTGTCGATGAGGTTTTTGGCCTCGTCACACCAGGTTCACGCCATTCCTAGGTCGGAAGACCGAGGGGAGTTACCATTTAAAGAAGTGTAACTATTGTTAGAATCCATTGCAAGCGGGTTGACAGTTGGGATTAAGGTAGCGATCGCATTCTTAACCTTTCATCCCGACTCCTGGGTGCTGCTGAGTTGGGGTAACGCTGCTGACTCGTTCATTCTCTGGATGACCTCTTCAGCATCAATCAAGCGTTTTAGCACTACTTGACCAATATTCTGATTGGCTGACTCAGTTGGGACATGAGCTGTGGGTTTGACTTCGACCATAAGAATGGCGTCTTCTACTCGATACAGCCACAGTTTTTCGCCTTGCTCGAAGATGCAAAGGTTCATTTGCTGAATTTCGGGTTTGCGTCGCCAAGAGTTTTCGTTCCACAAGCCGCCGAATTCCCATACTCGACCGACAGTCCATCCATCAGAAAGGAAAAAATACTTCACGAACTTTCAACTTTCTTTATACAGGCCCTAGATTTGGAAGTTGTTCACCATTAACTACCACTTCTATCACCCAGATGTCCTGGTTATGACGAAATCCACTCAGCAAAAGAATATAAATTAAACTTATAAGTATATTTTGTTACCCTTTCCAAGAAGCATGACTGGCGATCGCCCTTATGTGAGCTTGAGGGAATGCAAAAGGATTCAAGGCGAAGCGAACAAAGCGTCCCTTGGCTAAAGTATCTTGGTTGATGAAGGCGATCGCACTTTATATGATTTAAAATAAAATACTCTACAAAAAAGATACTTTAGCTAGATAATAATGAATTAAAAAGACACGGTTTTCCGTGTCTTTTTAAAACGTTTTATGCAACTTTTTCCCTATAAAGTAAAAACAGACAAAGCAAGAAAACTTAATCTGCCAGAACTTCCCAGGTCAAAGTGTAGTCAGCATCATCCTCAGTAAACTTACCCCGTTGCTCTCCACGACCTAATTGACTACTTGAAGCATTTAACGTGCCCAGATAATCATCCTTATCGAAAATCCCCGTATCTTGGTCATAAAGCCGAATTTCAGCAGAAGATGTAAAAGAAATCGGCGGGATATAAGTGAGGTTGCGTGCTTCGCGATCGTTGATACTTTGTACGCCTCCAACTTGTTGTCCATTCACAACCAAGTAAGCTTCATCAGCCCCGGCGTTGTCTTCAGTCCGTTCGCAGTACAGAGAAATCAATCTGAGTTTTGGCATAGCAACCAACCTTGTATTCAATCGACAAATCTTGAATACGAAACCTCATCCGACAAATCCGAGTGATATGCTTTAACTTGAAAAGAATCACCCGATAGAATTAAGTCTATATACTGTCTAAATCGGGTTTATTTTGCCACTCAATGGCTGAAACTCCAAGCAGACTGGTGTAATCGCTAATATGAAGGATGAGTCCTTGCTACTCAGACACTTACCATGACCATGACCACGCGATCGCCCGTAGAATTTCAAGACGCTTTTGATGTTGTTGTAGTCGGAGCCGGACACGCCGGTTGCGAAGCTGCCCTCGCTACAGCACGATTGGGCTGTCGTACCCTGCTGCTAACCCTTAACCTGGACAAAATTGCTTGGCAACCGTGTAACCCCGCAGTAGGGGGTCCTGCCAAGTCCCAGGTGACGCATGAAATCGATGCTTTGGGTGGGGAAATTGGGAAAATGGCGGATCGCACCTACCTACAAAAGCGGATTCTGAACTCGTCACGGGGACCTGCTGTGTGGGCATTGCGGGCGCAGACGGATAAACGGGAATATGCGGCGGTGATGAAGGGGATTGTTGAGAACCAGGAAAACTTGACAATCCGCGAGAGCATGGTCACAGATTTGGTAATGGGCGCTAACGATGAAGTGATTGGCGTCGAAACTTACTTTGGCGTGGCATTTGGGTGTAAAGCAGTCATCCTGACGACCGGGACTTTTTTGGGGGGTTGCATCTGGGTCGGGAATAAGTCGATGTCAGCGGGTCGTGCGGGGGAATTTGCCGCTGTTGGGTTGACGGAAACCCTGAATCGACTCGGATTTGAAACGGGACGGCTGAAGACGGGAACTCCAGCACGGGTTGATAAGCGATCGCTAGACTATACTAATTTGGAACCCCAGCCGGGTGATACGGAGGTGCGGTGGTTCAGCTTTGACCCCTCAGTTTGGGTGGAACGGGAGCAGATGCCTTGTTATCTCACCCGGACGACGCCGGAGACTCATCGGATTATTCGAGAAAATCTGCATCTGTCGCCAGTTTATGGCGGTTGGGTGGATGCAAAGGGGCCGCGTTATTGTCCTAGCATCGAAGATAAAATTGTGCGCTTTGCCGATAAGGAAAGCCACCAGATTTTTATTGAACCGGAAGGACGGGATATTCCAGAACTGTATATTCAAGGCTTTTCGACGGGATTGCCAGAGAATTTGCAGTTGCAAATGTTGCGAAGTCTCCCCGGTCTAGAAAACTGTACGATGCTGCGTCCAGCTTACGCGGTGGAGTATGATTATTTACCCGCAACCCAGTGCTATCCGACACTGATGACCAAAAAGGTAGAGGGATTATTTTGTGCTGGGCAAATTAACGGCACGACCGGCTATGAAGAAGCCTCTGCTCAAGGCATTGTAGCGGGAATTAATGCAGCTCGATTTGTCCGCAATCAAGAAATGATTGTATTCCCGCGCGAACACAGTTACATCGGGACGCTGATGGACGATCTGTGTACCAAAGATTTGCGGGAACCTTACCGGATGCTAACTAGCCGATCTGAGTATCGGTTGTTACTGCGGTCGGATAATGCAGATCAGCGCTTGACGCCGCTGGGTCGGGAAGTCGGCTTAATTGATGACCGTCGCTGGGAGTTGTTCCAACACAAGCAAGCGAATATTGCTGCTGAGAAGGAACGGTTGTACTCAACGCGGATTAAGGAGCATGATGAGATCGGGAAGGCGATCGCGTCTGACACCCAACAAGCCATCAAAGGCTCGATTACTCTGGCTGATTTGCTACGACGCCCTGGTTTCCATTACGTTGACTTAGATCGTTACGGACTGAGCAACCCCAGTCTAGACTCCGTGGAGAAAGAAGGCGCAGAAATCGATCTCAAATACTCTGGGTATCTCCAGCGTCAGCAGCACCAAATTGACCAAGTGAGCCGTCATGCAAACCGCCAGCTACCGCCGGATCTAAATTATGCAGCGATCGAGACTCTCTCGAAGGAGTCTCGTGAAAAGTTAGCGCAAGTGCAACCGCTCACGATTGGTCAAGCAGCTCGAATTGGCGGCGTCAATCCGGCTGATATCAACGCTTTACTGGTATATCTAGAATTACGCTCTCGGCAAACCGCCTTGGTTAGCAGCCAGTCATCGTAGAGGCTTTTTTGGTACCGCCTCCTTGCCTGATTGAGTGGTAAAAACATCA
The DNA here is from genome assembly GCF_039961855.1 of Trichocoleus sp. Lan. Taxonomy (NCBI): domain Bacteria; kingdom Bacillati; phylum Cyanobacteriota; class Cyanophyceae; order Leptolyngbyales; family Trichocoleusaceae; genus Trichocoleus; species Trichocoleus sp. Lan. The sequence continues at coordinate 62,056 of NZ_JAMPKA010000003.1, read as the reverse complement.
ACAACTGACCGAGAGACGAGATTCGTCGCCTGTCTACCCGTTGACAATTGACAAGTGACAAAAAGCATGGTTTGCTAACTGGGTCAAGCCCAATTTAACGACAAAATTGGCTTGGTCGCCACGGGAAAATATAAGCTAGAAGTAAGGCGTTCTTTGAACCAATCAGTCAGGGAGCATTGACAACTGATTGCCTTAGGGAATAATGTCCCACAATTAGGAATTTCTGTACCGATATAAGCCCCATCAAATGTCTTAAGGCTTATCGTTGATTCAGTGTAGCCACGAGAGTGAGCAATCGATGACTCAGGATGTTAGCAATAACCAGAGGGACTCAGCACCCTTGGCAAATTCCACTTCTATCCAACCTTGGTCGGTTGACAAATATGCCGATCAATTGATGGACGACTTGTTTGCAGACATCGACCGGGTTTTGGAGGGCGGTAGCATCTCAACTCCAGAGCAGCCGCAGTCAGAGTATATCTCCTTACAACCTGTCCAAGTTTCGCAAGTCACCTTGCCCCCTACCTGGGTGCCACCAGAGGAGCTGCTCCCGGAGCAACCAGACAATACACCCCGCAGTATTGTGCAAACGCCTCTGGCGCTGGATATCAGCGTAGAGGAGATTCAACCCGAAGACAACAAGGATCGTGGGGAAGGCAAATTATTTGAGAAACTCCTGCTGGGACTGGCTTTGACATCGGCGGCAGCTACATTGCTGCTGTGGCTGGTGAGTCAGGGCAGGCTAAATTGGCTCTTTTCGCCCCCCGCAACGGTTACACCCGTCAGCCAAGAGGTTCAGTCTAAAGCAGATGAGCAGTTTGTGAACTATATGCAGCGATCGCTCGAAGTCATCGATCGCAAAGCTGACGCGAACAAACGCACGGGAAGTGCCGCCGCGCCCCAAGGGACTAATCTGCCGCCCGTGACAACTGTCCCCGGAAATGCGGCTGGGACAGCAAGAGGATCGGGTGTTATGGAAAGAGTCTACATTCCCATCTATCCATCACCCCAAAGTCAGTCTGTGGTTCCACAATCTGCCCTAGGATTGCAAGGCGTTTCCCCCTTAGTGCGTCCTCCCTTGCTTCCATCACTGCCAAGGCGTCCGGTACCGCCGGTGCGTCCCGCGCCCTCAGTGAGTTCGATGCTGCCAGTACGTCCCGCGCCCTCAGTGAATTTGATGCCGCCAGTGCGTCCCAAACCCCCAGTCAGTCGTCCGGCACCGTCGGTTCGTCCCTCAGCACCCTCATTGGGTTCCAAACCTCTGACACTGCCTCCGATGGCTGCCACAATGCCTCGGCTTCCCATCCCTGCCTTACCACCCCTGGCACCCCCAGCACCCCCCGCGCCCCCAGCCGCAGTACCCGCACCCAACCCAGATCCGGCTCCTACGGCGACGCATACGCTTGTGGGAGTCTTAGAATTGGGCGATCGCTCTGCTGCTCTATTTGACTTCGGCGGTGTTGCCAACCGCATCCGCGTGGGCGAAAACATTGGCTCTAGCGGATGGACTTTGGTTTCCATCTCGAATCAGGAAGCGGTTATCCGACGCAACGGAGAAGTCCGTTCTGTTTATGTTGGGCAGAAGTTTTAAATGAGTCATTAGAGATCACTCATAAGTCTATTACTAATGACTAATGACTAATGGCTGATGAGCGATCGCGCCTAATTGCTAACATGGTGACAAACCTGTAGTGGGAGTTCTTGCAGTGGGTCTATTTGACGATTTCAGCCGGTTTTTAGAAACCCGATTAGAAGAATTCTTGCGGAATAATCCTCATTTGGAATTACAGGCGCTAGAGGAGCAGCTACGGGAACAAGAAGATGATGCCCTTAAGCTGATTGCAGACCTGCAACTGCAAGAGAAAAAATTACAAGATGAAATCCTCTCAACCGCTCAAGAAATTCAGCGCTGGCATGTCCGGATTGAAAAGGCAAAAGCTGCCAACAGGTTCGATTTAGTCCAGCCTGCCCAAGAGCGAGAAGCAGCCCTGCTACGTCAAGGTAATCAACTTTGGGGACAGATGCAAGGGATTAAACAGCGAAGCGAGCAAGCAAAACAGCTACAGCGTCAAATTCAAGTTCGCCGCCAGGAAGTCCATACCAAAGCTGTTCAGGCGCAAGCAGCGCGTACAAGTTCTCAAGCTCAGCAGCGTGCGGAGACGGTTGGCTGGAATCAGAATTACCACCGCCCGATCAACAGTGGTCCCGATCCATTAGAGGCTAAATTTAAGCACTGGGAAGCGGACGACGAGCTTGAGCAGTTGAAGCGAAATATTGGGCGGTGAAGAGTTTTTGAGATGGGTAATGGGTAGAAGTGATATTAAGTCTGGTTGATTACCCGTAATAAAAGAACCCCACCTCGCTATCGCCTGCGGCTCCGGCTCCCTGCCCCTAATCCCCAGAGGGGACACCGAGTTCCCCTCTTGCGGGGTGGGGTTGGGGGTGGGGTTCCTAGAGATTTTTGCACTAGCGAGATTTCATATCTGCGATCGCTCCTCTGGTCACTCCAGCGATCGCTTGCTCCGTTGCCTTGGGTAAGTGATAATATTTCCCCCCAGATTGCTTTGCCAATTCCTTTGCGAATCCAGTGGAAATAAACTTATTTTCCGTATCAATCACTAACAACTGAATCCCCAAAGCGCGAATTCTGGAAGCAATGTCCAACAATTCAGCTTTAATATCCGGCTTTTCCCCTTCCTGCATCGGTTCGCCTAAAGAACGAGCTAAAGGAATATTTCCCCGTCCATCGGTAATCGCCACAATCACCACCTGACCGATATCCCCAGACATCTGAGCATTCATCCCGACGCGCACTGCCTGAGTCAAACCATGAGCCAGAGGGGAGCCGCCGCCACAAGGCAATAGCTCCAGACGCCGCCGCGCTAAAGCAATCGAACGGGTTGGCGGTAGCAGCACATCGGCTTGTTCTCCTCGGAAGGGAATCAACGCCACTTGGTCGCGGTTCTGATAAGCTTCTGTCAGCAGGCGCATCACCGCACCCTTCGCTGATTGCATTCGGTTGAGCGCCATCGAACCAGAGGCATCAACGACGAAAACGACGAGCGCCCCGGCTTTGCGGACTAAGCGCTTGGAGCGTACATCCCCCTGCTCGACGAATACCCGCCGATCTCCTCTTTGTCCTCCCTGACCCAGAGGGGATTGAGCGATCGCAGCGTCGTTTCGCTCCCGCCGAGCCTTTTGGTAGGGTGCAGCGGCTCTGAGCGTTGCATCAACGGCAATTCGCCGCACCTTGCCTTTCGGCAACATTGGCTTGACGTAGCGCCCTCGATCTTCTGAAATAATTAGACTACGACTGCCCGACTTGCCGTGACGTTGCGCCATTTGAGCAAAGTAAAGCACGGTAGGGTCGAGGATGACACCCTCTGGATCGAAGACAAATTCTTCCGGAATACTCGACTGATCCTCCTGGGGTTCTTCCGGTTCCTCTTCATCCTTCTCATCCGGCTCATCTTGCTCTTGCTGAGATTCGTCTTGGGGCGGTGGCGGTGGGGGAGGCGGTGGAGGCGTTTCGTCTGGTGGCGTCTGCACGACTGTAGCGCGGGGCACGATCACCAATTCCACCGCACGACGCAAGTCTTCCGCCGTCACGTTAGTGCGTCCCTCTAAAGCAGCCGCAGCCTTGGCAACTCGCACCGCAAAGAGTTCGGCTCGATGTCCCTGCACTCCTCCTCGAATTGCTTCATCAACTAGATAAGCAATTTGCTCGCGGGTGATGCGAACATCCTTCAGCCATTCCCGCGCCAAGACGATCTGAGTTTTCAGGTTGTCGATGTCTTCGGTATACTGTTCTAGAAATTTTTCTGGGGATTTGGTGTAGGCGAGAGCTTGTTCTACTGCTTGCACTCGTTCATCTAAACCGAGTACACCATCAGCAGAAAGCGCGATCGCAATTCTATCGAGCAAATGTTCTCGCAGTGGCCCTTCTTCCGGGTTGTAAGTGGCAATAAATAAAGGCTTACAAGGATGCTGAAAGCTAATCCCTTCCCGCTCAATCTGGTTGCGTCCTTCAGATAAAACAGTCAGCAGTTGGTTAGCAATTTGCTCATCAAGTAGATTAATTTCGTCTACATAGAGGACGCCCCGGTGTGCTGTCGCCAGTAACCCAGGCTGAAATATCGTGTCCCCCTGTTTAACGGATTGCTCGACATCCACAGAACCCAGCAGCCGATCCTCGGTGATTCCCAAAGGAATTTGTACAAATGGAGCCGGAATCACCTGCGCGTCAATCGGAGCATCCGGCTGGGCATTCACTTCTGCCAATAGTTTGTCATCCCACTCGCTGGGAGAATCGGGGTCGCAATTGCTAATCGATCCTTTGACGACTTCAATGGGGGGCAGGAGAGAGTGCAAGGCGCGTGCCATGACCGATTTAGCAGTCCCGCGACGACCCGCGATCGCTACCCCTCCCAGTCCGGGATCAATTGCTGCCAATAGCAGCGCCATTTTTATTGCTTCTTGCCCCACAACAGCAGCGAGGGGGAAGGCGGGGTTAGCTACAGATGCAGGCATAGTTTAAAAGCGATGCAAGTCCAATTTTTCAGCATAGCGCAAAGTTTGTCGCCTTCAACTAAGTCCGCCGCTTCAAATCCACCTAATTAATCTTGACATCCAAGTTTTTCCGGTGTTACATTAACCGCAGACAGTATAAACATCTTGCATTAAAAAGCGCGAATTTTTGAATGCTGTCTCAGTTGCAGGGTTTTGAGTCTCCCGCTGAGCGTCTAGTCAACCTTTTGGTTGAATATTCACTTTGAAGTTAGGTCAGTTCACCGACCTAACTTTCGGAAAGATCACAAAATATCTGGCTTAATGTTCAATCAACTGCTTGACTGAACGCTTGGCGGGAGTCTAAAAATCCTGCATCTGAGACTGGAACATCAAATCTTCGATATCGCAGAACTTGATTCAATTATTTTATTTGAGCAAGTTTCTGCGGACGCTAGATGCGTGATTTGTTGATGCTGTCAAATCAACGAATTATTTTGAGGTTTGATAATGCAAGCGATTCATCTAGCCACTAAGCCACAAACAGTCCAGCCAGATTCTTTAGTATATGTTGGTTGGGATTTGCAAAACGTCAGCTTAAAACAACCCAATGAATTGCAAAAGTTTGCTAAAGAACTACTGATTTTTTGTGGTTCAAAAGGAAATTTACATAGTCCGCACGTTTACTACAATTCACAGCATAAAAACCAACTTGCTGCAAACAATATTTTAGAAAAAGTTGGTTATAAAGGTGTTAATGTTCCTATTGCCAAAAAAAATAGCGCAGATCATCAATTAATACTGGACTGCCTTAAGACGGTTGTGTCCAAACCTTCGGCGGACATATTTACCTTTGTGTTAGGAGATAAGGACTATGTAGGCTTGATTTGCGTTTTGCGCTCCTTAGGAAAAAAAGTCATCATCTTTGCTCAGCGAGGTAGTGAAAGTAAAAAGCTGATGAGTATTTCTGATGAATTTTACTTTGTAGACCAATTACCTAACTTGGTTAGTAGCAAGGCTGTAATTCGGAAAGATAGCGTTTTGCCTTATATCACTTACGATGATGCTGTTGAGTGCCTTATTGAAGCTATCAAGACTGCGCTCAGCCAAGGTAAGCGTGCAGTATATCCTACTATTGACAAGCTGATGCGTCAAAGTCAGCGTTTTCCAAACTATAAAGGGGTTTCCACTATTCATAAACCTCATGCAACGAAATTTTCAAGCTTCAGCAAATTTGTTGCTGCTGTTGAAAAAGATGGGAAAATTAAATTGCAAAATGAGGAAATGTTGTTAGTATAGTTAAGCCGATTGCTGAAAGCTAGAGAATCAAGCGATCGCTACTTACCAAAAACTCAGTTTGGACAGAAATCGAGTTATCCAAAAGCCGCTAGTGGGCGGCTTTTTCGTGTTCGCCTAATTAACAACCATCAATGACTGGTACTGATATTTCCATGCAATTAATTGACCCAAAACCAGGAGAGATAAAAATGAAATTGCCAACATTTCAGAATGAAAAACTCTTGCTTCATGCCCTTACTCACCGTTCTTATGCCAATGAAAACCCCGGAGAATGTGAAAACAACGAACGTCTAGAATTTTTGGGTGATGCTTTGCTAACTTTTTTAAGTGGCGAATATCTCTATCGTCGTCACCCGCAAATGGGAGAAGACCAAATGACTCGTAGGCGTTCCGCGCTGGTAGATGAAAAGCAGCTAGCAAAGTTCGCTACCGAGATTGGTTTAAACTTCAAAATGCGGTTAGGTCAAGGTGCCATTCGCGAGGGAGGCTACTATAATCCAAATTTACTTAGCAGCACCTTTGAAGCCGTCGTCGGTGCTTATTATCTAGATAACAATTTGGATGTTGAGAAAGTCCGCGATTTTGTAGAACCACTATTTGATTCCGTTCCGGAGGATATCGTAGTGTCTCTCTCCAAAGTGGACTCGAAAAATCGGTTTCAGCAATGGGTGCAAGCAAATCCTGACCTTGGCTCAACACCACCGAAATATGTCACCAAACAAGCAGGCGGAACACCCCACGCCCCAGAGTTCATCGCCACAGTGCTTGTGGGGGATAAAGCCTACGGGGAAGGTAAAGGACGCAGCAAAAAAGATGCTGAGAAAGCTGCTGCTGAAGATGCACTGTCCAAACTGAAAAAACGAGGGCTGGTGTAAGCCGGAATTCGGAGAAACTCTAACTTTCGGGTCTTTTAACTTCTTGACAAGGCGCTGCAAACTCAAAGATACAGTGGTAGCGCAGACTAGAAGTTAAGTTATGAAGCCAAAAGATATAGTAGGACTCCTTAAAGACACATTTGCAGAGTGGCAAGAAGATAAGGCATCGCGGTTAGCGGCGGCGCTGGCGTATTACACCGTATTTTCTCTGGCACCGCTAGTTATTATTGCGATCGCGATCGCTGCCTTGGTATTTGGACAAGAAGCCGCTGAGGGGGGAATTGTTACGCAACTTCGAGAGTTGCTTGGCAAGCAGGGTGCTGAAGCTGTCCAAGAAATGATCGCAAATTCTCGCAAGGCAGAGGAAGGCACAATTGCCACTCTGATTAGCGTTGGTCTCCTCCTGTTCGGTGCCTCCGGCGTTTTTGGTCAGCTGCAAGATTCACTCAACACCATCTGGGAAGTCGCCCCCAAGCCTGGACGCGGCATCAAAGGCTTTATCAAAGACCGATTTTTGTCCTTTGCAATGGTACTGGGCATCGGCTTTTTGCTCTTAGTTTCGTTGATCTTGAGTGCCGGCTTGACATCAGTAGGCGACTATTTGGGCCACTTGATACCCGGTTTGCCCTTCCTGCAAGCCCTAAACTTTTTCATCTCCTTCGGCGTCGTGACGGTGCTGTTCGCGCTGATGTTTAGAATTTTGCCAGATGCGAAAATTGCCTGGGGTGACGTGTGGATCGGTGCCGCCATTACCTCTTTACTATTTACCATTGGTAAGTACTTACTGGGGTTGTATCTAGGCAATGGCAGTGTCGGCTCAACCTACGGCGCAGCTGGCTCATTTGTAGTGCTGCTGTTGTGGGTAAATTATTCCGCCCAGATTCTCTTTTTCGGTGCCGAATTTACTCAAGTCTACGCCAACAAGTACGGCTCTCGAATTGTCCCCTCCAAGAATGCTGTACCCCTTACCGAAGAAGCGAGGGCACAGCAAGGAATTCCTCGAACTGACGATGTCAAAGCATCTACTGCACAAGATCAAAGCGATCGCTCGTCTGGAACCTCTACCAGCACCATACAACGGGTAGATCCGCCAAAGTCCAGACACCCGATGGTAACAGTCCTCGCCTTAATGATTGGCGTTTACCAAGGCTTTGCATCTCTAGTGGGAGCCAAGGGGAAGAAGAACAAACAAAAATGATGTATTCTGAGGAACTTTGCAGAGATTTATTAGGTGAGTTTTCTTAGGGCGCAGAGGCTATCAATATATGTTTTGGTTTGTTACAACTTTCTCATAAGTATTGACTTTCTTAGGCAAGATAGCAGTAAAGGCAGAAACAACTTTAGCTTGTGCCTTGTCCACCCCTTACGGAAATGGTAACGGAAGATGCAAAAGGCTAGCCTTCCGTTCTTTGCAATATAGATTTTTTTATACTTGTGGCAGTCCTTTTAGCCCTTGCATTTACTGACGCTGACCTTTAGGGTAAAGTCTTAATGTACGAAAAGCGAGGTTTTTGCGCTCTAGAAGACAACTCGATTTACTGGTTTGCCGCCATAAACCACTTCTTCCTTGCCTAAAAAACAAGAAGATAAGACAACAATAAGTCTCTTTAATAAAGGATTAAATTTATGAGTTCTTCGGAAGAAAATTACATCAATTATATAGAATTGGAATCCGCTCAAACAAATCCAATTCAGTCTAAAAGTGATTCCTCGCTTCCTAGTGTAAATGGGACAGAAAGTGGAAATCTCGATAAAGTCAGAGATATTCTTTTTGGGAATCAGACGCGAGAATACGAAAAAAGGTTTGCTCGTTTGGAAGAACGTTTAGTGAAAGAATCCACTAACTTACGCGATGACACGAGAAAACGTTTAGATAATATTGAAAACTACCTCCGAAAAGAACTTGAATCTATAACTGACCGATTAAAAACTGAGCAATCAGAACGAGACGAATCAGTAAAAGGGCTTTCTCAGGAATTAAAAAACTTGATTGGTTCTTTGGAAAAGAAGCTCGCGCAACTGGATGAACAAACTACAACGAAAGAGCGAGAGTTACGTCAGCAGATTCTAGAGCAATCTAAAAATTTGGACGATGAGATTAGGCAAAAATATGAAGAACTTTTGGCTGCGCTTGAACGAGAAGCCCAAGAACTTCGTAAGGATAAAACAGACCGTTCAACTCTGGCATCTCTGTTTGCAGAACTAGCAATGAGACTTAACACTCAACCGGGAATTTCTCGAAATGAATAATTTTTCTACAAAAGAGATTTTTAAGGGGGGAATCCAAAATTATCCGTCCATAGACTACTAAATCGCTCTAGCTCCCTCATCTGATGTCGGCATAATAATTTAGTTGTGAATAGGGGGATTTGAGCAATGGCTGACTCTTCTACCCATGATTTATCTAGCAATACTCCAGAAAATAATCTTTCAACGAACGAGGATCTCTCAGAACTTCGGAGTTTGCTTCTTGGTTTTGAGCAAAGCGAACTTGATAAACTGCATGAGCGACTAAATAATCCCAATATTCATGCAGAGGATATCAGCCAACTGCTTCCAGAGGCGATTATCCTACGGACAATGCGAGATAAGCAGCTAAGCGAAGCAATCGTGCCAACGGTTGAAGAAGCGATTCATTTATCGGTCACAAAAGACCTGAATATCCTGTCAGAGGCGATTTTCCCCGTAATCGGCCCTGCCACGCGCAAAGCGATCGCTACAGCTCTGGAAACTACAGTCCAGTCCCTCAATCAAACTGTTGAACACAGCTTGTCTCCACAAGGCTTTAAGTGGAGATTGGAAGCTTTACAGACAGGAAAATCATTTGCCGAAGTTGTTCTTCTCCGCACTCTTCTCTATCGAGTTGAACAAGTTTTTTTGATTCATAAAAAAACTGGATTGTTACTTCAGCACGTAGTAGCGCCAAACGTAGCCGCTCAGGATGCAGACTTAGTTTCAGCGATGTTAACAGCGATCCGGGATTTTGTCCAAGACTCTTTTAGCGTACAAACCGGCGATTCCCTAGAAACGTTGCAGTTTGGCGAACTCACTATCTGGATTGAACCTGGTCCGCAGGCAATATTAGCAGGGATTATCCGGGGAAATGCACCCAAAGAATTTAAGTTAGTTTTCCAAGAAGTAATAGAAAAAATTCACCTCAAATACGACCAAAAATTTAATTCGTTTGAGGGAGATACTGCTCCCTTTGAAGGCAGCACGCTTTATCTTGAAGATTGCTTTCAGGCCCAGTATCAACCCAAAAAGACAAAACCTTCTCCTGTTCTATGGATTTTATTAAGCTCTATATTAATAGCTTTGGGTAGCTGGTTCTTTTTTGACTTCACAGAGAAACAGCGATGGACAGCGTATTTGGAAAAATTAAATGCTCAGCCAGGAATGACCGTAGTTACTTCCGAGAAACGTCGGGGAAAATATTTTATTTCCGGACTTCGAGATCCTTTGGCGGCAGATCCAATCAAGATCATGAAAGAATCAAATATTAATCCCAAAATAGTTATTAGCCGCTGGGAGCCTTACTTATCTTTTTATCCAAAATTTACTGAAATTAGAGCGAAAGACTTGCTTCAACCTCCGGCAACTGTATCTTTAATCGTTGATGAAAAGGGCACTCTTCGTGCTGAAGGTTCTGCTCCTTATCAATGGATTATTGAAACCAGAAAACTGGTGCGAGCAATTCCCGGAATTAATAAATTTGACGAAAAAAATCTTATTGAGATGGAACTTAAAGAACTTGAGCTTAGTGAAAACAAGATCGAAAAGCAGTTACTCTTTTTTACAGAGGGAAGTACACAACTTGAACCTGACCAGGAAATCATGATAGAAAACCTTATAAAAGAAGTTAAAAAACTTACAAATGCCGCACCTTATTTAGGTAAAAATGTCCAAATTGAAATTTTAGGACACGCTAACAAAATAGGCTCAGAGCAGAGAAATATGATCCTAAGCCAAGGGCGTGCCGATGCTATCCTTTCTACTCTAGTTTCGCAAGGAATAAAGAAAACCAATCTTTCTGCGGTGGGTGTAGGCACAAAAGAAATTTTGGATAAAGAAACGACCCAACAGGATCGATCATTGAATCGCAGCGTCTCTTTCAAGGTAAAAATAACTGATACCTCCGGGAGAGAAATAACTCAGTAATGATCCAGAAAAAAATGTGTATGGTGGGTGCATTCGCCACCGGAAAAACGAGTTTAGTCTCACGTTTTGTTAAAAGTATTTACTCTGATACTTATCAAACAACTGTTGGAGTAAAAATTGATAAAAAATCACTCAATATTGGAGGGAAAGAATTAAATCTCATTCTTTGGGATCTTTATGGAGAAGACGAATTTCAAAAAGTTCGGATGTCCTACCTGCGGGGTTCGTCAGGCTATTTCCTGGTAGCTGATGGAACCCGCCGTACTACCTTAGATAAAGCTTTTACACTTCAAAAAAGAGTAGAAGATACGATTGGCACCCTTCCCTTCATTTTGGTACTCAACAAATGGGATTTGACGGAGGAATGGGATATTGATGATACAGCAATGGACGAAATAGTAGAAAGAGGTTGGCTAGTCGTTAAAAGCAGCGCAAAAACAGGTTTAGGTGTAGAAGAAGCTTTTCTAACGCTTGCGAAGAAAATGATAGAGGTATAGATGCTTGACCTCCCTTCGCCAATTCTGAATTATATTCACACTTTGGCTGTTGAAAATCGTTCCCCAGCCTATCTCCTGGTAGAAAAAGATGGTCGTTTGTCCGATTGGGGCGGGAAGCTGGAAGCCTATGGAGTGAATGATTTGCAAAAAGGGGAATATATCGGGAAACAAGTCTTTTTTCTAGAAGGTCTTTTTCCCCTAAACGGTTCTCCTATCTGTATCCCTTGCATGAAAACGGAATATGGGCTTTCCGCAGATGTCCATCTTGTACCTGGAGAAGAGAGAGACTGGGTATTGCTATTAGATGCAACCTTGGAAGAAAGCCAGCACCGTCTGATGCAACAACAAGGAAACGAATTGAACCTTTTGCGAGAGGAACACTGTAAAATATTAAATCAATATTTTGGGAAGGATATTACCCAATTACCACAAACGTTGCTGACTCTTCAAGAGAGAGGAGAACGGCGGGATGTTACTATTCTTTCCATCCATATTTGTGGACTCACTTCCTACAGTGAAAATAACCCTCCCGAAGTAGTTTTTAAAACATTAAATTTATGTATCCCTATTATGATACAGATACTTATTGATGAAGCTGGGATAGTCAATAAAATAACTGGAGATGTAATAACGGCTTTCTTCGGGGTTATTGCCTCAACGGGATGTCCTAAAAATCAGGCAATAAAAGCTGCACGAGACATAATTGAGGCCATTGCAGAGATAGGTGAAGCGAGGAAAGGCGAGCTTGGTTTAACTCTCGAAATCGCTATTGGTATCGCTTCGGGACCCGTTACTTTCGGTATTTTGGGTAGCAAAGGTAGCAGAATGTTCACTGCTATTGGCTACTATGTTAATTTAGCAGCTTGCTTGGAAAGTCAGGCACGTCCCAGCGAGATTCTCATCGACGAAAATACATTTCAAGAGCTTGATGAGATGAAAAAATATTTTTTAGAAAATTTCCTTCTATTGAAAGGAATTGTTGAACCTATACGAACTTATTCTTGCCTGGTAAAATAATGAAAGAATCTATTACAAACGAGCTTTTTGCCGCCCTGAATATTGTAATTTTAGAACGCCTGGATAATGGATTTTTTACAATAGTTGGGACGATGCCGGATTGGTTTAATAATTTCCATGTAAATACTACGCAGGAACCGGATAGATTAAATTTGGGTCAGCAATTCCCTTTTCTGGATAACTTTCTCATCGATGCTGAACATTTCTGGGAAGAAAAGGGTACAGAACCCCTAAAATCCGGGCTGTGGACTGAAATTAATATATTGGGAAACGAATGCCATCTAGAGGCATCAGCCGTTTGTCTGGAAGATAAGAAAATACTCTTGATTGAGTGTTTGGGATTTGCTTATGAAGAAAAACAGTCTCTGATCCAGAAAGCTAGACAAAATAATCTAACTTATCAACATCTTATTAAAGAAATACAAAAAAAAGAAATTTTACTTCACTGCTTTGTACACGACATAGCAGGACAACTAACGGGACTTAACTGCTGCTTTGCACTTCTTGCTTTAGACAATTTGACACCAAAAGGCAGAGAACGCCTAGAAATCGGGAGGAAGCAATGTACCAAGCAAGAGATGTTGATTCAGGAAATATTGAAGGCATTTTCTGCCGAGGTAAAATCACTAGAGGCTTTTTCACTCGATCCTGCTCACGCTCCAGATGCAATGATTTGTGCAGTGGAAGTGGTGGATGCTTTATTACCAACTTTTACATTCCATAAAATGCAGTTGCAATTGGCTGCTGACATCAATAGCTCGGAAGATTGGAAGGTAGTTGGGGAAAACTCGCGTTTGGAGAGAGTTCTTTTTAACTTAGTAGAAAATGCTCTTAGACATAGTCCATCTGGTTCTACTGTGACAGTTAATCTCAAAGAAGATGGAGAATTTATTTTGGTGAGTGTGGACGATGAGGGTTTTGGTGTACCGCCGGAGCTTTCAAAAAATTTGTTTCAAAAATTTTCTCAAGGTACAGAGAAAGCTGGCAAAGCCGGTTTAGGACTTTATTTTTGTCGGATTACGGTTGAACGCTGGGGTGGCAGTATTGGTTATTCACCCCGTAGTGAACGAGGTTCCCGATTTTGGTTTCGGCTCCCTAGACCCATTGTGCAATCATAGACTTGGATTTTAACTATCTACAAAATTTTTCGGGCGGAGAAGTTGGATGGTTCATTGCTATGAACCACGAACTATCAAAAGCCTACGTTGATTGACACGTACCCACGTAGTATTGGTTACGGTAAAAAGCGATCGCTCTTAGTTTTTTGCATTCAAAGTGATTTCAATCTGGCAGCAATATCGTAAAATCTGAGTGAGCTCGTGCGGGAGAAAGCGTAAAATGGACAGTCGAGTGTACGAATTTGACCAGACGCAGAACCAGCTGATTCGGGATCTTGCTCAGAAAATGCGCTTTGTTAGCTACTTTCTGACCGCTTTAGGGGTGCTTCTGGTTATAGATGGGATTGTCAGTATCGCAAAAGGTGAAATTGGCGGCCTTATCACTGGCGTTGTTCAAATCTTCATTGGTTTATGGACAAGTAAAGCAGCCTCTTCTTTCCAGCTTATTGTCGATACTCAGGGAAGCGATATGGAAAATTTGATTGGTGCCCTTGGGGAACTTAGAAAACTTTATACACTCCAATACTGGCTGATATTGATAGCGGTCTTCTTTGTTGCTGTTGCACTAATTATGACAGTGATTTTTGGAACATTCCAAGTCACTCGATGACAGACGGTTGAGCGTTTCTTGGGATGGGAAATCAGTTCAGAAATAGGCAATATATCGCTTTTTACACCTATTTTTGAATCTTTAATTCTTAATTCCTCGCTCGCCATAGCGCAGTAGCCTTTCCAAAGTTGCCAAACGGTTATCCCAAACTTGAATTTGGTAGGGCTGCTCTATACCTTCCCGTTTCATCCATTGATTGAACTGAAATTTAAAAGCTTGGAGTGAAATTTTCGCCTTTGCCAGGTTATTCGCAGAAGGATTCGCAGCCAGCTGATTCAGCGTATTTGAGAGAGCCTCTGATTGTTTGCGCCACTCCGAGAGTGCTGGTTCCTTAATCCCAAACTGGTTAGTTTCTAAAAGAAAATCCCATTCTTTTTGGAGTGCCGCGTAACGAGTCGCAGCGGCTAGGAAAGGTTGGCGATAAGGCAACGGTTCTGTGGATGATTTTATTTCCCTCCCCTGAGTGCGGCGGAAGATTCCTTGCAGATTTTCGTTGAGATTTTCGGCGGCAAATAGAGCGTAACCGCTGGCAGGAAAATTCCGCAGCGCTTGTATTTGATCGATTGCCACAACATCTGGCAGATTCAGTAAACGAATCGAGGGCAAAACGAGAGTTGAACCCAGTAGAGCCTGAGTAAGTAAAGGCTGTGCCAAACTCTGGAGTTTGTTAGTATCTAAAGCGTAAGTCATCGGCACCAGCAAATCTACATCTCCGCGCTGCGCCCAGACTTCCCAATGTTGTTGTAGTTTTTGCAAGCGCTCAGTTTCAGGAAAAGGAAACACTGCCGCTGACACAATCAGGTTCGGTTTTAAGGCGCGTAGGCTTTTCGATGCATCTGCTACAAAACTGTTAATGGCATTGGTGCGAAATTGCGTCCACTTTTGCCATAAATTGCGGTCTTTCGGCGAAATCTTTGCCGGATCGACCCCGTGTAACTGCTGAAATTGCTGACGAGCCGCTGTACCGTAGCCAAAAGCATAACCCGCACGGGGATCTTGAAAAGGATAGCGAATGTAATCGAACTGAATGCCATCCACTTGATAGTTTGTGGCAATTTCCCCCAACATCTGTATTAAGTAGCGCCGTACCTCCGGATTCGCCGGATCGAGAAACGTTTTTCCCGAACCCAAGTGGAATAAACGCCCCCGGTTATCGTAGCCTGCCCAGGTGGGATGCAGATCGAGTACCGGGCCGGGATACTCTTTCGGAAGCTTGACTAAGGTGTTATGACGCTGGTTGCCGACGGCGAAAATCCACACCCAGGCGTGCAACTCCATGCCGCGCTCATGAGCGAGTTTGACTGCGCTAGCTAGGGGGTCCCAGCCGCGTACCAAGGGATTCTGAATCTGAGCGACGCGACTGGGATAAATGGGATATCCCGCATTGACTGTTTCAAAAAAGACCGTGTTAAACCCTGACGCTGCTAGTCGGTCGAAAATTTTTGCTAATTTTTGCTCCGAACCAGCGCTGACAATGGTACCCCGATCTAACCACATCGCCCGAATTTCTGACTGTCCTTGGGGTCGGTCGGTGGGATAGTTGTCCCAGAGAGTTCGTCGCGCCTGGAGCCATTGCTGTCGGGCAGCGCTGTAGTCTTTTTGGTCAACTAGCTGAAGAAATTTTTGCAACCCTGTCCGGGCAGTTTTGAGTGCTGATTCCTGATTAGAGCGTGAAGAAGTTTGAGCGATGAGCTTGGTTTGGGTTGAGGAATTATTTCCGTTTGCCGTTCCCACCTTGTTCGTGGCGTTGGCAGTTAACATTGCACTCTCAAAGCGTCCGATGAGCGCTTCCAACTCCTGGCGCATCGCGGTTGCTTGTCCGCTTGTGATGAGCTGGGAGCTTGGTTTTACTTCGAGTCCAGGTGGAGCCACTAAACCATCGGCGTTGACGTCTGCGGCTTGGGTTGCTGGGGCAGGAGGGAAAAGGATAGGGGTTCCCGACTGGGTGCGGGAAGCGGCAGGCGTCCGATCTGCCGCAGTCCCTGGAGAAACGGAATTCGTTGAATTTGGCTGCCCGTTTGGCGGGCGTGGTGTGGCAGCCGCAGTGGTTCCGGCTGGGGAGGAACACTGCTGGGGCGCATTGGTTGGTGCATTTTTGGCTGTTCTCACTCCCCCGTAGCGGTTCAGGGATGCCCGCAACCATGCACTATCCAGGTTTGGGCTAGAGGCAGTATCGACGCCCCAACGCCAGCCCAGAAAGACCGAGCGATCGGTGGTTACGACCGCCGGTGGATTCTCAACCGACTTCCAGACAGCAGCGGTTTGACTGGTCAATCCAGCGGGAATGATTACACCCCCCTGGGCGGTTCCGGCAAGTCCGTTCTGTTGCACCCAACCCTGATTTTTAGCGGGTGCGGGTGCCAAGGTGGAGGGGCTTTGTAAACCGAATCCCCAGTAAGCGCCAAAGAGCGATCGCAATTGCGATCGCACATTCGCTTGGGAAAGCGTGCCTAAAGGCCCAGTAGCGATCGCTCGCCCGCCTTTACCCATCCATTCTTGGATTGCTTGTACCTGTACGGCACTTAGGGTTTCAACATTCGGTAAAAATAAAACCTGCGTCCCTGCTAAATCTGCCGCCTGCCGGACTTGTTGTAAATCCACCACACAGTAGGCAACACCACTTAGTCCTAGGCGGGTTGTAATCCCCTCCCATTGGTTAGCATTGTCCTGGGTTTTCACGACTCCCAGTACACCCGGTGCGGCACCGGCAGGAAAAGAATTAAAAAATAAACAGGAAAAATTTACAACTAAAAATACCCAATTCCAAGCCTGAGATTTTTCCTTTCCCTGGCGTTCCCGCTTCAAACCAAAACCACTCCTCAACACAAGCTGCTCCTGAAATAGCTGTTAGCGATTAGCTTTTCATCCTTAGCCATCAGTTATCAGTCATTAGCCACAAACTAACGACTCATGACGAATTACCAATGACTTCTTTTAACAGCCAAGGGCTAATCGCTCATTCTAAGCAACGACCTCAGTTAGTCGCAACAAACTAATGACGAATGGCTAAGGACAAATCACAATGACTTTTTGACAGCGAACCACTGGTCCTAAGCAACGACCTCGTTAACTGGAAAGCGGTCAATTAGATGAATTGCCCGATAGGCATTGCGCTGTAACGAATCTGAAATGTGAGGCACATGAGGAATTTGAGATAAGAAATCCACCGTCCGTCGCAATACTCGGACGACATCCCCTTCATCTAAGCTGGTGTTGGAGCAGAGTTGATCCCATTGAACCCCTAACGCCCACTGTTCCACCAAACCGGTTAAGTCATACTCCATCCAGACTGGTAGCGCTACGCGATACCGCCGCTGTAGCTGGAAGAGGTTGCGCCGCAAGCCCCGCAAACCTCCCAAAGATTCGTCCATCTCAGCCGGTGCATCGTAGTGCGTCCAGCTATCCGGTCGCATCGTTTCGGTCACAAAGGAGGCACAAGCAGCGGCTAAGTGGTGGGGATCTAATTCGTCGAGTTTACCCGACATCAGGGCTAAAGCCATCCACAGCTCGTTGTCACCCCGAATCGCAGCAGCGGCTTCTCCTAGGGGTGTCGGCATCACGCCCTCTAGCCCGCCCATGCGTTGCAAAATTTCAATCA
The DNA here is from genome assembly GCF_039961855.1 of Trichocoleus sp. Lan. Lineage (NCBI taxonomy): Bacteria > Bacillati > Cyanobacteriota > Cyanophyceae > Leptolyngbyales > Trichocoleusaceae > Trichocoleus > Trichocoleus sp. Lan. Next base: position 44,378 of record NZ_JAMPKA010000003.1, on the reverse strand, counting down.
AGTCCATAAATTCTTCCCAGTGGCGTGCCAGGCTGTCTTGGAACAAGCTCTGAAGCTGGGAAATTTGGTCTAGTAATCCCTCTCGGCGCTGCTGGCGCTTGAGGAGGGCGGCGGGATTGCCCCATTGATGGGCAGGGTGATTTTGCAGTTGCGCTTCCACTGCGGCTACTTGCTGCTGTTGCGCGACCACTTCTGGGGCAGTATCTTCTTCTAGATCCGCCTCTGGACGACCGCAAGCGTCGTTCCGACAAGCCCAGCCAATTTGACGGGCAATGACCTCTGTGGATTCGGTGCCCTTTTTGCAATGACCGGGTTTTATCGGCATTTCCGGCGGGGGCTGTACGGATTTAACATTGGACACGCGGGGTAATTGGCTGCAAGCGACGACATCGGCAGCAGTGACTACATACCAGCGGTTATCTGCACCTAAGCAAATTAGATAGGGCGATTGACCGGAACCGCGTGTTTTGGTGACTAAGACAGCGGGTACAGGAGAAGACACCGGAATGTGTTTCCCTTTTAAACTCAACAACGTACCGGGTTCTACAGAAGCGATCGCCATCGCAATTTCCCGCGATCGCTCGGCTTCGGCTTGAGTTTGTAAAATTTTCAGTAATCGGCGTTCTTCTCTAAGACGTTCCTGAAGCTTTTCATACTGTTGCAGGCTCTTATCGTCTACTGATGCCAGATCCGCTTCGATTTTTGCCAGTTCCTCGGATAAGTCAGCGATCGCTTTCCGAGTGGGTTCGAGATGCACGGTTGCCAAATACTGCCCGAAGCTGCGTTCTACTAATTCTCTCGCTTCTTCCAGACTATGAGTTTGCAGCAAGTTCAAAACCATGCCGTAGCTGGGGGTAAACTGGCTCACCAATGGGTCAGGCCCGTTGGTTGCCAAATAAGCCGCTTCCTTTGAGCCTTCAAAAGGCGTCTGCAAGGTCACTACATGACCCGTGGTGTCCATCCCCCGACGTCCGGCACGACCCGACATTTGCATAAATTCGCTGGGCGTCAGCAGTCGGTGTCCCCGGTCGGTGCGTTTGGAAAGGCTAGAAACTACGGTTGTTCGCGCAGGCATATTAATCCCCGCAGCCAGGGTTTCGGTGGCAAATACGACTTTTACCAAGCCCTCCTGGAACAATTCTTCGACCAGACCTTTCCATGCTGGTAAAATTCCGGCGTGGTGAGAGGAAATCCCGCGCAGCAACGGTTCAACCCCGCCGCTACGGGCTGCTTCTGGATTGTGGGCTAAAAATGCTTCAACTTTCTGTTTTAAAATTTTTGCTTCTTGTTCGTTTACCAGCGTCACTTCCCGCAATTCATCCACCGCCTTGTCACAACCCCGGCGGCTGAAGATAAAGTAAATCGCTGGCAGCATATCCCGTTTCCACAAATGGCTCAGGACATAAACTAAACTTGGGCTGTCTTGCTTTTTGCCTTTTTCTTTGGTTTGTGGGCGCTTGGGCTTGAGTCGCGGATTTATTTTTTTTTGCGAGTCATCGAGGAGGGGAAACAGTCCTTTGGGATTGCAGAAATGAAACTGCAAAGGAACGGGACGAAAATCGGAGTAAATCAGCTTGGTGGGGCCATGAACCCGATTTAACCAGTCGGTGAGTTGATCGCTGTTGGCGACCGTTGCCGAAAGCGCGACCAGCTGAATTTCGTGGGGACAATAAATAATGGATTCTTCCCAAACCGTGCCCCGCTGTCGGTCGTTCATGTAGTGGCATTCATCTAGCACCACGGCTTCTACACCCGTGAGGGAGGTGCCGACTTCGCCGATGCGGGTGCCATAGAGCATATTCCGGAAAATTTCCGTGGTCATCACTAAGACTGGAGCATCCCGGTTGATGGACGTATCGCCGGTCAATAACCCTATCCGGTCAGCCCCAAAGCGATCGCGGAAGTCCCGTAATTTCTGGTTTGATAGCGCTTTCAGGGGTGTAGTGTAAAATACCCGCTTGCCGCGACTCAGGGCGCGGTAAATGGCGTATTCCCCAATCAGCGTTTTTCCCGACCCGGTAGGGGCACACACAACGACCGAGCAATCGGCATTTAACGCAGCGATCGCTTCCTGCTGAAACCGATCCAGTTCAAAGGGAAATAAGGTCTTGAGGTCTAGCTCTGGTATGGTAGTGGGCACGGTACGGTCAAATAGTTCCATTAAAAAATTGCAAACAGAATTCAGCCAAATCTCGCCATCAACTGTCTTCTTGTGCTTCCTTTAATTCTAAAGGACTTCCCAGGAATAAATTATCTTAACAATGGCTCTAGGGACGCGGTATTCAATGGCTCCCAATGATGGCACATCGCTATTTTTTTAGGGAATTCCTTTCAGTGCAAATTAGCACCCAATCGGCGGGATGCACCAGATTACCGAATTATCGATTTCGATAATGACGCTTGCCCTGAGAATCGTGACGCTATTTGCTTTTCTAGGTGCCCTTTCCCGAAGCTAGTCTCTCAAGTCACTTGAAACCGCTTTACGAAACTTCAAGTTTATTCGTAGCGGCAGAATAATAGAGCAATTGTCACTATAATAAATAATATAGCTAAAATTCATGGAAAATCTCGATCGAAAAGCCTGAATTATCGCCAATACCTGTCTGTTTCTATTTAAATCTTTCTTCTGCTTTCTCTGGCAAATTTGACGCTTTTTAAATATTTTCTGAAAAGCCTCTCAATCGCGATCTAAGTTAGCCTTTTCCATCGTCGGCAATTCCTACATCTTCTGATGAAAAGGAACTATAGGGTAGAGGATGTAACGAGCGATACAGTGATTGGCAGCAGAGCTACGGCTATGCGAAATTGCGATCGCTCAAAAAGATGAAATCTAAAATCATCCTTTTGGCGGATAGATAAAAGCTGCGTTTAATCCTGACCCAGGCAACTGGAATGGGAAGAAATGGGTATCCACTTCTCAAAAAAGGCAGAAGTCGGATTCAAGATGACAGGCAAGAATTTTTATCGGTACTGATTCAGCAGTCAATTTGCCGTGTTGGGTTTCGTATCTCACCCCTCCACGCCCCCCAACCGACAAAATGACACCGACAAAATGACATAGTTGAATTCGGTTCTCCTACTAACTGAATTGGTTTTCTAGTACCCAGTCCGAATGGGCGGGTTCCAAACCCCCCAAACAGCCCTCAGTCCCTTATTTATCCTTCCTAAACGTCGGTGCCACAAGCCAACGGACACTACCCTGCCAGCATGACGGTGACGGATACCGCTCACCGAAAAATTTCCGATGGAAACCGGATCATCTATCAGCGATTGAAACAGGCGCTGAGTCTTAGTTTGCGTCGCCAAATTTTTGTGGCGGTATGCGACGACCTCACCCTGAGAAATCGTCTGGCTGCCCGATTACACGCAGAATTGGCGATTTCGGAAGACGGAAGAAGAAACAAGTCCAATCGCACTCATTCGTCTTTCCTGCCGAATCCTGGCTCCTTCCAAGGCTACCCCCGACTGGTTAGCCTGAACTTAAACTTGAGCCAGCCGCATCCCATCGCTCAGATCAATCGCTGGTTAGCCAAACACCCGCCCCCTGACAACAACCCACCCGGATTTCAAATTTTGGGGGTGGAACTATTAACCAAGCAGCCAGCAACGGTACAGGGATTATTTCTGCGCTCTCTCAGGGGTATTGAGCGCAGTTTGCCGCGCTTAGAATCTAGCTTGTTGCTGTGGATGCCTCGCCCTTGGTTCCGGGCGATTCAGCAGTCGGCACCTGAGTTTTGGCGGTGTCACACCGGCTTATTTGAGTTTGAAGGGGAACCCACGCCTGTATCAGAAGAGACGTGGTATCCGTCTCTACAATTCTCAGCGCCCCGCGAACAAGCTGCTGAGCAAGAGACGGCTGTACCTCAAGAAAATCTGTGGCACATTCTGAACCGCGACTTCGCGAAATATAGCGAAACCCGTTCGGAAAATCCAGTTTCAGGCAATGATTCTGGTAAGGAAGAGGTAGAAGCGACGCCTCCGGGAGACGAATCTCAGCATCCGGCGACAAGTTCGCCAACTGATACTTCTCCCCTACAGGAATCAGAAGAAAAGAGCGATGAATCAGCATCCATTCATCCTTCCCATTCTGAAGCCCCTCATCAGGCGATTGAGAATTTGCCTCAGGTGCAATCGTTGCAGGAAATTGCTCAATTACAGCAGCAATCCTGTCCGCCAGAGGCACTTGCTGAAGCTTATCTGAGGCTGGGGAATCATTACCGCGATCTAATTGAACTCGAACAATCGAATACCTCGCAAGAAAACCTGATCGTTGCCATCCAAGCTTACGAACAGGCATTGAGTTGGCTAGAGGCAGATTCGCCGCTGGTACCGGATACCCTTAATGACTTGGGCAATCTCTACTGGATGCTAGCTCGCTATCCAAGCAAAGTCGAGGAGATGCTTGTCTATCTGGAGCAAGGGATTCAAGCGTATCAAACCGCTTTAACCACCTTCAATCCCGATGAAGCGCCCCACACCTATGCCATGATTCAAAATAATTTGGGGGCGGCATACGGAGAAGTGGCTCGTTATCGAGATGCTGCCGAGAACTTGCAATACTCGATTGGCGCTTATCAGGAAGCTTTGCGCTATCGTCCTTCCCAGATGGAGCCGCTCAAATATGCGGCGACGCATAATAATTTAGGTACAGCTTACTGGCATTTAGCGCAGCAGCAGCAGCCGGTGACAAACTTGCAACAAGCGATCGCATCTTATACAGAAGCGCTGTTGTATTACAATCCGGAGCAAGAGTCGCTTAGCTGGGCAATGCTGCAAAACAACATTGGCACCGCCTACTGGAATCTCGCCCAGTACGAACAACCCGCAACCTATTTAAAACTTGCTATCGACGCTTACTTGAATGGACTAAAATATCGGACGCCGGATGTAGTCCCGGCAGCTTGCGCGGCGACGCAGAATAATTTGGGTACGGCTTACTGGCATTTGGCAAGCCAGATAGAAACGAAGGTGGAGGCACGACAGGAATATTTGCACTCGTGTATTACAGCCTATGAAACTGCGATCGCGCTTGTCCACCGGCTGAGCCAAAACACGCCCCCAGTGCCGGTTACGTTTGATGCCTCTGCCACCTACAATAATTTGGGGCTGGCTCACTACCAGATGGCGACGGATAAGCAGTTCGCTTTGGCTCAGGGTTCCCTGTTAGAGCATTTAGAGGCAGCGCTACACAACCATTTACAAGCGTTGCGGGGTTTTAGCGCTCAACCCGATGCCTACGAATCCACTTTGTCTTATGTTGTGCAGACAATCCGGGCGTTTTTCCGCGAACGTGGCTTACAAGGTCAAAATCTCGCCCTTTCTAAGGTTCCGGGTAAGCTGTTGCCAGAATTACTGCGACGGTTGTAATTCCAATGCGCTGAATCAATCTGCTTGTGTAGAAATATCCTATTCGAGCTGTGAGACGTTAGCCCTTCAGATCCCCGCCTTCTCTGGAAGTCGGGGATCTCTTCTTTGGAAATCATTTAGCAGTGCTAGAGCTTGGAATCTAAAGCAAAATCGCGATCTTGCTAACGAAAAATTATTTTCATTTATTCCAAGAGATTGAAGAAAATGAAGCTTTCCCAGACTCCTGCTACACTATTGTGGGGAATGAAGCTATGAAAGATTTTCTGGAGGCTGAATTAGTTGCTGACTTGTTAATAATGACTTTCAAAAGTTTTAATGAGTTATTAATTGCCTAAAGCTAATTGAAACCATTTTTATGGATGGTGGAAGCCAGTTTATTCTTCTTAGTGGGGGCACTGCCATGCCATGTCCCTAGCGTTCCCTCCATCAATTTGCCGTCACCCAATATCCCTAAATCTATACCGTGCAGAACATACCTCAAGATGATTCACCGAATGTTCCTGTCCAAAGAAATTGGTATTTAGTGACATTAACTCAGGTGTCGAAGCGTGAATTATTTTGCAAGCAAATTTTACACGCGATAGAACAAGAGAAGCTACAAGATGTGATTTTAAGAGTGGAAATGCCAAAAGAATCTGTATATCAGAATTTGGTATTGCTGGAGACGACGAGTTTTAAAGCTCTACGCGATCGCTTGCGACAGCTAGACTACGATCCCAAAATTTCGCCTAAACCCTTAACTTCCGAGCAAGTTAACCGGATGTTGGGCTTATAAAAAAGCAGTAGGGGCAGGAAAACAATCCTGCCCCTACGTTTATGGATTAGCGGAGAAAATCGGTAACTTTAACGACCGGAAACGGCTAAAGCGCCAGCGATCGCGGAAACGATTCCAGACACAGTTGCCGTACCAAACAGCCACCAAGCGGCAGAGGCAGCAGCTTTGCGAGTTTCTTCTGCCTGCCGCTGCGCTTGATACTTCACTTCGTCTAAGCGGCGTTGCGCTTCCTGTTGGAGGCGATCCACCCGTTGCAGGACGCTGTTGCGTGCGCCTTCAATTTGATCGACGAGCCGGTTAGCATCTTCCTCGGAGATGTCCTCGCGGGAAGACATGATGGCAACCAGAGTATTGCGATCGAAATGGGAGAGGCGATCGCGCAAGGCATCAAACCCAGCTTGCGGATCGTCAAACAACTTGCGAACATCTTTCTTGATGCTGTCATAGTTGAGTTCTGGGCGATCCAGCGAGTTGAGGTAGTTGCGAATTTGAGCAAAAATCCCGTCAATCGTCTGTTGAATTCGCCGTTGAATGCTGCGAATTTGCTCCACGAATTGATCGCGTACCGAGAGGACTTGATCCACAATTCGGGCAGCTTCTTCCTCAGAGATATCCTGCCGTTGCGACAGCAGAGAGATCATCGTGTCGCGGTCGATGTGAGATAGGCGATCGGTGAGACTCTCAACTCCGGTGCGCGGATCGTGCAGCAACAACTGCAAATCGCGCTTAATTGCTTCTGGGTTGAGTTCGTCTTTGCCAGTATTCCGCAGGTAGTCTTGTAGCGTGCTTTGGAAATCTTGGATTTGTGCCTGCGTCCGGGTGGCAAGGCGACGAGGCGCTCTGACGATGTTTTTGATCGTACCCTGCACCTGATCGATGACCTGATTTACTTGCTCTTCGCTTAGGTCTTGCCGTTGACTCAGTAGCTTCACCAGGGTATCGCGGTCTACTTGAGATAGCCGTTGCCGCAGTGCCGTCGCACCTTCTCTGGGATCGGAGAGCAGCCTGGTCAAATCCCGCTGGATGCCTTCGGGATTCAGTTCGTCTTTACCAGTGTTCCGCAGGTAATCTGCTAGAGCCGTGCTGGTTTTGTCTACCTGCTCTTTGGCTTTATCTACGACCATTTGCGGTGCTTGGACAACGCTGCTCCAAGAATGTTGCACCTGATCGATGATTTGATTTACCTGGTCCTCGCTCAAGTCTTGTCGCTGACTCAGTAGCTGAACTAAGGTATCGCGGTCAAAGCGAGAAGCTCTCGACCGAAGAGCCCACATTCCTGCCTGCGGGTCGTTCAGGAGAGTTTTGATATCTCGCTGGATGCCTTCAGGATTCAGTTCGTCTTTGCCAGTATTTCGCAGATAGGACTCTAAATTGACCCACACTGCCTCGGTTTCCGATTGAATTCGGTCTCGGAGGGCTTGGGATTCGATCAGCACCCGATCGCGTGATTGTTCTAAATTCGTAGCGATCGCGTCAGCTTCTGTCTCGCCGATGTCTTCGCGTCCCCGCAGCAATTGCATCAAGGCATAGCGATCGTACAAAGCAAGACGACGCTCAAGGGTGTCATGGTCGGCATCTGCGTCTTCTAGCACCTTTTTGAAATTGTCGTTAACGCCTTCTGCGCTCAGTTCTGTCTTGGGTGCTGTTCGGATATAATCTTCAACTCGGCGGCGCAGGTCTTGCGTCCTTTCTTCTTCTTCAGCTGCCCGCACTGTCACCAAAACTTCTTGCCGGATGCCTTCCAATTGATCGGAAATGTCGTTGATTTTGTCTTGGGTAAAGACGCCCCGTTGTTGCAACAGGTTGGCAAAATATGACTTGTCTAGTTGCTCCAATTCCCGGCGAATTGTCCCCGGATCTCCTTGGGGGTCGTAGATGACTTCTTTGAATTCCCGGTTAAGTCCTGGTCGGGTAATCTGCCAGGAGTACGTGTTGAGCAGGTAGTTGTCTACATCTGCTCGAATGGTGCTGTAGGGGAGTTCTGGTTTAACTCCTGCTTGAGTCGCTAGTTTGTCGGTTTGCTCGGTTACTTTGTCTTTAGCTTTCGAGAGGGAACTTAAGATGGTTTGCACATCTAAATCTGAGAGATCCGTGCGTCCCATTGCTAATCCCATCAGGGTCGTTAAACCCTGTTGAACGCTTAGCTGAATTGGACCAGGAGCTGCGTCGTCGGCTGCTTTTTGATCGGCTTTTTTAGAGTCGCGCGTCTCTGCAATCAGCTGGTCGAGTTTGGCGTTGATATCATCTGACTTAACTTGACCCGGTTGTGCAGACTTGAGATAGTTGAGCAGTTCGCCCATCCGATCGGTTTGTTGTTCTCGCGATCCCACGGCTTGCCGCCATACGCCTTCGAGTTGGTCTACGATGCGGTTAAGGTCTCGTTTCGAGAGGTCTGTGCGATCGCTTACCAAATTTACAAATGTTTGGCGGTCGATGTTGCGAAGATTATCGGTGTTAGCGATCGCTTTTAGTTGCGGGTCATTGAGCAATCTTTCAAATTCACCCCGAATCTTTTGTATATCGAGTTCAGGGGGACGCAAGGAGCCTAAATAATCCTCCAGCGTCTCGCGGATGCTGGCAGGATCGATTCCCGATCCCAGTTCTCTCCGCACGGCTGCTGCTGCTGCCTCTGCGGTTGACACAACTTGATTATTCACAGCTTGTGCGCCGATTGCTGCGGTTGCTGTGCCGACAATTGCTTGGAAGCCGCTGGTTGCAGTATTGACAACTGAACCCACTAACGATCCCACTGTCGTCGAACTTACCCAGAATAGCAGGCAGAAGTAGGTTGCCCAAATTACCAGACCGATAATAGCACCCAAGCCGCCACTGCTAATCAGGCTCAGTTTCACTGCCAGGAAACACGCGATCGCTAACGCAATGGTGACTGTCACCAGCGTCCAAATTCCGACTGCTGTCCCTATTTTGCGAATTGTCCCTCCCAAACTTCCAGATTCATCCCGATCGGAATCTGAATCTGATTGATGCCCCAAGTAAGAGATCCCGGCGGCGACTGAGAGGTTGGTTAACAATAATTGCAACGCAAAAGCTAACACTATCCCAGAAATCAGCGCTACAAAAAATTGAGGCCCTGAAAAGACAAGTGCCGCTTCTTCTGGAGTATTCACCGTTGGATCGACTGGTGTAACTTGAGCGAGCCAAAATAGGGTTTTGTACATTCCCATGAGTATTCCCGTACTCTCAAACATGATATTTTCTTCCTCAAAGCAAATCCCGCGCAAATTATAAATTAAGGTATGTTGAGTGGTCAAAATCTGCAAAAAAGACCACACTCTGAAACACCCGTTTGTCAAAAAAACGAGTGATTATCTTTCTGGTTTCTTTGTACTCATCTACTTAAGTAGTTACTCTGTATGTATCGCCTAACTCCTCTCTGTACGCCAGAATCGTCGAATCGGTCACTACAAAGCATCCTCCTGAGGTCTGAAATGTATACCTGTGGCAGGATGGAGAGAGTAAGGGAGTAAGCCGCGAGCAATAAAACTACATTTGCAGACCTTTTCCTAAAACACGCTGCTGCTTCTTTCCCTAAGCACCATTATCTAGGCGATCTGCTCCGAAACCATGACGTACAGTTTAACTTAAGGAGTGGAGCAATAACCTTTAATGAAAGTTTATCTTCTATCCAAATTTTAGGAACTGAATCAGAAGCTAGAGATACTTAGCTCAGGGCTTAGACTGAACGAATAAAATAATATATCAGATGCTTTTATGCAAGCCCCTATCGGTGTAAAATCGTTAAATATCTGAGAAAACACCAGGAATTCATTGTTACAGGATTGTTTCTGATTCGTGAAGTAACCGCCCATTTTCTGAGATTTTTTTGAGAGAAGGTGCAAACGGAGCTTGCAAAAGTAACAGGTATTCTCCATATCTTTAGAACTATAATGCTTGATTCATTCTTATCATAAATATCAAATTTAAATGCAATATGGTCATTAAGTAGAATTCCCTTAAAAGGTATAACTTAATTTTTAAGCTAATTATCCAATATTGCCAGCACCTATATTATCAGTTATTTCGATTTGGTAATTTTAGTAGGTGTATTGAAATTTTCAATTGTATTTGTAAATAAAGATTTAACTCTTGTTAGTTTTGATGGTTATAAACGTCAAGATTAACTGATAACCTTGGAACTTAACGAACATTTTAATATCAAAGGAATAATTTTATATTACTTGAAGTAAAAGCTGGTGAGGGGTAATACGGTTTGGTTAGAAAAAGAACGTGAAAAAGTGATATGTCTCTATATCTATAGCGTTTCTCAGATGGCTTGAACATATTGTGGTTCTCATGTTCGGTAGCAGATTTTTGATTGCCATTCCCGTGCCGATGTATCTCGTACCAATTCTCTGTAAAGATGCGCTTAATAATAGAATAATAGAGCTTCAGTGGCAGGCGAGCGATCGGGTGAAGTGGAGTGAGGACTTTGTGGGAGGCATCTTGATGGCAAGCTGTTGACGAGCGCATCGGACTAGTTAGTGCTTGCCAGCCTGTTTTCAGCGTTTGCCTTTGCTCGTTTGCGATCGCTCTTGACACGCAAGACACTATCTATTTATTAAGCGCATCTTTAAAAAGAATTGGTATGACCTCTTTTTTCCTCAGCCCTTTTTTCTTCACCTCTCAGTCCTCAGTCCTCACCTCTCAGCCCTCAGTCATCTCTCCTCCCTTCTCTTACCAAGGGTTGCCAATCAACGTGAAAGCTGCCCAGTAGAAAGGATGCTCAAGACTTCTATTTCCCAGTCCAGCCATTGAGGGTGGCAAGGGAAAGCTGCCATTGAGGGTGCGGAGTTGACCTCCCTCTAAGCGCACTTTGCCGTTGAGCATTGCCACCTGTGCCTGACGCACCGCCTCCGCCTTGATGGGCGCTTTTTTCAATTGTTCGTAGAACTCTGTCATCAACCCCAAAGTCCCTTCATCGCTGACGTACCAGAGACTCGCTAGGGCTGACTTGACGCCTGCCTGCACTGATAACCCGGCAAAGCCTAATTCTGCCTGTTCATCTCCCAAGGCTGTGCGACAGGCACTTAGCACCAGCAATTCTACAGGAGGGTCATTCCAACCTAACTCCCGCAGCTGATCCAATCTCAGCTTGGTGTCCCACAGCTGAATATAGGAATTGCTCGGGTTCCCTGACTTAAATTCCCCATGCGTGCCTAGGTGAACAATTCCGAAAGGTTCTTGCTGACGCTGCGCCTTAAGATTTTTCAGAGTGAAGGCATCGTTGAGGAAAGATTTACCCGACCATAGGGAAGAGGCGATAATGGACAATTCCACGGGCACGGCGGGTAAGGGGTTTTGGTTAGTAAATTTGGCTGCTCCCATTGCCAGGACTTGGGTTTTTTTAATATCCCGGTAACGAGTATCGGTTAGGCTGAGACTCGGCATGAGTCCGACGCTGTATTTTTCCACTAGGAATTGTTGACCGTCATGGAGGGCAGCAACCGGAAGACTCCGCAACCCTGTATCCATGAGGAAAACCAAATTATCGATCTTGCTAGCTTCTAAATCAGCTTTTACGGGTGCTATCAACCACTTATAGAGTTGTTGGGAAGAATTGAGGTAACGGTTTGTTTTAAGCGGCTTAGTGATTTCTGAGCGAAATTCCTGGGCGACTTTGAGAACTTGACGGCGTGTTACCCCTGTGACTCTCCTGCGAATTGGTGGCTTTTTAGCTGTCACAATGACGAGTTCGAGTTGGTCGTTATCCTGCGGTAGGGGATTGTTTGACGATTGAGCTGGAAGTTGAGCTAGCTGATTTAGGGCTAATCCCTGAGAGTTGAATTGCCAAAGAATATCTAATTGTGGCGCGGGATAAGGGAGTTGACTTTTATCTGCTGCTGTTCCTGGTGTAACTGTTGCAGGCACAAAAGCAACATAAATGAGTGCCGGTTTCACTCCAGTTGCTTTCTCAATTTCGTTAAGAATTTCACGCGCCTCATCCAAGGTTTTTAGGGGAAGATCGGGCGCGAGTCCCAAATATTGCTGGAATTGCCTTGTAAACTCTTGGTCGATTTGAGCAACAACTGGATCGATTTCGACTGAGGCAAGGGTTCTCGTTGCCGGTATTCGTGTCAGCGGCGTCTCCTGCGGTGGTGATAATTCGCTAGAAAGTGGCGTTGGGGAAGGTGTTGGCGTGGGAATTGGTGTGGGGATTGGCGTGGGAATTGGTGTGGGGATTGGCGTGGGAATTGGTGTGGGGATTGGCGCTGGAATTGGTGTGGGGATTGGAGTTGGAATTGGCTCAGCTACATTGATGGTGAGCTGTTGCGGGGCGGAGAAGGAAACGCGATCGCTCGCACTAATTGTAAAGGCATTGAGCAAACCAGTCGCACCCGTAGGCGGTGTGTAAACTAAAACATCGCTCAACGACAAAATGGTTCCCGGTACGATGACGGTACCATCTTGTTTGGTCAGCGTTCCCCCATTAATGGCATCAATGCGTATTGAGGTAAAATCGCTATTTGCATCGGTTATAGATGGATTTAAACTCGCAACAGTGAATGTAATCGACTGATTTTGTTGAGTATCCGTTAGCAGAGTATTTGCGGTCAAAGTCGGTGCTTGGTTAATAAAGGTTATCTGAATACCATCAACACTAGGATTGCCCACCTCAAAGGTATTGTTATTGGGAATCAGAGTATCGATAGATGGAATGGTTTGTGCAGAAGAAATCAGCTCCCCATTCCCACTACTTCCACCCGTATCAATCGCTCCCGCCGTACCGTTGTTAGTCGCATCGCCGACGATAAATTGAAAGTTATCTTGCCCCCCATCATGTTGGATGATAACAGAGCCTCCTTGGGTCACTCCACTGGTGAGGATGGTTGCTGAAGTGCCGCCAATTATATTCAGTCCCTTAACAACTCCTAGGGAAGATATTGTGACATTACCACCGCTGAGTGAGCCATCGATTCCATCTACTTGTTCTTTAGCTTGGGTATTTATCGTATTAAAGGTAATATTGTCATCTGTTGTTAAGCTAACTAACCCACCTAATGCATTAGTAACCAGATCGGGAAAATCTGGATCGGGAGGGGGGGGATTAACAGTAGCAGAGGAATTAATGTTGCCGGTGATTATATCGTCCTTAGCTGTGAAGTTGACCGCACCCCCTGTAGCAACGATGGGGTCAGTAGCAGAGGAATCAATATCGCCGGTTTGAATACTACCTTGGGCATCTAAGGTAACTGAGCCGCCTATCGCATCGAATAAAGTGGCACCACCACTTGTTTGGCTAACAACAGCAGAGGAATTAATGGCATCTGTTTTAAGATTGCCTCCAGATGTTATCTTGACGTCACCCCCTGTAGCTCCTGGATTATCTCCAAGGAAAAATATGTCAGCTTCTGCAAAAGAATTAATTGTGCCTGTAGTGATGTTACTGCCAGCTTCTAAAGTGACTGCGCCGCCTGTAGATTGAAAATAAGAGGTGGAGGAGGAATTGATATCGCCATTAACTGTAATTGTGCCGGTGTTAGTAGTTAAACTCACCAGACCACCATCATTATTATTATTAGAGGAAGTAATATCACCTGTAAGAATGTTTCCATTAGTGGCATCCAGGATGATACTTCCACTGTTCGCGTATAAGTTAGAGGTGTCTAGATTGCCGGTAGCGATCGCGCCGTTGCTACTGGTGAGTTGAATCTTCCCGAACGGACCAAAACCAGGAGGAGGATCGATCTTAATATTTCCAACAGTGATACTTGCTCCGGAAATTGTTATATCTCTTCCATTGGTTCGGATGGTGTTCGCCGTATTTTGCATCACAAAAGAACCAACCTTATCACCATCAGCGTCTGCCGTAAAAGTGATTGACGTAGCAGGCCCGCCGCCGAAGTTCAGAGTTCCGTCACTTGTAAGATCGTTGATAGTGATGTTGTTAGTCGCTTGCAAAATCACATTGCCAGAGGCGGAGGCATTTTCCAGTTCGGTTTCCGAAATGATGAAATTTGCAGGAGCATCACCCTCAAGAATTGTGCCATCGGCTAATTCAACGTCTTGCGCTCCCGGACCCGCACTTTGATCTGTTACCGTGATATTGAGTGGATCAAGTAGTAAGGTTCCCGCCTTACCTTGTGGCGCAAGCGTATCCACCTTACCTTTGAAAGTTAAGCTTTCCTTGCCTGAAACTTCCACAAATCCGCCGTCGCCGGAATTTTTGCCGCCACGAGCGCTGATATTGCCGTAAAATTCAGTTGCCTTGTCAGACCAAACGATCGCACGACCCCCATTACCGTTGTTCTTGCTATCGACATCGATCGAAGAATCTGGATTGATATATGTTCTAGAGGCATTTGGTACTGTGCCCTTCCCTTGATAATCGCCGCCAATTAGCACCGTTCCGCCGCCAAGACTGCCGGAAGCGTTGATGTTGGCACCCACCAGCCCTACTTTGTCACCCAGAACCTGCACTTTACCGCCAGTCTGACCGGATGCGTTAAGGTTGCCAGCTACAATCGCAGTTCCTGTATCGGTGGGGATTGCAACGCCAGATCCCGTCAGTACCACTTGACCTTTGCTATCAACGGTGAGTTTAGTGGCATTCCCAACTTTTCCACCAGTCAGCAGCTGCGGTACGGATTGAGGATTAGGGATTGGGGATTGGGGATTAAAATTCTGAGTTGCGACCTCCAAACTGAGTAGGTTTCCAGGTTGACTAATCCGCACAGATTTTCCGCCGGAAACCGCTGCCACGGTAATATTTCCTTCGGGTGCCAAAAGTTGCCCGGTATTAACGATAGTGCCACCGAGTAAGGTGAGATTTTTCCCCTGTCCTACTGCTAAGTTTCCAGCGTTAACGATGGCACCAGGTTGAGGAGGCGTGAAAGCAAAAGTGCTGGGATTTCCTTCTAAAGCGGCATAATTATTGTTACCAATCGCATTAAACCAATTATTGCCAAAGCCGATACTGTTGGCGGTGGTGGCAGTGAAAGATGCAGGCACATTTAGACTAGCGTTGTTGCCAAATACAATTCCGGCTGGATTCATCAAAAATAAGTTTGAATTGCCGCCAGTGACTTGAATTAAGCCATTAATGACGGAGACATCTCCACCCACAACTCGACCGAGAATATTCTGAATGCTGGGGGTGGAGAGGAAGTTGGCAATCTCACCTTGATGGAGATCAAATTGGTTAAAGCTGTGGAAGAGATTCTCACCTTGGCTTGATAGCTTACCGCCAGTGATGTCGAAGCGATCGCCATTGACGTTGACAAGGGTACCAGTGCCATCAGCAGCCGGAATGATGGGTTGTGCCAATGCTTTTTCTAAGCTGATGACTCCTGCTAGAGGCAAGGCTGCCATCACTAAGCTAACTTTTCTCACTAAGGGTTTCATAATTGCTCTCTCTTCCAGATATTAAGAAATATTGAACAACCAATCGCAGTTCTGCTTTGCCGAAGTCACTACGTTTTTGTTTACACGGGTTGTTCCTTTAACCAATCGCTAACTGTGATGTACTTTCTGGACAGTTATTATACTGCTGTTATAACTTATCTCAACCAGGATTGTCTTCAGGAAATAAAAACAACCAAGTCTAAGAAAAAAGTTTTTTTAGAAGAATTTGATGAGACTTATGGATGAATTTAATTTTATCGGAAAATACTGATACAAAAGCGTCTATCCCCACCTTGGTATTTTGAAAATGATTTTCTGCAAAAATAAAATCATAATCGTCAAAAATGATCGTGCCGCCAACTTTGACAAGCGCCCAACTTAAAACTGCATCTTCCAGAACATCGCTAGCTAGGTGGGAGCCATCAATGTAAACTAAATCATAAAAATCCAAGGGTAAGGAACGCAATATTTGTTGAGATTTCCCTACTATTTTCCGAACCTTTCCCGCTGCACCTGTACGATTTATATTAAAGTTAAAACGCTCTTCTATAGAGCTTAAATAGTCACAATCATATCTTTGATGTTCCAAGCTACCTGCAAAGGTATCTATACAGGTAATTTGGCTAAAACTATCTATCAAAATATTTTCTAAAAACCAGCAAGTAGAGCGGCCCTCCCAACTACCTATTTCTAAAATATTTAATCCGGAGATTTTAGATAAAGGTTTAAGATGCTCATTCAAAATATCAAGGTTGCGGCTAAACCAGTCTGTAGAAAATTGATAACCTTTCAATATTGTCTCAATTTGATAACGAGCTTTTGAAAATTCAGGCTTGATTGTTAAGAGTTTATGGTAATAGCTCATTGCCTCGGCAACTCTACCCTTTTGCTGAAAAATCATGCCTAAATCGTAGTATGCTTCAGGAAATTCAGGTTTAACTTCCAGCGCTTTCTGATAACAAGCGATCGCTTGTTCAATCTGTTCTTGCATCCACAATCTTGCTCCCATTTTAAAATAGGCTTCAGCTAAGAGGTTTTGCGATCCCTGGTAGTTACTTATATCCCCTTGAACAGAGAAAAGTTGAGCAGATGTCTGCAAATCGGCGATCGCTTCTGGATAGTTACCCAATTTAGAATGGGCATTTCCCCGGTTATTGTAGGCGGCGGCAAAGTTAGGATTAAGCTGCAATGCCAGAGTATAATCGTCAATTGCTCCTTGAGTATCTCCTAAATCGAAGCGTGCGACACCTCGATTAGTGTAAGCTTCAGGAAAATTAGGATTGATATTCAGCGCCTGAGTGTAATCCTCAATTGCTTTTTGCCCATCGCCAAGTCTGGAGCAAGTATTACCCCGATTGTAATAAGCAACAGCATCATGGGGATTGAGATGCAAGATTTTGCTATATTCCTCGAAAGCTTTTTGATAGTAGATTTGCCAAATTCTCTGTACTGTTAAATGCCTTTCCTGGTGGTGATGTCTGTAAGTTTGGGCTTCGTGCTGTCTCCAGATAATCACTTGTTCAGCAACAGAAATCCCGGTTTGACCAGAGAGGAATAAGCTTAAAAATAAAGTGCCAGTTGAGAGATATTCGGTTTGCACTAGGTTGAAGATGCGGGGCAAGTCTTGTACCCAGTCTCCAATCTTGAGGCTGAAGCAGGGAGGGCAGAATTTTAAATTAGCGATCGCTTCTCGAAATAATTCATTTCCCTGCTCTTGATAAATTGGGGAAGGCACATCCTTGAACTGCCCGATAACTGCTGTATAAGGTAATGCTAAGGATGCATTGAGAAAGCTTGGTAAACTCTCTAGCGCCTCATCATCCCCATCTAGAATAAATACTTGTTTTACATTTTCTCTTTTTGCATCAGCCAGAGCCTGTATCAGCGTAGAAGCTGGCCCTTTATGCTCTAGGCGTCTAATTTGGCATCTATTTTTAACAGCAGCCAAATTAGGAAAAATATTGCTTCCATCATCGTATACAACAATATCAAAATCTCCCTGAATCGAACGGATAGCCCGTTCTAGATAGGGATAGCTAGGATCGTAATATCGAATAATGATCCGTGTCATCGCCGTCAACTTAAGAATACAGAACAGTGTTCATCCCACACCAGTCGCTCAAAATTCCCCTAGTCTGAGTCATGATGCTTTCGTTGCCACACTCCAAGTAATTTTCGTGTATCTGTCATAAGGAGTAGGGAAGCCCTGCTCTTACTGGCATCGGAAGACTCTAGAGATTGTGAAATTTAATTGTCTCCAATGATACTTTGCAACTTTTGGCAGTAATCTCGGATCTTTAGCCCAGAGTCTTTGCAGCACCTAGTGATGTTGTAGGCGATCGCGCATCAAGAGGGCGATCTGCTCACATCTGCGACTCTAATTGTTGTAACTAATTGGAAAATTCAGAAAATTCTATCAATCGCGCCATTTTCCGGCTGATAACCTTAAGCAGTAGGCTCTCTGGGGTTCTCTCTGTCTTAGGTCTTCTTGCTTATTTGTTAATATTTTGTTACAAACAAGAGAGTAAGCACTCTTATGGACGCGAAACATTATGTTAGGCGGCCTTACTGGTTTCACAAACAATACTGGCACTGATTGGGGAGAACGCCTCCTCAATACAGTTGCTAGCAAGACTATTCGCCACATGTTTACCCAGAGTGAGTCTGTGGAAGTTGCTGTTCGCTGCTATCCCTCCAGCAAGCTTTTGCAGGGCAGTATTGACAGCTTCAAAATGAGCGGTAGTGGTCTTGTGATTCGCCGCGAGTTTCGCACCGAGGAGATGTCGTTTGAGACAGACGCTGTCTCGATTGACTTCAGCTGTGTAATGCAAGGTCAGATTCGCCTTAAGCAACCTACTCAGGCAGTTGTACAGGTGACGCTAACCCAGGCAGATATTAACCAATCCTTTCAGGCAGAACTGGTGCAGAAGCGCCTGCAAGATATTTCCACACCAGCTTTGACAGATTTATCTGGCGGTCAGCCCGTTTCCTTTACCGAAGTCCAAGTACAGCTGCTGCCCGAAAACCAAGTGCAAATTTTTGCAAAGGCAGATTTGGGCGAAAAAGGATTGGTGCCACTCAGCATGAAATCAACCTTAAGCGTGGAACGGCGACGTCGAATTCGGTTTAAAGATCCTCAATTTCAGGCAGAGGCGGTGCCAGAAGAAACACGGGAGATTTCTCAGACGTTGACCTCGGCATTTTCTGAAATTTTAGATAACATGGTCGATTTGGATCGCTTTAATCTTGACGGCGTAACCATGCGAATTAACCGTTTGGAAACCCAAGGAGATAAGCTAATTTTCAGTGGCTATGCCCAAATCGAGCGCGTTCCCAATAATCCTTGATTGTAGTCAATCGTCATGGGTTACTGGCAATCGCAGGGTCAGAACCGCGTTAACCGCGTTAAAAGGAACAGGGATAAGGAACGAGGATTGAACACCCCTGTTCTATCCTTAATTCCTTAAGGTAAGCGATCGCACAACTGTGTCTTAACCTCTCGGCCTTAGGATAACAGTAGTGTTATCTGGGAGATATCTTGTGACTGCTGGAACCTCACCCCCGCAGCTTCAGAGAGAGTTAGGGGTTTTGGGTGCCACGATGATGGGTTTGGGTTCGATCGTGGGCACGGGCGTGTTTGTCAGCATCGGCATTGCCGCCGGAATCGCAGGACCGGCGGTAATTTTGGCGATCGCGATTGGAGCCGTTGTGGCAACCTGCAACGGTCTCAATAGTGCCCAGTTAGCAGCGAATCACGCCGTCAGTGGTGGCAGCTACGAATATGGCTACAAGTATCTCAATCCGAGTCTGGGTTTTACCGCAGGCTGGATGTTTCTCTTGGCAAAAACTGCTTCAGCCGCAACGGCAGCTTTAGGTTTTGCTGGCTACTTGCTGAATGCGACAGGTTTGTATGGGCGGGGATTTCTGATTCCCACGGCGCTAGCTGCGGCGATTTTAATGACTTTAATTGTTTTGAGCGGGATTCGCCGCTCTAATCGCGTCAATATTGCCATCGTCTTGGTGTCGCTGCTCTCTTTAATTTTCTTTGTCCTTATCTGTCTACCCCGCGCCACAGAGGTTGGTACAGAAAATCTCACGCCATTTTTCAAAGGTTCTCCGGCGACGGTACTCCAAGCCAGTGCGCTGATGTTTGTGGCTTACACGGGTTATGGAAGGATTGCCACGTTGGGCGAGGAAGCACGGGAACCCCGGAAGACAATTCCAATCGCGATGATTGTCAGCCTGGGGGTGACAATGCTACTTTACATGGCAGTGGCAACGGTTGGCATTGGGGCGGTCGGGACAGAAATTTTGGGCAAAGCAACCCAGGCACAGGCAGCACCCCTCGAGGTGGCAGTTCGCAGCGTTGCCGGTTCAAGAGGTGCGGCGATTTTATCAATTGGTGCGATCGCGGCGATGCTGGGGGTACTATTAAACTTGATTTTGGGTTTGTCCCGCGTGCTGCTGGCGATGGGAAGACGCCGGGATATGCCCAGAATTTTGGCACGGCTAAATCGGCAAGGAACGACACCCGATTTAGCGGTGGTCGTGGTAGGAATTGCGATCGCCCTTTTAGTTCTGCTTGGCAATGTCAAAACGACTTGGTCATTCAGTGCCTTTAACGTCTTGATTTACTACGCAATTACTAATCTGGCAGCATTAAAAATGCCAGATTCAGAACGGCTCTATCCCAAATGGATAGCCTGGGCAGGTCTAGGATCTTGCCTGTTCCTGGCTTTCTGGGTAGAGCCGCAAATCTGGCAAATGGGTCTGGGATTAATTGTCGCTGGTCTAATCTGGCACCAAGTCAGGCAAAGAGTTAGGGAGTTATGAGTTATTAACTCATAACTCCCTAACTCAAAACTTTTCCTAGCGACCAACACCGATGTATTGGAAACCGGCGCTTTCTATTTCCTTCCGGTTGAGGAAGTTACGACCATCAATCATCACCGCGTTGTTCATCAGCTTAGACATTTTGCTATAGTCTAGGGTCTGGAACTGCTGCCAGTCTGTCACCAACACAAGGGCGTCACAGCCATCAGCCAGCCGTTCGGGATCGGTTTCCACCATCACGCCGGTTAACCCATGACGCATCCCAGTTGAAGAAACAATTGGATCGTAGGCTTTCACTTTCGCTCCCAGCCGGTTGAGTTGCTCGATGAGATTGAGCGCTGGAGCATCGCGCATATCATCGGTATCGGGTTTGAAAGTCAGACCTAGCAATCCCACCGTTTTGCCTTTGAGGATTTTTAGCGCCTGTTGCAGTTTTTCGATCGCAATCACGCGCTGGCGCTGGTTGACACTCACAGCAGATTTGAGCAGTTGAGCTTCATAGCCGTAGTCGTCCGCGGTATGAATCAAAGCCGAGACATCTTTCGGGAAGCAGGAACCACCCCAGCCAATCCCAGCTTGCAAGAACTTGTTCCCAATCCGGGAATCCAAACCGATGCCCTTAGCGACTTGGGTAACATCAGCACCCACGCGATCGCAAATATTAGCAACTTCGTTGATAAAGCTGATTTTGGTTGCGAGGAAGGCATTGGCGGCGTACTTAATCATCTCAGCAGAGTTGATGTCTGTCACCACGACGGGCACTTGCGGTAAGGATTTGTCTTCTGCCACCTGGCGCTCGACAATGGGAGCATAGAGTTCCTGCATCATGGCGATCGCTTTCGGATTGGTGCTACCCAGCACAATCCGATCCGGGTTAAAGGTGTCGTAAACCGCCGAACCTTCGCGCAAAAATTCTGGATTGCTAACAACATCAAACTGAGGAGTTGTTTCTAGTGTCAACTCCTCGGTAACAACGCCACCAGCTCCCACTAGGGACTTTTGGCGTTCCAGAACGCCATCAAGTACAATCATCCGCACCCAGTCCCCAGAACCAATTGGCACTGTGGATTTATTCACAATGACTTTGTAACCACCGTCAAGATGAGCGCCAATTCCACGGGCAACGGCTTCAACATATCTGGTATCGCTTTCACCATTTGCCAAAGCGGGCGTCCCTACTGCGATGAACAAAATTTCTCCATGAGCCACTCCAGCACCCAAATCGGTAGTGAACTCAAGATGCCCTGACTGGGAAGCCGATTGCATAATTTCTGACAGTCCTGGCTCATAAATCGGGGACTGTCCCGCTTTCATCAACTTGACTTTTTCTTCGTTATTGTCAACGCAGATGACATGATGTCCAATATGAGCAAGACTGGCACCCGTGACCAAGCCAACATATCCAGTGCCAATTACGCAAACACGCATAGGAGTAAACCTCAAAAAAATTGGAATGACAGTTCTGGGGGTACGATTCTGTTGGGTAGTCTTTTGTTAAAAGTCATTGATAATTAACTTTTGACAAAGGACTCTAATTCACGAATCGCTGTGGATGCGATTCTCCGGCAGAGAAGCTAAGCGATCGCGAAAATCTTCTATAGTCAGTTGTAACCCTTCTTGCAAGGGTATTGTTGGCTCCCAATCCAGCCAAGTCTTTGCCCGCGTGATATCCGGACGCCGTCGGCGAGGATCGTCTTCTGGCAGTGGCTCAAGCTTAATCTTCGAGTCTGGGTTCACCATCTTTTGGACAGCCTCAGCCAGCTCTAAAATCGTATATTCATCGGGATTCCCTAAATTAATCGGTCCCGTATGCTCGCCATTCATCAGCCGCATCAGCCCTTCCACTAGGTCTGAAACGTAGCAGAAACTTCGGGTTTGCGAACCATCACCATAAACGGTTAGGGCGGTACCCCGCAGAGCTTGCACTACAAAGTTGCTAACCACTCGACCGTCATTTTCTAACATTCGAGGGCCGTAGGTGTTGAAGATTCGCGCGACTCGAATTTCTACATGATTCTGGCGATAATAGTCAAACGCCAGTGTTTCTGCAATTCGCTTGCCTTCGTCATAGCAGGAGCGAATTCCTATCGTATTGACATTACCGCGATATTCTTCAGTCTGGGGGTGGATTTCAGGATCGCCGTACACTTCTGAGGTGGAAGCCAAGAGTAATCTCGCCTTCACCCGCTTTGCCAGTCCTAACATATTCAGTGTACCCAGGACATTCGTTTTCACGGTCTTTACTGGGTTGAACTGGTAGTGTACTGGAGAGGCGGGGCAAGCTAGGTGATAAATTTGCTCCACTTCCAAGCGTATCGGTTCGGTGATGTCGTGACGGATGAGTTCAAAATATGGATTATCCAGCCACTTCAGGATGTTGCGTTTGTGTCCGGTATAGAAGTTATCGAGGCAAATGACTTCATGCCCTTGCGTCATTAGCCGGTCGATCAGATGGGAACCGATAAAACCAGCACCACCTGTGACTAAAATTCTCATCTGGCAATTGAGTCTTTTAAGAGTTGGAATCCATCTTAGACTAACCTTGCCATGCGATGGTGTCCAGATGTACCTGCATTTTCAATAAATCTTTGAAGATATCGATGAAGATAATGTAAAGATTAGCGATCGCTTCTCGGCATTCATTTCTTCGCCTCAAGTTCGTTCCTTTCCCACTCTCAGCCTGGAATAGTACCCTATGTAAGACGCCAAGCTACGAAAATACGCTGGGTTCCTAAGCTTAGCTTAAAAATCCAGCGTAAGTCTCAATTCAGTAGTCTCAATCCAAGCGCTACTCTTGATCCAGGCGCAACACCGCCATGAAAGCTGATTGCGGTACATCAACCGTCCCAATCGACTTCATGCGCTTCTTCCCTTTAGCCTGCTTCTGCAACAACTTTTTCTTTCGAGAAATATCACCGCCGTAGCACTTGGCAAGCACATCTTTTCTCAAAGCGGGGATATGTTCGCTAGCGACAATCTTACTGCCAATCGCGGCTTGAATCGGAATCTTGAACTGATGCCTAGGAATCAGTTCCTTCAACTTTTCTGTCAAACCACGTCCTACGTTGTAAGCCTTATCCCGATGCACAATCATCGCTAAGGCATCAACGGGGTCGTTGTTGATTAAAATATCTAGCTTAACCAGGGGATTTTCCTGATAGCCAATCAAATGATATTCCATACTGGCATAGCCGCGAGTTCTGGACTTCATTTGGTCAAAAAAGTCCGTCACCACTTCCGCCAGGGGTAACTCATAAGTCAGCGTGGTTCGCCCCTGCGTTAAATACTTCATATCTTTGAAGACACCACGCCGGTTTTGACATAACTCCATCAAAGTCCCCACATAGACTTCTGGGGTAATCATGTCTACCTTGACATAAGGCTCCTCAATTTTTTCCCGCTCGTTCGGCGGCGGTAGGTGGCTGGGATTATCAATGTAGACTTCCTCTCCCTTATTGGTAATCACCCGATAGACCACCGAAGGAGCGGTGATAATCAAATCTAAATCGTATTCCCGCTCTAGACGCTCTTGGACGATCTCCATGTGCAGCAAGCCCAAGAAGCCGCAGCGGAAGCCAAACCCCATTGCGCTGGACGTTTCCGGTTCGTAGTTCAACGCTGCATCATTTAATTTCAGTTTTTCCAGGGCTTCCCGTAAGTCTGGGTATTGATCGGCATCGGTGGGGAACAAGCCGCAAAAGACCATCGGCTTTGCTTCAGTGTAACCGGGCAATGCCTCGCTAGCAGGGGCATTCGCTAGGGTAATAGTGTCTCCTACGCGAGCATCTTCCACCGCTTTAATTGCCGCTCCTAGGTAGCCCACTTCTCCAGCGTGCAGTTCGTTCACCGGCTTCTGAGTCGGGGAAAGGATACCCAATTCGTCAATTTCATATTCTTTGCCAGTCGCCATCAGACGAACGCGATCGCCTTTTTTGACCGTACCATCCATCACCCGGAAGTATACAATTACACCCCGATAGCTGTCATAGTAACTATCAAAAATTAAAGCTCTCAGCGGTTGGGACACCGTATCTATCGGCGGCGGGACTAAGTGAACGATCGACTCCAGGATCTCGTCAATCCCAAGCCCTTCTTTCGCAGAAGCGAGAATTGCACCGCTACAATCCAGTCCGATAATTTCTTCAATTTCTCCCTTTACCCGATCTGGCTCAGCTCCAGGGAGATCGATTTTATTTAATACTGGAATAATTTCCAGATTATTCTCAAGGGCGAGATAAACATTGGCAAGCGTTTGCGCTTCCACCCCTTGAGAGGCATCCACTACCAAGAGTGCGCCTTCGCAAGCGGCGAGGGAACGCGACACCTCGTAGGAAAAGTCTACGTGACCAGGTGTATCAATTAGATTTAGAACGTACTGTTGACCATCCTTGGCGGTATAGTTCATTCGGGCAGCTTGCAGCTTAATCGTAATGCCGCGCTCCCGTTCTAAATCCATATTGTCCAGGAACTGTTCCTTCATCTGCCGATCTTGCACCGTGCCCGTAAACTGCAAGAGGCGATCCGCCAGAGTGGATTTTCCGTGGTCAATGTGGGCAATGATCGAGAAATTACGAATGCGAGAAACAGGTACGTCAGTCATAGCCAAACAAAAAGGCACGAACGGCAATTGAAAAGTTCAGCGGACTTCAAATATTGTAATGTTTCCGATGCCCAGGCAGTTAGGACAGCCGCAGATATGTCCCTTCTGTCAACGTGAAACAATTCTTTAACTTTGAGTAGGACAGTTACCGCCTTCGATGACTATACAGTAGAAAATCTGCGCGGTTTACCTAAATCAGAGACAGCGATAAAAATAGATGCAGGACTGAGGACTGAGGGTTGAGTAGGGAGGACTGAGGACTGAGAGTTGAGGAAGGAGGACTGAGGGTTGAGGAAGGAGGACTGAGTAACTGTCAAACAGTCAGTCAAGCGAAGCGATAACCATTTAATTTGGCATGGGAGGGTGATGAGAACACAGCAAAAGGTATTGTGAATCTAAAGACTTAAAAAGAAATCTTGTGTATTCAAGTAGATTAGGGCACATTGGAATTAAATCCATGCAAAAACTGCCCTGATGAAAAACCTTTAAAAAAAGGGTAATTTTCTGAGGAGAAAACGACTTTTCTACCGAAAAGTGGCAACGCTTCAGGAGCAGCCGCCCTCACCTCACCAGAAAATAGAGCGCTATTGCCTACTAGCAGTTAGCGCCCAGAGAATGTCAGAATGCATACTAGGGATCGGAATTGCAAAATTTTGTTGCCCATTAGGATAGGAGCTGCCCTCTACTCACTGCGTTGCTTGCATCAGCAGTTAGCATGGAAAGACGGCGCATCCTCTTCCGCATTGGATTTGCTTGGAAATGTCATCACTGCACTGATATGAACGATCGGGCCAGATATTCTCAGGGTTCAGCCGAAAAGGTGGAAATTTCTATCCACCTTGATTCTGAACTGTTAGCACAAATTAAGCACCTGACCAACGATCCGAGTAAGGTCATTGAGACGGCAATTCGGCAGTGGCTTAGAGGTGAACGAGATCGAGATGATGAACTGACTCGGAACCTAGAGAGGAATCCGCCCGTGCCTCCAAGAGGGGAATGGAACGATTAATGCAAAATAAAGAACACTCTAGATGTAGACTTTAGCCGCAGGGCAAGTCTTTTGAGGTTGTATCTATCACAGAAAACGGCTGGTAATCATTAGCTTCTTCTCCTTTTGCAGTTTACAGGTATACTCTGATGGCGGCTCCTGTTAATGTCTCACTGCCAACTTTCGAGTCAACTGTGTCAAGTCCAGATCAGTACCAAAAACTGCTGAGTCAGATTGCTAGGAATATCCGTCGCACGCTCGATCTAGATACCATTTGGCAGCAAACGGTTAGAGGGCTAGGAGAAGCGCTTAACGTTAGTCGCTGCATCATCTGCAACTACGAAAGTTCTAAGCCCAAAGTGCAGGTGGTGGCGGAGTATTGCCAGGAGACGTTTCGGTCGATGCTGGGACAACAGTTACAGCTTGCCGAGCAACCCTATCTAAGGCAAGCACTGGAGACACAAGGCGAGCCAGTTGTGGTAGAACAGGCTGGGGTGAATGCGTTTGGGCAACAATCGGTATTAGTCGTTTCTACCTGCTATCAAAACCAGCCAAATGGCGTCATCGCTTTGCAACAGTGCGATCGCACTCGGCGATGGAACGATGCCGAAGTTGAGTTAGTTAGAGAACTGGCAGATCAGGTGGGAACCGCGATCGCTCACGCCACCCTGTATAAAGAATTAGAAGAAGCCCGCGAACAAGCAGAAGAAGCTTCTCGCCTCAAATCAGAGTTTCTGGCAAATACTTCCCACGAACTTCGGACACCGCTAAACGGCATGATTGGCTCCCTGAAGCTGATCCTAGATGGGACGGTAGACGAGCCAGAAGAGCAACTGGATTTTATCCAAGATGCTTACCGTTCAGCTTTACATCTCCTCAACCTGATCAATGACATTCTCGATGTCGCCAAAATTGAAGCAGGCAAAATGGAGCTGGAACTGGGACAGGTGAAGCTGGAAGAACTATTCGGGGATGTTGAGGAATTTACCCAGAATCAGGCGCAGCAGAAAAACCTGAGCTTATGCATTCAAATGCCATCTACTTACGATGAAATTATCCTGTATGGCAACTACCAGCGGCTGCTCCAGGTGATGTTAAACCTGATAGGGAATGCAATCAAATTTACCCATGAAGGCGGCGTCACGGTCAGTGCCGAGGTCAGTAAAAAGAAACTTAAGTTTGGAGGACAGGAATGTCCAGGCGTCGTGAAAGTCCAAGTCGCCGATACGGGGATTGGCGTCTCCCTTGACAAGCAAGACAAACTATTTCAATCATTTAGCCAGGTGGATGGCTCTCGCACTAGACAGTACGGTGGTACCGGATTGGGATTGGCAATATCTCAAAGGCTGGTAGAAGCAATGGGTGGGGTCGTAAACTTCTACAGTATGGGCGAAGGTCTGGGTTCAACAGTTACGTTCACCGTGCCTCTGTATCAAGAGCCGGTAATGATTTCAACGCAACAGACAGGTTCGATGGATTGTTAATGTAGGTGCTACTTTCGGGGATTGATGAAATTGGATTGAGTTGGCTCTACCAGTTGAAAGCACAAACAAGCTGCTTGCTGGTAGTTTCAGGCTCTACGATGAAATTTCGAGAAAGCAAGCACGCCAACATAGCCTGCGAGGTCAACAGGATTCTATGACTGAGCCAATTTCCGAACCGTACCAAAACTTTGAACCAAATTGCTAACAGGAGCGATCGCACACTCAATCTAAAAGCGATTTTCAGCAAACGGTTGAAAGTTTGGGAAAAGCACTGGACATAAGCCGGTGCCTTAGTTTTAATTGTTCGGTAAAGTGAATGGCTCTCCCACAACTCCCGACGCGGGTACGGGACTCGGACTAACAATCTCCCAAAAGCTGCTCAAAGCAATGGCTGGCAATATTCATGTTCATCGTTACGGGGAAGGGCTCAGCTCAACAGTCATGGTCACTGTACCCCTGTATCAAGCTCCAGTAATGATTACTACGCCACAGACGGGTTCAATAGACCTATTAATCTAGGTGGGTACAGCGACGCTATCGGGTTTTTCTGCTAACCCCAGTTTTCAGCGAATTGTGTCGCCAAAGCGTGTCACTACTCTGCAAAGATTTTTACACTAGGAAAGAAGTTGATTAAAGTAAGAGTCTATGACTGAGCAAGCAAATGCTCGTGACTTGTTTCGGGCTGCCTACGAAAACCGCTACACCTGGGATACTAATTTCCCCGGATATAGTGCTGATGTAGAACTCAAGCAAGGTGATGAAGTCTACAAAGGCAAAATTCGCATCAACAGCGACATGACTGTTGAAGTTACCGGCATCGAAGACGAAACGGTGCAAGAGAGCATCTATACTCAGCTCAGGGATATTGTCACCCACCGCAAGCGGGGGTCTTTTGACAAAGCTCACGGCAAGAACGAATTTAACCTGGGGGAAACGGACGCCAGCGGCGCTACGGAAATTCTAGTTAAAGGCGATGCGATGGGATCTAACTACAAAATCCGAGGCACTGAAATTTGCCAGGTGAGTCGGGTAATGGGTCGAATGGCATTTGTCATCGATACCGCTGAAAGTTTAGACACCGGAGAAGGCTACGCCGCCAGTCGCTACGATGTTGTCTTCCGGAATCCTCAGACAGGTGAATTGCTCAGAGAAATGCAATTTGAGGATACCTTCGATAAAGTCGGCGATTACTACGTGATGACCAAGCAGGTAATTCACGCGAATGAGCAAGGTCAGAAAACGACTACCGAGTTCAACTACGCGAACGTCAAGTTACTGGAACCAGCAGCGGTATAGGCAGTCGGCGTTACAATACGCTCTCAGCGGTTCCCAGTGTTCTCCATTTTCGCGATGAGTTTTTATCTCTGCGTGAACTAGGATCAACATAGCTGCAATAGAAAGAAAGATTCGATAAGGTAAACTAACCATGTCACAAACACTGGCACTGACTTCAGAAAACGTCGAACAAGTTTTGGATGAACTGCGCCCTTACCTAATGTCCGATGGTGGTAACGTTGAGCTGGTAGACATCGACGGTCCAGTCGTGAAGCTACGCCTCCAAGGAGCCTGCGGATCTTGCCCTAGTTCAGCAATGACGCTGAGAATGGGAATTGAGCGCCGCCTGCGCGAATTTATCCCCGAAATTGCCGAAGTTGAGCAAGTCCTTTAAAGGCAAAAGGTAAAAGGCAAAAGGCAAAAGATTTTTTCTGATTTCTTTTGCCTTTTTAGTTTAATTGAACCAGTCTTTTCAAAGCCAAAGGCAAAAGAAATAAAACAGATATTTCTTTTGCCTTTTTAGTTTCTCCTATTTACTTTTCCTATGCCCCATCCTCTCTATATCTCTTTCATCTGGCATCAACATCAACCTCTGTACAAAAGCCGCGCAGTCAACCAGTATCGTTTGCCGTGGGTGCGGCTGCATGGGACGAAAGATTACCTAGATTTAGTGCTGCTGCTGGCTCGTTATCCGAAGCTGCATCAAACGGTTAATCTCGTGCCATCTTTGATTTTGCAGTTAGAGGATTATGTTGCTGGCACGGCGATGGACCCGTACTTAGCAGCAGCTTTGACGCCAGAACAGCAACTGAGTGATGAACAAAAAAGATTTATTATTGAGCATTTTTTTGATGCCAATCACCATACTTTAATTGACCCTCATCCTCGCTACGGAGAACTGTACGGGCAACGTCAAGAAAAGGGGGAAGAATGGTGTTGGACAAATTGGAATCCGCAAGATTACAGCGATTTGCTCGCTTGGCATAATCTGGCGTGGATCGATCCTTTGTTTTGGGACGATCCAGAGATTGAGGGCTGGTTGAAGCAGGGAAGAAACTTTACTTTAAGCGATCGCCAGCGAATTTTCTCTAAACAACGAGAAATCTTGAGTCGCATCATTCCGCAGCACCGGCAGATGCAAGAAGCGGGGCAACTGGAAGTATCGACAACGCCCTACACGCACCCAATTTTGCCCTTACTGAACGATACCAACTCCGGTCGGGTGGCGGTGCCCAACATGACCTTGCCGAAGCAGCGCTTCCAGTGGGCTGAAGATATCCCCAGACATCTCCAAAAAGCTTGGGATATGTATAAAGATCGGTTTGGGCAAGAACCGCGTGGTTTGTGGCCTTCAGAACAATCGGTTAGCCCCGAAATTTTGCCTTATATCGCCAAGCAAGGATATAAGTGGATCTGCTCGGATGAAGCCGTCTTAGGTTGGTCTAAGAAGCAATTTTTCCATCGAGACGGCGCGGGGAATGTCTACGAACCCGAATTACTATATCAACCTTATTGGCTGCAAACCGAGTTCGGCGACTTAGCGATCGTGTTTCGGGATCACCGATTATCAGATTTAATTGGCTTTACTTATGGAGCGATGGAACCGCGCCGCGCCGCCGCCGACTTAGTCGGGCATTTGGAAGCGATCGCTCGCACCCTGAAACACCGCCAGAAAGGAGGCGGTACAGCCCTAGAACAACCGTGGCTGGTCAACATTGCCCTTGATGGCGAAAACTGTTGGGAACACTACCATCTGGATGGTAAGCCCTTTTTAGAAGCTCTTTATCAAACGCTGAGCGACCACTCAGAGCTGAAATTGGTCACGGTTTCGGAATTTCTAGACCAGTTCCCTCCCAAGGCAACCATCCCCGCCGAGCAGCTGCACAGCGGCTCTTGGGTCGATGGCAGCTTTACAACTTGGATTGGCGATCCCGCCAAAAATCGCGCCTGGGATCTCTTAGAGGATGCGCGGAAAGTCTTGGCTAGCCATCCAGAAGCAACCGAGGAAAACAATCCAGAAGTTTGGGAAGCTTTGTACGCCGCAGAAGGTTCCGATTGGTTCTGGTGGTTTGGCGAAGGTCATTCCTCAAACCAAGATGCCATGTTCGACCAGCTGTTCCGGGAACACCTGTGTGCGATTTACCAAGCTTTAAATGAGCCGATCCCGTCGAACTTGCGCCAACCCGTAGAAGCTCACGAAGCGCGGGGAGACCATCGACCCCAAGGCTTTATTCATCCCACCATCGATGGACTGGGTGACGAACAGGATTGGGATCGCGCTGGTCGGATTGATGTGGGCGGATCGCGGGGTACGATGCACAAGAGCAGTGCCATTCAGCGTCTTTGGTACGGCGTAGATCACCTTAACTTCTATCTACGGCTGGACTTCCAGACCGGCATTCAACCGGGTAAAGGCTGTCCGCCAGAGTTGCATTTGCTGTGGTTCTATCCCAACCAAACAATGCACAATAGCCCCATTCCGCTGGAAAATTTACCTGACGAAGCGCCACTGAACTATCTGTTCCACCACCATTTAGGGATTAACTTACTGACTCACACGATTGAGTTTGAGGAGGCTGGGGAACATTTCAAGTGGCATCCTCGGTTTAGCCGCGCTCAAGTGGGTTTAAATAAGTGTTTGGAAGTGGCAGTTCCTTGGGCAGATTTGCAAATCGGTCCAGATTTTCCGCTGCGGATGGTAGCTATCTTAGCGGATGGCGAACGGTTTAGTAGCTATGTGCCTGAAAATGCCTTGATTCCGATTGATGTTCCTTAAGAATTCAATCGCAAAAATCAGGGATTTTTGTAAAATCCCTGATTTTTCTAACTTTGATACCGCATAACTGTCCAAACATTTCCACTAATTAGGGTATCTAGTTGGAAAATGTGAAAACTTGATTTGAGAGGCTGTGAGATTTCTTGCCAAGGAACAATCGTAAAGCCAAGTTGCGAATAAAATCGTACTAATTTAGGCTTACAGACTAAATAGAGGGGATGGGTCGCTTCTTGAACAAGACGCTTCACTAGATGGGAACCCAGGTGCTGGCTGCGCCAAACAGGTTTCACAAATAAGTAATACAGCATAGAGTGCGTACTATAGCCGTTTATTTCACCGCAAGCTACTAACCTTCCATTACATTCAATGACCCAGAACCGCGACCAATTGACAAAAGCATAGGTGAAAATTGAGAAGAAAAATAGAATAAAGGAAGCGGCCAAACAAAGAGTAACAATAAAAAGAAGTGCAAGGATAAGAAATAAAATAATTCCGAGCAAGAAATTAGAAGCAAGAATTTTGATAATTTGTATGATTGCTAGCATGAAAAAAGTCAAGGCAATCAAAATTAGGAAATTGAAAGATAAAACTCTCAGATCAAATTTTAAAGCCTCAGATTTTGTAAATTCTAATAATAATTGCTGAATTAACCATTTTTCTTCCGCACGGGCTGGTCGGAGAACACACCCTGGTGGCAATGAAGGAGGTAGGTCAGCCATTAGTCCATTTTGTTGCAGCAGTGAACATCAAAGTCTGCGGCGATGAGGGCAATATTAGCAGTATGGGAGCCGTTGTCGTGTTTAAATAAACTGGAAATTTAGGAGCGATCGCTAACTATCCCTACTCATGTATCAGGGTTGGGTGTTACCGTCACCCGACGATCGACTTCATCAATCGTTATCGATGCCAAGCCAAACTGCTCAATCACCCACGCATTGGTCGTTAGGTGGGTGCTAATCTCCGCCACTCGGTATTGACTCGTCGAGTCAGCTAAAGCCGCTGGCAATAGCAACTGATCCCCCAGGTGTACATCGACGGGTGCGCCAGTGTTATGAAAATCCAGCAACTCCTGACAAGCCATATCGGCAACTTTATCGGCTGGCAGTCCCAGACGTCCCAAAGCACCAAAGAAAGCCTTGCTATTCTCGTACTCAGCGGTGAGGAAAATCCCCGCCCCCGGTGCGATACCCCTTTCCCGTAAGGGTTGGACAGTGGCTTTGAGATCTGCTTGATGCAACACATTCTCGGCGCGGCTAGCCATCCGTTGGGGAATGTGGGAAGGAAGTTGTGTCACCACAGCAATCCCCCGCACCTGCTGAAATTCTCCAGGTTCCAGAAGGCTAATCCCTCGCAATGGTTGGATTTCCCTGTTCTTACCCCTAACGCCCCTACCGCTAACGCGAAGTTCCACTTCTCCTTGACCTTGGGGATACCACCCCCAACTGCGTATCCTCACCTCAGCTTCCACTCCCATCTGACGTAACAGAGGCAAGTAGACTTGCTCAATGTAGGTATAAGCGGGACTATAGGCGACATGGGTGCCGCCGCGCAGCGTCACCTGCAATTCTCCCTGCGCGATCGCTAAGGGCAGCAAAATTGTCTGCAAAACCAAAGTAACCGCACCCGCCGAACCGCCTTCTTGTGCTTCGGTAACATCAAAGGTGTATTTTCCCGGTTGGATTGAATCACCCGGAATAAACTCTAAAGCCGTTGAACCCAACGTATCCCCCTGCACTTTCGCTCCGCAGATGGCAGCAGCGGCACGCACAGCCGTTAAGTGTTGGGCAGCGAGTCCGGGCTTTTTGCGTCCTGCCCGAACCCGCCCAATCCGGATCGGATGGCCTGCGATCGCCGCCAGACTGAGGGAAGTCCGTAAAACCTGTCCGCCGCCTTCTCCGTAGGAACCGTCGATGTAAATCATGAGTAAAAGGATGCTTCAAACGTATTATGAAGGAAGTGACCAGATTTTAACGGCGCGGCATGGGAACAGTTTGGGAATTAGATTTTTATTCGCGTCCAATTTTGGACGAACAACAGAAAAAGATTTGGGAATTATTGGTGTGCGAAAGTCCGTTGGATATCCGCACCAAACCTGAGTCCCTGTTTCGTTACGCCGAGTTTTGCCCGAATAGCACGGTAAATTCGATCTGGCTGCGAACGACGTTGGAAGAAGCGATCGCTAGGGCAGCTGAACCTCCTCAAAAAATCCGCTTCTTCCGCCGCCCGATGACCAAAATGATTGTGAAAGCCTGCGATGAGTTGGGCATTTCCGCTCAGCTGAGCCGTCGAACTTTTACACTGTATCGGTGGCTGCAAGAGCGGATGCAGGACGTTTATCCCCAGCAACCAGGCTACCAAGGAGTTGCCCCGAATCCCTCTGTCCAATACCAACCCCAGCCGCCCCAACCTTTACCGGATGCGCTGGTTGGGCAAAAGTGGGCATTTGTAACCTTGTCAGCGGAAGCCTTTGAGGAAATGCACGAGTGGGACATCGGCTTTCGAGAAGCTTTTCCACTTATTGGATTAGGAGATTTCGCGCCTTTGCCACCGGAGACGCAGATTCCAGGGGTGGTGATTTTCTCTCCCAGAGCAGTACCGATGGCTGGCTGGATGTCGGGAATTGAACCGGCGTTCCTGAAATTTAATCGGAACACACCGCCTAGATTGCTTTTAGAGACGGGTGAGAGTAATAGCTGGATTTTGGCAAGTATCAAAGATTCAAAAACTTTGACGGAAGCCGAAAACTTTGAGGACGCCAAGCGAAAAGCTGGGATGTTGCATTTTTTAGCGATTCAGTCCGATCCGCAATCAGAATCCTTTGCGGGTTTTTGGCTAATGCAAGAATTGCCTCTAAGTTAAATTGATTCCAAAGTAAATCTTTCGGTTTCGCAACCAGACTGGGAGAATAGAAGACAAAGACATAAAAAAAGGCTCTCAGACAAGCATAAAAGTCGGAGTAAAAGCGCGGATGTTGAGACTGAGCGACAGAATTTTGCACTTTTGACTTTGACTTTATGAGGGCGTCTTGGCGGTTCCATCAATAAATTCCACGGTCAGAATATGGGTTTTAACGATTTACCACAAGAGACGCTAGCAGAGCAGTTATTGGAGTTAGCCACTCGTTCTGGAGCCGAGGAAGCGGAGGTTTATCAAGCGCGATCGCTTTCTCGCCCAGTTTTTTTTGAAGCCAATCGGCTCAAACAACTGGAAAGTGCCCAATCAGAAGGGACGGCGTTGCGGCTGTGGCGAGAAGGGCGTCCGGGTTTAGCCGTTGCTTATGGCCCTGTGGAACCGCAAGCACTGGTAGATCGAGCGATCGCTTTGTCGGCACTCAACGGGGTGGAAACCGTGGAATTGACTGAGGGGCGGGCATCTAAGTATCCCGACTTGGGCGAGTTTATGCCCGTCGAGGAGCTGATATTAATGGGCAAAGAAGCGATCGCCCTCGTCCGAGATGCTTACCCAGAAGTCCTCTGCACCGCTCAATGGGAATGCGAGGCAGAAACGACGCGCCTTGTCAACACCAAAGGATTGGATTGTCGCTATACCGATACGACCCTCAGCTGTTATCTGGCAGCCGAATGGGTGCGGGGGGATGATTTCTTGAGCGTTGGCGATGGACAAACCCAGCGGGATAGCCTCGATCCGGTCGCCTTGGCAAACCAAATTTTGCAGCGGTTAGCGTGGGCGAAAGAAAACATTTCACCCCCCATCGGTCGCGTGCCCGTGTTATTTACCGCCAAAGCAGCGGATATGCTTTGGGGAACCCTCTCAGCTGCACTGAATGGGAAACGAACCCTTGAGGGGGCTTCGCCGTGGAGCGATCGCTTGGGCGAACCCGTGACTTCAAAAGCCCTCACCATTACCCAAAACCCAGAATCTGGGCCGTTTAGCTGTCCTTTTGATGATGAAGGCACGGTCACGCGGAATCTGGAATTTATCAAAGACGGCATTTTGCAGCTGTTTTATACCGACCGCACGACCGGACGCCAGCTGGGTAGCGGGACTACTGGAAACGGGTTTCGTCCCGGTTTAGGTAGTTACCCGACACCGGGGCTATTTAATTTGCTGATTCATCCGGGAACTGGGGATCTGCTGAGCTTAATGCAGCAGATGGGTGATGGGCTGGTAGTAGATCAGATGCTGGGAGGCGGTTCTGGGATTTCGGGGGACTTCTCGATTAACGTTGACCTGGGCTACCGGATCAAGAACGGTCAGGTGGTCGGCAGGGTAAAAGATACGATGGTGGCAGGTAACGTATACGCAGCCCTCAAGCAGCTAGTGGCATTGGGAGGCGACGCCGAGTGGAATGGTTCGGTCTATACCCCATCTCTGATTGTGGAAGGGCTGTCTGTCACCGGCAAAATGCTGAGTTAATCCGAATCGAAGACTGGCTAATTGCCCGTTAGCCGTTAGCCATTAGCCATTAGCCATGAAATGAGTTGAGGGCAAAATGTTGAATGACTTATGAATTATTTGAGAGTGTTAAGTTCTCAAGTTTTGTCTTTACACTCAAGACTCAAATTTCCCAAATCCAAGGTCAAAGCTTTCTTACAACCCAGACGGCGTTTAGCGATCGCTGAAGCTTGTCTAATTGGGTTAGTATCGGGACTCGCCGCAGTTCTGTTCAAAGTCGGCGTCGGGACCTTGGGTGCATGGCGAGTTCATGCTTCCCACTTTCTCCCTGCATGGTTCGCATTACCCGCCATTGGTTTATCCTTTGGACTCCTCTCCGGCTTCCTAGTCGAACGTCTGGCACCAGAAGCAGCGGGGAGCGGCATTCCTTTTGTTAAAGCTGCCCTTTCTCAATTCCCCATCGCCCTGAATTTACGAGTTGCCCTCGTGAAGTTAGCCAGCAGCATTATTGCTCTGGGTTCCGGACTCACCTTGGGGCGTCAAGGGCCAACCGTGCATATCGGTGCAGCCGTTGCTGCTCAATTCAGCCACTGGGTTCCTACCTCGCCCGACCATCGCCGCCAGATGATTGCCGCTGGTGCGGGTGCTGGGTTAGCGGCTGGTTTCAATGCACCGATTGCCGGTGTGCTGTTTATTGTCGAAGAACTCCTCCAAGATTTATCCGACCTCACCTTGGGCACAGCCATTCTCGCATCCTTTATCGGTGCGGTTGTGTCGCGGCTGCTGGGCGGTCGTAGCCTTGACCTCAACCTCGATATTAGCCAATCTCAGACTAGCTTTTTTGCCCAAGAGATTCCTTTTTACCTGTTGTTAGGAGCCTTGGCTGGGGTGCTGGGGGCAATGTTTGGGAAAGGAATTTTTACTTCCCTCGCCTTCTATCGCCGCCTCAAACTTTCTCTACCGCTGCGAATTGGGCTGGCTGGATTAATTTCTGGTATCGTGACCGCCCTTCTCCCCTCAACATTTCGAGACAACACCGGGCTGCGAGAGTCCCTGCTGGCAGGTGGAGTGAGCTGGGAAATGGCAGCGATCGCTTTTGTGGCTCAGTATATACTCACGCTCGTCGCCTGTGGTTCTGGTGCCCCTGGCGGGTTATTCGCGCCTTCCCTGATTCTGGGGTCTGGGCTTGGCTATCTGGTCGGGTTCGTGCAGGAGGTAACCTTGGCAGTGGGTTCACCGACTACCTACGCCCTGGCTGGTATGGGGGCATTTTTCAGTGCCGTCTCCAAAGCGCCCATCACCGCTATTGTCATCGTTTTTGAAATGACAATGGACTTCAATCTTGTTCTGCCGCTGATGATTGGGTCTGTTGTTGCTTACCTGGTGTCAGAAAAGATAGTTAGGGGGTCACTCTACGATCGCCTGCTGAAGTGGAATGGGATTGAACTAGAGAAAAAGCCAACTACCGATGGACTCTTATCGATGCTGAAGGCGGCAGACGTGATGCAGCGCCGAGTCGAAACCTTAACCAGCAATATGACCCTTGATGAAGCCGTGCAAGCCTTCTCTCGCTCCCATCATCGCGGCTTTCCGGTTGTGTATAAGGAGAAACTGGTTGGGATTATTACCCAAACTGACCTTGCTGGAATTGCCCAACGGGGATTACCAGGGAACGCCCCTTTGAGCAAAATCATGACCCCGAAGCCGATGGCGGTAAACCCTACCGACTCCTTGGGTGATGTTCTCTATTTACTCAATCGCTATCAACTCAGTCGGTTGCCAG
Source organism: Trichocoleus sp. Lan (assembly GCF_039961855.1). Lineage (NCBI taxonomy): Bacteria > Bacillati > Cyanobacteriota > Cyanophyceae > Leptolyngbyales > Trichocoleusaceae > Trichocoleus > Trichocoleus sp. Lan. Next base: position 6,778 of record NZ_JAMPKA010000003.1, on the reverse strand, counting down.
TGACGGAAGGGCGCAAGCTGATTGGGATTATTACCCGTGCTGATATTATTCGGGCGCAAGCAGATAAGCTGAACGGTCAATCGGTGAATATTGGCCCGCGTCCGGAGCCTTCTTACTGTGTTTATCAAACTCGTTCTCCGGCAGTAGGAAGCGGACGAATGCTCGTTACCATCGCCAACCCGCAAACCGCACCCGCATTGTTGCAAATGGCAGCGGCAATTGCCCGCGATCGCAACTACGAAATCGAATGTCTTCAGGTTATCTCGGTTCCCCGCAACAGTGCCCCTGCTCAAACGCCCGTTAGCACTACGAAAAGTCGTCGGTTGCTCCGTCATGCCGAAAAACTGGGGCAAGATTGGCAAATTCCCGTCCACACTCAGATCCGCGTGTCTCATGATGTTGCTCCAGCGATTCTGGAAACCATTAACGAGCGTCACATTAATTTGCTGCTGATGGGCTGGAAAGGCACCAGCATCACGCCCGGTCGAGTTTTTGGCGATGTGGTAGACACGATCATCCGGCAGGCTCCCTGCGAGGTGGTGCTGGTGAAAATGGGCGAAGAGACTCCAGGTGTAGAAGAGCCGAGAAGCAGAGGCATCAGGGCGCATATCGCTGCCAATTCTCCCCGGCCCCCCCGCATCCTGGCACCCCGGCATCGCATCGGGGCACACTCACCCACCGTGTCCCTCTGCTTCAATCGCTGGCTGGTTCCGATTGCGGGTGGTCCCAACGCCCAGCAAGCTTTGCAACTCCTACCCGCTTTGATGTGTCTGAGTAAGACACCCGCAATTGAGCTAGCCCAAGTTTTCCATCCTTCCACCCTCTTGCCGGACACCGCCATGTTAGAAAAATCAGCCTTGTTCCTCAGCCGCCAACTGAGTGCAAGCGTGACGGCGATTCCCCTTCGTTCCAGTTCTGTCTCGGATGCCGTGATCGATCTAGCGCAAGCTGACGCCTGCGATGTGGTGATATTGGGTGCTAGTCGGGAAGGGCTATTACAGCAGGTGATGAAGGGAAATATCCCCGAAGCGATCGCGCGTGGCGTGAGAAGCACCGTGATTTTGGTAAGAAGCGCCCAGTAAAAAATTAAACAGAAGAATTATTCATTTCTGGTTAATTTCTGATTTTGACTTGCCCCTCACGGATTTGCACCACAGGTCGATTCGCCATCCGCAACAAGCGTTCGTCGTGCGTTGTCACCATCACAGTCGCACCGAAGGCGTTGAGTTTCTGGAGAATTCTCAGCACCGATGCCGAGTTATCCGCATCGAGATTTCCAGTGGGTTCATCTGCCAGTAACAGCGGCGGCGTTCCGACAATGGCGCGAGCAAGACTGACGCGCTGTTGCTCTCCACCAGAGAGTTCTTCAGGAAAACAATCCGCTTTATGCTGCAACCCGACTAATTTCAGCGTTGGAGGAAGGCGGCGCTCAATTTCCTTGCGCGTGAAGCCTTGCGCCCACAGTACAAAAGCAATATTTTCCGTTACTGTCCGGCGGGGGATGAGTTTGTAGTCTTGAAAAACAACGCCGATGCGCCGCCGCAGCAAAGACAGGCGATGACCCCGCAACTGCGCCACGTTGCAGTTATCGACCATGACCTCGCCATCCGTGGGGCGTTCTTCCCCATACAACAGCTTTAAGAGTGTTGATTTACCAGAACCAGAAGGCCCGGTAACAAACAAGAAATCCCCTCGCTTAACTTCCAAATTCACATCCAATAACCCACGGCTGCCATTGGAATAAATTTTTGTCACTTCCCGCAATTTCACCATGACTGCTGAGGAGGCTGAGTAATTGGCGTCCCGTGCGTCACTCCGGCGATCTTTGCCAATGCTGGGATGAGCAGAAGCTGTGGTCATATAAAAGTTATCAGTGCGTAATGCTAAGGGCTAATGGGTAATCGCTCATCGTTCATGGCAACTTCAATGAACAATTAACAATTCAAAACTCATAACTTTTTACCACAGCTCGCAAGGCAAATTGCGGTAAAGCCATCATTCTTCGCCAGCGCCAGGGTTCTTGATACAAGCGATAAAGCCATTCCAGATGATTATCCCGCAACCAAGCGGGTGCCCTGGATTTAATTCCAGCCCAAATATCAAAGCTACCGCCGACACCAATCCAAATCGATTCGGGACACAGGTGTCGGTTTTGGGCAATCCATAATTCCTGACGGGGAACGCCTAAACCCACGAATATCAGACGGGGTTGGAGAGTTTGCAGGGTTGTCTTAAATTCTGGTTCTGCTTCCGGTAAGAGGTAGCCGTGTTGACTCCCAGCGATCGCAATTCCCGGCACTCGTTCCTCCCAAACGGCAGCTGCTGCTTGCGCGACTCCCGGTGCCCCACCATAGAAAAAAATCGGGCAAAGCTTCCCCATTTGCCCAGCTTCCTGTAAAAGTGACTCTGCCAACTCAATTCCCGGACAGCGTCTCAGGCGTCTACCCTTTAGCCGCAAATAAAGGACAACCCCAGCTCCATCCGGAATCACCAGTTCAGCCTGCTGGATGATCCTTGCAAGGGTGGGGTTGTCTTCTGCCTGAATCGCCATTTCCGCATTTAGCGTAACGACATGACCGCCTACCTTCTCATGTAGGCGCGAGATTAGCCACTTAGAATAGTCTTCTAACAGATGAACGGGCACTCCCAGGACGGGAAAATGTTCGGGTTTCTCCAATAGCATCGAATTTTGGTTAGGCTTTACACCAGCCATAGCAGCTCTGTCGTTTCAAGACTATGAACGCTAACTTATTCGCTGTATTGTAGAGTATTCCCGAACTTTGGTACAGAATCGGGAAACAGAATTTTTTTATATTTGCAGATCGTATTTTTTTTAAATTGCTCTTTTAAGAGAGCCATCTGCATACAGCTCCAGAGGCACCAGTTCAGTTTTTCCGTTTACGTTAACTTTTGAGTAGACAATTTTCACAAAGGGAGCTTTGTTTTGGTTGTAGCGATAAGACATATTAAACCTCCACGCGAACCTAGACTTTAAAAATTTTTTAGTTGATTTTATTCCAATGTCTTCTTTTTAGACTTACTTTTCTTCTACACGTAAGTCGATTGAAACCTCCAGAAGAGAATAGTAAGCTTTCTAATGATTACTTTGTAAAAAACTGGACTGTGTAGAACTAGATTTGTATCGTCTAAAGCCATCTAAATTAAGGGTAAATCTACAGAAAATTTCTGTCATTAACCCTTGGGCTTAAGTCTGTAGATACACATAAACCGTATTACTTTAAGTGAATACTTCTTGAGATAGAGATCGGTGAAAAGGGAAGTAATGTCTGTTCTCCCATGCTCATGTTAATAGCTCCTGCCCAGTCGTCGCGCACCAAGATTTGAGAAAGCCGCCGAATCATCGTAGCATCGACGACGCCATCAATCTCTAGAACATCCAAATGCTCAGAATGTAACCAACTCCAAAAAAAGATTCCCAGGCTTTACTTTAACAATGCTAGCCAGTAAAAGAACCAGATTCCGATAAGGTTGGCAGCGAGATCGGACAGGGTGGAGGAACGAAGCGGTGAGAGGGCTTGCAGACTCTCATCAAATAAGGCAAAGATACTAATCAGAATCGGTGCTAGTGGCAGGCTTATGGGACGAGACCAAATATTAATCATCCGGTTCCCTAAAGCTTTCTGACCTAAGTAACTGGCAAAACCTAATAAAATGAAATGCCCAATTGTGTCATAAAAAGGAATGGCGGAAATTTTGACAGGGACAATTCCCCAATAAGCCAAAACAAAAATTGTCAGTAAAATCAGGAAATAAAGAATAAAAGCCAGAACCCAGCGCCAGTTTGATTTCATTCCCATTGCTCCCTGAGGCGCGTGTCACACCTCAGCGTAAGTTTAGAAAATCTGTTTGCTTTCAATTAAAATAATTTTAATAAATTTAACTGGTTATATTTAATAAAAAATTACACAACTATACTGCGATTTGTTTATGAAATTAAAGGGGAATTCTTCTTCAAATACATCCATTAAAACAGATTTTTTAGGGTGGTAGGCGGTCAAGTAGAGACGCGGTTAATCGCGTCTCTACAACCCATCCATTTTGGCTGACAAATTTGGCTGACAAGTTAGTGGATTAAACAGCGTTAAGCGTGGCGGTTGACTTCTTGTTGGAGCCACGGATCGACCGGCTGTCCATCTTTGCGGCGCAACTCAATCTGAATCGCGATCGCTTCTTTGGCTCCTGGCGGCGCGGGTTGCTGATGGAAGAGAATATCATATTCGGCTGGATCGTGATTGCGCTCTCGCAGCCAATCCTGCACCTTCACTGAGGCGAAGATAGATTGCCCGTCTTGAAACATCCGGGTAATCTGCATCTGTAGCGTGTAAGGATTTAAGCGACCCATAAAGTTTTGCCTTTCTAAACAGCGATATCTATAAACTTCTAGCTCACACTAGCAGTTTTTCTGTTTTTCTGCCGATAAGTAGATAAGTCATCATTTCTCCCTTTCCTTTCACCTGAATTGCACCCCGCTCTTTCCATTGATATTTGTCCTGTAAAAGCTGGTAAGTGGCGGCGGTAACTTGAATAGAACCCGTTACTCCGTGGGATTCCATGCGACTGGCTGTATTAACTGTATCTCCCCATAAATCGTAGATAAACTTTTTCAAACCAATGACTCCAGCAACAACCGGACCAGTATTAATGCCAATCCGGATATTGAACTCTTCGCCATTCACTGCATTGAAGCAATCAATTGCCTTTTGCATATCTAATGCCATTTCGGCAATGGCTTCTGCATGATCTGTGCGAAGGATAGGTAAACCGCCAACTACCATATAGGCGTCGCCAATCGTCTTGATCTTTTCCAAACCATGTTGTTCAGCGAGTTGGTCAAACGCAGAAAATATTTGGTTGAGCAAGTTGACTAGTTCTACTGGTGATGTATGAGCAGCCATCTGGGTAAAACCAACGATATCTGCAAATAGAACTGTGACTTCGGCAAAGTTATCAGCAATGATAGTAGGTTGTTCTTTTTGTAAACGGTCAGCGATCGCCTGGGGCAAAATGTTGTGTAGCAGTCTCTCCGCCTTCTTTTGCTCTGCTTTTAGTTCTTGTAAAGATGACTCTAAAGCTTCTAACATCCAGTTAATGGTACGAGCCAAGATAGACAATTCATCTCTGCCAGCAATTAAGACGCGCATTGACAGATCGCCTTTAGTACCAATGCTCCGAACCTCCGTACTGAGATAAGCTAGCCGAGACAGAAGCAATTTTTCTAACAGAAATAAAGTTGCCCCGGTAAACGCGATCCCCACGACCAAAGTAGATATACCCAGGGACACTACCAGATAAGTCAGAAGAAGTTGGCTTTGTTGATAAAATTCTTTGGGCATATCAACTCGCAACAGCATTACGGGTTTTCCGTCAATGTCCCGCAGTAGGGTATATCCCACCATCCCGCTATTGCTGAGCGATCGCACCAAAATCGAAGAAGAACTATCGGACATTTTTGACAAAGCCGGAAGCACCGATTTGAAGTCGTCAGGTAGTTGCGGATCGTTTGCCAAGTACGCAGTGATAGGTAAATGGGTCAACTCGCTCAAAGCCTTGATTTTTTCAGCATTCAGGTAACGCCCTAAGATCAGCGTTCCCCGACTAGGCCCTTTACCCTCGCTAGTGAGAATTGGTCTGGCTGCGATCGCCATTGGCCCTTGGGGCAACAGAAGGATGCCAACATAGTGGTCAAGTCGTTTGGGGTTCTGTAGCAGGCTTGTGTTAGCCGCTAAGTATGCCTGGATGTCTTTGGGAATGGGGATTGCTTTGCGCTGCTTCAGGTTAAAGCTTTGACCAAAAACCAACTGACCGGAGGAATTGATAAATAGGATTAAGTCGGATCTGAGCGATCGCAAGGAAATATCATTCAGATTGCGATCGATATAGCGGCGGTTGCCATCCTTGATGAAGTTATAGGTATCATCCCACATCGCCCATTGGTCGTTTAGAACGCTGAACTCACTCAGGTAGTTAGAGAAGGCATCCTGAACTCGTTGAACGTTCCGGTAAGCCTCCCGTTCGTACAATTTGGCGAAGCCTCTCAGCAGGATGGTTGACGAGGTGACATACAAAACCCCTATCAAACTTACGACGGTAACGCCAATCGTCAGCAGTGTTTTTTCGCGTAGTTTCATGCCCCTGAATGAGCGGTCAGCGATGCAGGTACTGACACGCTACACCTAAAGTACCCAAAATCTGAGCAAGTATTTAAGTATTAAAGATTAAGAGTGCGTTTAAGACTCGCCCAAGGCTGATTGCAACTGGGTGCGTGCTGTTTAGAGGGCTTTGTTTAGCTTGCTGCGATCGCGATCGCCATCTAGTAATAGATTGGGTCGTCCGCTGTCGAAGGCTACATATATACAAAGTTAAGATTTAAAAATCTCCTGCAAGCACGAATAGATTTTGAAGTCTAACCGATATTTCTCAATCATCTAACTCTGCCAAGAATTCTGCTACTAAACCAAATCTTACAATTCTCTGCTTGTATTCATCCCGTACTTCTGCAATTTGTTCTACTAATTGATGGCAACTTTAAATTAGGCGTTTATGAAGAATATTTAGAAGCATTTTCTGGTCTTCTAAAGATAAAGCTTCAACTGCTGCAATTGCTTGTTGAAATGCAGATGGCTGTGTTGCTTCAGTCATAAATTAACCTGAGTTCGGGATAAGGAAGGGGCAAAACAGGTAGGGTGAAAGTGCTAACTTCTCATCCATCTGAATTACCCCATGCTTAGTCTAGAAGAACTATTTTGCTGTGTCGACG